>JAJYPY010000142.1 GCA_021794995.1 Actinomycetes bacterium | reverse complement strand
GGGGACGACGGGAACCGCTGCGACGAGGGCCGCCACGCCCGCGGCGCGTCCCGCGCCGGCTCGCCGCCCGGCGCAGCGCGCGCGCAAGGGGGGCAAGGGGAAGCGCCGTCGCTGAGGACGGAACGAGTAGCGTGAAGGAATGGTGACGCTGGCAGCCGTCGGCGGCGAGGATGCCGCCCACGCGGAGCCCGGGCGCATCGGCGAGCTGATCGATCCGGTGCTCCGGATCTTTACGGCCCGCCATCCAGACGCCGACGTCGCCCCGATCCTGCGTGCCGCCGACATGGCGGCCGACGCGCACGAGGGACAGTACCGGCGCTCCGGAGAGCCCTACGTCACCCACCCTGTGGCGGTGGCCGGCATCGTGGCCGAGCTCGGCCTCGATGCACCGTCGGTGGCGGCCGCCCTCCTTCACGACGCCGTCGAAGACACCGGCCTCGGGCTGCGCGCCATCGAAGAGGAGCTGGGCCCCGTCGTCGCGGCGATCGTCGATGGCGTGACCAAGCTCGACCGGCTCCAGTTCGACTCGAAGGAGCAGCAGCAGGCGGCCACGATCCGCAAGATGCTGCTCGCCATGGCGAGCGACTGGCGGGTGCTCCTCATCAAGCTCGCAGACCGCCTCCACAACATGCGCACGCTCGGCGTGATGCCAGAGTGGAAGCAGCGGCGGATCGCCACCGAGACCTTCGACGTCTACGCGCCGCTCGCGCACCGCCTCGGTGTCCAGCAGGTGCGCTGGCAGTTGGAGGACCTCGCGTTCGCCACGCTGCACCCGAGGCGCTACGCGGAGATCGAGCAGATGGTCGCGGCCCGCGCGCCCCAGCGCGAGGAGTACCTGGCACGGGTGCTCGTGTCGGTCCGCGAGCGGCTCGCTGCTGCGGGCATGGAGGCCGAGGTCACCGGCCGGCCGAAGCACCTGTGGAGCATCTACGAGAAGATGGTGGTGCGCGGCAAGGAGTTCGACGACATCCACGATCTGCTCGGGATGCGGGTGGTCGTCGCGTCCGAGAAGGACTGCTGGGCAGCCCTCGGCGCGATCCACGCCATCTGGCCGCCCGTGCAGGGGCGCTTCAAGGACTACATCAACACGCCGAAGTTCAACCTCTACCAGTCGCTGCACACGACGGTGATCGGGCTCGACGGCAAGCCGATCGAGGTCCAGGTCCGCACGCACGAGATGCACCGGCGCGCCGAGTACGGCATCGCGGCGCACTGGGGGTACAAGGAGAAAGAGGACGCCTCGTCGGAGATCGCGTGGATGCAGCGGATCGCAGACGTGGACCAAGAGACGACCGATCCCCTCGAGTTCCTCGAGGCGCTGAAGCTGGACCTGGAGCAAGACGAGGTCTACGTGTTCACCCCCAAGGGGAAGGTGATCGCGCTGCCCGCGCGCTCCACGCCGGTCGACTTCGCCTACGCCATCCACACCGAGGTCGGGCACCGCTGCATCGGGGCACGGGTGAACGGACGGCTCGTCCCGCTGGACACGCGGCTTGCCTCCGCGGACACCGTCGAGATCTTCACGTCGAAGTCTCCGGCCGCGGCGCCATCGCACGACTGGCTCGAGGTCGTGGCCTCCTCGAGGGCGCGCAACAAGATCCGCCAGTGGTTCAGCAGGGAGCGCCGTGACGACGCGATCGAAGCGGGGAGGGAGGAGCTCGCGAAGGCCCTGCGACGCGAGGGCATGCCGCTGCACAAGGTGATGGCCTCGAACGCATTGGGCCAGGTCGCCCGCGCGATGAACCTGGCGGACAACGACGCGCTGTACGCCGCGATCGGGGAGCACCAGACCTCCGCCCAGTCCGTGGTCCAGCGCCTGGCGAGGGAGCTCCGTCCCGGCGAGCCCGAGCAGCTGCCGACCACCGCGACCCTCACGGCGCGCCGCACGCGGCGCAGCAGGCTCCCGGTGGCCGGGCTCTACGTCGAGGGTCTCGACGACGTGATGGTCCACCTCGCACGGTGCTGCACCCCCGTGCCCGGTGACCAGATCCTCGGCTTCGTCACCCAGGGCCGGGGTGTCTCGGTCCACCGTGCCGACTGCTCGAACGCGACCGCTCTGTTCCAGCGCTCCAAGGAACGCCTGATCGAGGTGGAGTGGGACCGGGGGGTAGAGGGGGTCTTTTTGGCGACGGTGGAAGTGCTGGCGTTCGACCGAGAGCGGCTCCTCGCCGACGTGAGCCGCGTCGTCTCCGAGCACCATCTGAACATCGTGGCGGCACGCACCGCCACGTCTGCGGATCGCGTCAGCCGGATGTCCTTCGAGGTCGAGCTCGCCGACCCCACGCACCTGCAGTCGGTGGTGGCATCGCTCAAGCACCTCGACGGCGTGTTCGACGCCTACCGACTGTTGCCTGGCAAGAAGGCCTAGCCGTGGCGTCTGTTCCCGGCGAGCGCGCGGCGCCGCGCGCCCCGACCGGCACCAGGGACGTGATCTGGCCGGAGTCCTGGCGCTTCGAGACGGCCGTCGAGCGCTTCCGCGGACTCGTCGAGGGTGCGGGGTACGGCCTCGTCCAGAGCCCCATCTTCGAGTACGCGTCGGTGTTCCGCCGCGGGTTCGGCGAGGCCAGCGAGATGGTCGGCAAGGAGATGTACGAGTTCGCCGACCGAGATGGCCAGCTGCTCGCGCTGCGCCCGGAGGGGACGGCGTCGGTCGTGCGTGCCTTCGTGCAGCACCACCCGGTCCCTCCCTGGAAGACCTGGTACCTCGCGCCCATGCTGCGCCACGAGCGCCCGCAGGCGGCGCGCCTCCGCCAGCACCACCAGGTCGGCATCGAGGTGCTGGGCGTGGCCGACCCCGACCTCGACGTGGAAGTGATCTGGCTGGCCGACTCCTTCTACCGGGCGCTCGGGCTGGAGCGCTACTCGCTGCGGATCGGGTCGATGGGCGACGAGACGTGCCGCCCCGCGTACGTGGCGCTCGTGCGCGAGGCCCTGTCCGCGCATCGCGGGGAGCTCTGCAGCGAGCACCGCGACCGCTTCGCGGCGAACCCGATGCGGGTGTTCGACTGCAAGCGCCCCGAGTGCCGGGCGGTCACCGGCGACCTGCCGCGCCTGGTCGACCACCTCTGCGACGGCTGTGCCGCCCACGCGTTACGTGTGCAGGACGGGCTCGCGTCGCTCTCCCTCGATTTCTCCGTGGACCACCGGCTCGTGCGCGGCTTCGACTACTACACCCGCACGACCTTCGAGTTCTCGAGCCACGCGATGGAGGCGGCGCAGAATGCGATCGGCGGCGGCGGGCGCTACGACGGGCTCGTCGAGATGCTCGGGGGGGACCCGACGCCGGGCATCGGGTTCGGGATCGGGATCGAGCGCGTCCTGTTGGCCTGCGACGCCGAGGGGGTGTTCGCGGCCGCGCCGCCGGCGTTGGACGCGTTCGTCGTCGACGTCTGCGGGGGAGATGCCGCGCGTGCGCTCACGGCACGACTGCGATCCGCGGGGCTCCGTGCCGACCGCGCCTTCGACGGGCGGTCGATGAAGGCGCAGATGAAGCTCGCGGACCGCTCGGGTGCGGCGGTCGCGCTGATCGTGGGCGCGGCGGAGGCCGCGTCCCGCACGGTGCTCGTCCGTCCGCTGCGCGACGGCGGCGCCCAGCGCTCCGTGGGGTTCGACGACGTGCTCGACGCGCTACGCAAGGAGGTCGGGAGATGACCAGCCCCACGTCGATGCGCACGGGGATGTGCGGCGAGGTGGGCCCGGCGGACGTCGGGACCAAGGTCCGCCTCTGCGGGTGGGTGGCGCGCAGGCGCGAGCACGGCGAGCACCTCGCGTTCGTCGACCTGCGGGACCGCACCGGCATCGTCCAGTGCGTCGTCGACGGCTCGGTCGAGCTGCGCACCGAGTACGTCGTGGCGGTCTCGGGCGTGGTGCGGCGTCGCCCCGCCGGCATGGAGAACCCTGCGCTCGCGACGGGCGAGGTCGAGGTCGGCGACTGCGAGGTGGAGGTGCTGGCCGCCGCCGAGCCGCCGCCGTTCCTGGTGGAGGACCGGGCGGACGTGGACGAGACCGTGCGGCTCCGTTACCGCTACGTCGACCTGCGCCGCCCGCGGATGCAGGCGAACCTTCGGCTCCGGGCCACGGTCGTCGGCGCGATCCGCCGCGCCATGGACCGCCAGGGGTTCTGCGAGGTGGAGACCCCGCTCCTGTGGTCCCCGACCCCAGAGGGCGCACGGGAGTTCGCGGTCCCGAGCCGGCTCCAGCGGGGCTCCTTCTACGTCCTTCCGCAGAGCCCGCAGATCGCGAAGCAGCTGCTCATGGTCGGCGGGTTCGATCGGTACTACCAGATCGCCAGGTGCCTGCGAGACGAGGACCTGCGCGCGGACCGGCAGTTCGAATTCAGCCAGCTGGACATGGAGGCGTCCTTCGTCACCCAGTCCGACGTGCTCGGGTTCGTGTCGGACGCCGTGCTGGACGCGACCGAGGCGGCGACCGGGGAGCGGCCCCCGCCCATCGCGCAGATGACGTGGGCAGAGGCCCTCGACCGCTACGGCACCGACAAGCCGGACCTGCGGATCGAGACTTCGCTTGTCGATCTCGGGGAGGTCTTCGCGGGGACCGGGATCCGGGCGTTCGCGGGGCCGTGCGTGAAGGGACTCCGGGTGCCGGGGGGGGCGACGACCAGCCGATCGGCCCTCGACGCGCTCACCGCACGTGCCAGGTCGCTCGGCGCCAAGGGCCTGGCGTGGTTCCGGGTGAGCGGGGACGCCGGCGGGACGCTCGAGGTCGACTCGCCGCTCGCCCGCGTCCTCGGCGACGACGAGCGCGACGGGCTCCTCGCCGCGGCAGACGCCCGGGCCGGCGACCTCGTCCTCGCCGTGTCCGACGAGCACCGCGTGGCCTGCCGGGTGCTCGGCCAGCTCCGTCTCGAGCTGTGCGGCAAGCCGGTGGGGGAAGGACCTCACCGCTATGTCTGGGTGGTCGAGTTCCCGATGTTCGAGGCGATCGGCGCGGATGGCCACCCGGTCGCGGCGCACCACCCCTTCACGATGCCGCACCCCGACGACCTCGATCTGATGGCGACGGATCCCCTGTCGGTGCGGTCCCAGGCCTACGACCTGGTGCTGAACGGCTGGGAGCTCGGATCGGGAAGCGTGCGGATCCATCGCGCGGACGTCCAGGCGCGCGTGTTCTCGGCGCTGGGCATCTCCGACGAGGAGGCGGAGTCGCGCTTCGGGTTCCTCACGGGTGCGTTCCGCTACGGCGCACCGCCGCACGCGGGGTTCGCGTTCGGCATCGACCGGCTCGCCGCGGTGCTCGCCGGGGAGGAGAGCATCCGAGAGGTCATCGCGTTCCCGAAGACCCAGTCCGGCGCGGACCCGCTGACGGGTGCGCCGAAGCCCCTTTCCGCCTCCGCGCTGGCCGAGCTCGGGATCGGGATCGTCGCGCGGTGACGGGCCTCTTCGAGGCGGCGGCCGAGGAGCGGCTGCGGTCTCGGGCGCCGCTCGCGGCGCGCCTGCGCCCCCGCACCCTCGACGAGGTCGTCGGCCAGCGCCACCTGGTCGGCCCCGGCGCCCCGTTGCGCGTCCTCGTGGAGTCGGACCGCCTGGGCTCGGTCGTCCTGTGGGGGCCGCCGGGGAGCGGGAAGACGACGCTCGCGCGCCTCGTCGCCGACGCGACGGCCAAGGAGATGGTGGCCCTGTCCGCGGTGACGGCGGGGGTGAAGGAGGTGCGGGAGGCCATCGAGGGCGCCCGGCGCCGGCTCGGGGAGCACGGGCGGGGGACCATCCTCTTCCTCGACGAGGTGCACCGGTTCAACAAGGCACAGCAGGACGTGTTGCTTCCGGCGGTCGAAGAGGGGGTCGTCGTGCTGGTGGGGGCGACGACGGAGAACCCGTTCTTCGAGGTGAACCCCCCTCTCATGAGCCGCGCGACGCTGTGGCGGCTCGAGCCGCTCGGCGAGGACGACATGGTGGCGCTCGTCCGGCGCGGGCTGGCCGCGGAACGCGCCACGGCGGACGAGGAGGTCGTGCGCGCCGTCGTCGGGACCGCCGAGGGCGACGCGCGCGCGGCGCTCACCACGCTCGAGGTCGCCGTCGCGCTCGCCTCGGTGCGCGCAGGC
>JAJYPY010000141.1 GCA_021794995.1 Actinomycetes bacterium | reverse complement strand
CCGGGGGCCGGCGGTGTCGCCGGCGGGCGGAGGCGGCCAGGCACAGCTCGCGGCGAGGTCGATCGGTGGGGCGCGGGTGCTCACCGACGCCAGGGGCTTCACGCTCTACTGGTTCGCGCTCGACACGCCTCGGGCGTCGCGCTGCGAGCGAAGCTGTGCCGCCCTCTGGCCGCCCCTCATCGGACAGCCCGTCGCAGGCCCCGGCGTCACCGGGACGCTCGGGACGATCGTGCGTCCTGGCGGTGCCCTCCAGGCGACCTACGACGGCCATCCGCTCTACACCTACGCCGGCGACTCGTCACCGGGCCAAGCGAACGGCAACGGGCTCGACGTGAACGGCGGGATCTGGCACGAGGTGAGAGTGTCGGGCACACGGGCGTAGGCGGTCCGCGTCGCGCTCGGGACCCTCCACTGGTGGTGGGGGTGAGCTGACACGCGCAAAGGCCACGATGGCGGTCGACCGGGCCACGCGCGCCGGGGCGCAGGGGGTACGGGGGGCATTCTTCGTGCCGGCGGCGCTCGACGACACCGACTGGGATGCCGGGTGGCCCGAAGTCTGCTGCACCCACCGCCAGTCCGACGCCTGCGCACCGAGGTCCACCTGACCGGGGCAGACGGCGTCCGCGCACCCCCTGTCGTCCATCTCGACAACCTCCAGCTGGTTCCCCGGACGCGCGTCGTGCGACGAGTGGGCCGGGCGACGACGGCGAGGCTGGACGCGATCTGTGCAGCCACGGCCGAGGCGATCCGATGTCGTCTGCCATGACCCGAGCACGTGCTGCTGGTGTCTCGCCGCCGCCACAGGCAGCGCAGCGTCGATCACGACGGGCCGGTCCGCGACAGGGGAGGGAGCGTGCGACGTGCAGATCGCCGAACCGACGTCTTGCAGATCACCGAACAGCACGATTGCACATACCCGGCTGGCCGGGTTGCCAACGACCGAACAACGAACAGACTCCCTGGTCGTGGCCCCGAAGCCAGAGTACATCCCCAGAGTGGTGGACGCGGAGCTCAGGGCTGGACTCAGCGAACCCTGGGCCGTGCTGATCCAGGGCGCCAAGGGGGTCGGCAAGACCGAGACCGCGAGCCATTTGGCCGCGAGCAAGGTGCTCCTCGATGTCGACCAGGAAGCTCGAGCTGCCGCCGCCATCGACCCGTCGCTCGTTCTCTCCGGCGCCAGGCCGCGTCTCATCGACGAATGGCAGGAGGTGCCGGCCATCTGGAACCACGTCCGAGGGGCTGTCGAGCTCGAAGTCGAGGGTCGGCAACTGCTGCCGAGATACTAGGCCATACACTACGAACACACGTTCGAGTGCTACCCTTGGGGTGTGAACCTGACCCAGTGGGCGAGGCTGCAAGGGGTGCACCCGCAGGCGGCCTATCGCTGGTTCCGCAACGGGACCCTGCCGGTGCCTGCGGTCAGGGTGAACGAGAGGACCATCCTCGTCTCCCCCGACACGATGACCGGCAAGGTGAGTGAGGGGTTCGGCCTCTACGCCCGGGTGTCCTCCCACGACCAGCGAGGGGACCTCGACCGCCAAGTCGCACGACTGATCGAGTGGGCAGCCGAGGCCGGCCAGCCGGTCGTCCGGGTAGAGGCAGAAGTCGGCTCGGGAATGAACGGGTCGCGTGCGAGGCTCCGCCGTCTGCTCTCTGACCCCAAGGTCACGACGGTGGTCGTCGAGCATCGCGACCGGCTGGCCCGCATGAACGCAGAGCTCGTCGAAGCGGCGTTGTCGGCACATGGACGTCGTTTGGTCATCCTCGACGACGGTGAGGTCGACGACGACACCGCAAGGGCGTATCTCGCTGCCCTGGAGCGTCTCATGGTCGTCGAGAATCAGTCCGCGTGGGCGCCTCGGTTGCGATCACGGGCGCGGTTGCGATCTGCGCCAAAGCGGCACTTTTGCGACCCGAGCCTCGCAGCTGCTGCCGTGCAGGCCACCCCGGGCCGGCTACTCAACGACCTCCGCTACTTCGGCCTTCTCTTCGAGAGCCTGGTGGTGCGCGATCTGCGCGTCTACGCACAGCATGGCGGTGCGAGCGTGCTGCATTACCGCGACAACATCGGCGAGGTCGATGCCGTCGTCGATGACGGGCTGCGTTGGGGCGCCATCGAGGTGAAGCTCGGCGTCGCATACGTCGAGCAGGCGGCAGCCAACCTCAGGCGCTTCATCGAGCGGGTCGATATCGACCACCGCGGCGAGCCCGCGTTCCTCGGGGTGGTCGTCCCGACGCGCTACGGATACCGACGAGACGATGGAGTCCACGTGATCCCGGTCCAGGCTCTCGGCCCTTGATCCCTCGGCCGCGCGCAGGGTCATCGGGACACGACCGCGTGGAGCTCGCGCGCCGCCCAGATCGCCTGAGGACCGGGGACATTCCCGCACGGATCGAAGCGCTGGCGAAGCGACGCAGGTCCTCCCTGTGGCCTCTCCATCGTGATCGGAGTCGTCGGGGCACGCGTTCTTCGCTACCGTCGCGGCAATGGCGCACGGTGGAAGCTCGTCATCCGATGCGGCGGCGCTCAGCGAGCGGCGCGCATGGCTGTTCGCGGGCCGGCCCCGGCACTGGAGGGGGATCGATGTCGACCTGCTGGACCCTTCGGATCCCGGTGATCGGGCGTTGCTCGTGCGTGCCGACCATGCCGAGGCGGAGGAGGACGACCAGGAGGACTCCGCCGGCGCCGCCCAGTCCGCCGACGTGCCCGGTCGCGGCACGAACAGCCTGCGGATGCACCTGGCCGTCCACGAAGTCGTGGCGAACCAGGTATGGGACGGGGACCCACCGGAGGTGGGCGAGGCGGCCGACCGGCTTCGAGCGCTCGGGCACGATCGTCACGACATCTTGCACATGCTGGGATCGGTCGTCGCCGAGGAGATCGGTCGTGTCGGCGCGGGAGGTGCGCCGTTCGACTCCGCTGAGCGCACGCGGCGACTCGACGCGTTGCCGGGGTCTTGGAAAGAGCTGCGCCGCGACGACGACGACTACGACGACGAGTACGACGACGAGGAAGAGTACGACGAGGACGACGACCTCCTGAGCGAGGTGCACCACCTGCTCGCCGCACGCGGGCCGCTCACGGTCGGCGAGGTCGCCGAGGCGCTCGACGTAGACGACGAGGAGGAGGTGGAGGAGCTCCTCGTCGATCCGGCGCTCGTCTTCGTGAGCGATGGCCGGCTCGTGTCCGCGGTCGCCATCTTGGACGGCGTGACGCTCACGCACCGCCTGTCGCGTGCCGAAGCCGACCAGCGCGTCGTCGAGGTCGGTCCGGGCCTGTCGCCGCTCGAGGCAGCCAGCTGCGGCGAGGACCATCTGCACCTGGCGGGCGGAGGAATCGTCGACCTGCCCGAGGCGTACGGCGGCCCGGTGCACCTCTCGCTCGACGACCTCGGGCTGCCGTTGCTCGGGGAGGGCACCCTGATCGGGTTCCACGTCTCGCTCGGTGACGGAGACGTGCCCACGGTCGAGCCACTCGTCGTCGACGAGGTGCCTCGTGTGCGCGACAGCGTGCTCGCCCGTCTGCAGGCGAGCTTCGAGCGGCTCGGGGACGGAGAAGGCATGCCCGTGACGCCGCTCGAGCTGCTCTGCCAGCTTCTTGTCGACGAGCCGGCGCTTGCTTCGGAGCCGCTGGCGCCACTCGACGAGCTGCTCGAGGGCGCCGGCTTCGAGGTGCGTGATGGCCACACGGCGCCCGCCGGGACCGACTGGGCGGCGTTCGAGCAGGTGCAGAACCTGGCCGCGGTGGTCGCGCGCAGGGGCCTCGGCGTGCACGAGGCGCACGCCTTGACGGCGCTCGTCCAGGCAGTGGCGCCGTCGGCCACTGGCGGGGGACGAGATGGTCGCCCCGACAAGGATGCGGGAGCCGCGTTCGCGCACTTCCTGTGCGACTCGGAGCTTGCCGAAGCCTTCGCCGAAGCTGTCTGGAGCGATCCCGGTCCGGCGCGGTCGTTCCCGCGGTACCTCCGCGCGGTGGGCGGGCGCCGTCACGAGGCCGGCCTGTGGTGGTGCGAGTCGCTCGTCTTGGGCAGGGCAGGAAATGTCGAGGCGGCGGAGGCGTGCGTTCGATCGGCGATCGCGCATGATCCCGGCCACCAGCCGGCGCTCCGCGATGCGGCCTGGTACGCGAGCGACCGAGGGGATGCGGCCGACGCGGCGCAACTCCTCGAACGGGCCGAGGACGAGGAGGAAGGCGACGGTGAGGACGCGGAGCGGGTCGCACTCCTGCGGCAGTTCGCGCCGGCCAAGGTAGCGGGAGCGGTCCGTGCGGGGCGGAACGATCCCTGCCCGTGCGGATCCGGGCGCAAATACAAGCAGTGTTGCCTCGCCCGGCCCAGTGGCGTCCCGGACGCCCCGCTCGGGGCCCGGGTGCGATGGCTGTGGGAGAAGATGCGGTGGTGGCTCGGGCGCTTCGGGCCGATCGAGGACGTGTTCGCGGTTGCCCTCGTCCTCCAAGGGACACGGACGCCGGTCCAGCCGATGCAGCTCGCGGTCGATCTCGACCTCGCCGCGTCGCTGGTGCTGTTCGCGGACGGCGCGGTCGCGGAGTTCCTCGCGCAGCGAAGCCCGCTGCTCCCCGTCGACGAGGCGAACATCGCGGCGCAGTGGGCGCTCAGCGGCCCCTCCGTGCACGAGGTCGGCAACCTTCGCGCGGGTGAGGGGTTCAGCCTCCGGGATCTCCGGAGCGGCGACGTGGTGGACGTGCGCGAACGCTCGGGGTCGAGGTCGCTTCGAGACGGCGACCTGGTCTTCGCGCACCCGGTCTTCGACGGGGCCGGGTACCAGATCGTCGGGGGCATCGTCCCGGTGACGCTCCTCCAACGCGGCCCGCTCATGGACCTCCTCGACGCAGACGCCGGGGCGTTGGACATCGCCGACGAGCTGGCGCGCACCCGCCGGGTGCCGACGCTCGTGAACATGGAAGGCGAGCCCACGGTGCTGTGCGAGGGCACCTACCGCCTCGATGATCCCGTGGCAGCCTCCGCGGCGCTGGACGCCACGTTGGAGCGTCAGGAGAACGGTGTCTGGGCAGAGATGGCCCCGCGCGGAGAGCAGCGCTGGGTGCGCGCACGCGTGTCGATCGACGGGGACACGCTCAGGCTCTGGGCGAACAGCGAGGCGCGCTTCGAGCGCGTCAAGGACGCCTTGACGCATGCCCTCGGCACGCTCGATCCCCTCGGCGAGAGCCGCGAGCCGGTCGAGGCCGCGGCGCGCCGCGCGCGTGACGAGCCATCCGGCGACGAGCTGCTCGGCCAGCTTCCCGAAGTCGCCGCGGCAATGGAGCAGTTCATGCGCCAGCGGGAGGTGGCGTGGCTCGACGAAACCGTCCCGGCGCTGGGCGGCCTCACCCCGCGCCAGGCGGCGGCGGATCCCACCCGCCACGAGGATCTCGTCGCGCTGCTGCACGAGTACGAGGGGGCGACGCTCCCCGAAGGGGCCCTCTCCTACGACGTCAACCGGCTGCGCGAGCTGCTCGGCCTTCGCGGCAGCTGACCCGAGGCGGAGTGCGCCGCGCGAGGGCACGTCGCGCGCGGTCGTGCGCCAGGTTGTGCCCGAAGGCGCCGGGCGCGCCGACGGCGCGACGAGCGAGACCGTTCCGGTTCAGACGCCGTACGGCGCGAGCCGACGGCCATGAGCCACCAAGGAGGCGGCGGTACAATGACCGTGATGGAAGAAGTCGAGCGCAGGCGCTTCATCGAGACGCTCCGGAGCGACCAGGAGTTTCGCGCGGACGTTCGCCGGGAGCTTTTGACCAGCGAGCTCCTCGACATGCCCGAGGCGATGGCCGCGCTGCGCCGCGAGATCGCCGCGCTGACCGACGTCGTCGCAGAGCAGGGCCGCCAGCTCGGGACGCTGACCGACGTCGTCGCAGAGCAGGGCCGCCAGCTCGGGACGCTGACCGACGTCGTCGCAGAACAGGGCCGCCAGCTCGGAACGCTGACCGACGTCGTCGCAGAGCAGGGCCGCCAGCTCGGGACGCTGACCGGACAGGTCGAGGAGCTGACCGAGGTCGTCGCAGAACAGGGCCGCCAGCTCGGAACGCTGACCGACGTCGTCGCAGAACAGGGCCGCCAGCTCGGGACGCTGACCGACGTCGTCGCAGAGCAGGGCCGCCAGCTCGGGACGCTGACCGACGTCGTCGCAGAGCAGGGCCGCCAGCTCGGGACGCT
>JAJYPY010000021.1 GCA_021794995.1 Actinomycetes bacterium | reverse complement strand
GACCTTCTTGGCCGCGAGCTCGAAGGACAGGACCAAAGCTCGCACCACGAACCATGGGCACGACGACGGGGTGCGGCAGCAGGCGTCGTGTCAGCCACGGCGCGGGTCGGCGCGGGTCGGCGCGGGGTCGGCGCGGGGTCGGCGCGTTCGCCCGCACCCATCGGAGAGCTACACCCCCGGGGGTATCAGGTTAGCATGGCCGGATGACCACCTCCCTGCACAGCACGACCACGAACCATCGCCGTTTCGGATCCGGCGGCACGTGTCGCTCCGGCACGGCCTGGCCGAAGCACCGAATCCTCTTTCTCCTCGCCGGTACCTTCACGCTCACGGGAACCGCGCTTGCCGCGGGCGTGAACCGCTGGTTCGCAGTGCTCCCCGGCGTGGTCGGAGCCAACCAGCTCCTGCTGGTCGCCACTGGGTGGTGTCCGGCCTCCGCGCTCCTCGACCGCTTCCTGCGGACCGACACGGGTAGGTAGCGCCACCCGCGTGAAGACTCGACTCGGGACACGAGCCCTTGACAAGGGATGAGCGCGCGGCGCGCGAGGTCCGGGGCGGCCCCGGAGTCAACCCGGGACTTCCGGCGCGTGCTCAGGCGCCGGGCTCGTACGCGCCGTAGCCGGTCCGCTCGAGCTCTTCGGCGAGTTCTGGACCGCCCGTCGCGACGATCCGCCCGTCGACGAGCACGTGGACCTTGTCGGCCCGAAGCTCACGCAGAAGTCGGTGGAAGTGCGTGACCGCGATCACACCGAGCCCCCATTCCGACGTCGCGCGTTCGATCCGCCCGGAGACCGCTCGTACGGCGTCGACGTCCAATCCGGAGTCGATCTCGTCGAGGACACAGAATTTCGGCCGAAGGACCCCCAGCTGGAGGACCTCGTTGCGTTTACGCTCACCTCCGGAGAGGTCCACGTTCAGCGGGCGGCGCAAGAACCGCTCGTCGAAGCCGATCGCGGCGGCCTCCTGCTTCAAGCGGTCGTCGATGCTCTGACCCCCGTCACCCTCCTGGCTCGCACCGCTCCGCCCCGCGAGGGCCTCGGTGAGGGCGGCTTCGAGCAGCACTCCAGGGACTTCGATCGGCTGCTGGAGCGCGAGAAACAGACCCGCTCGGGCCCTCTTCCAGCTCGGCGTTCCGGTCAGCTCAACGCCGTCGAGCCGGATGCTCCCCGCGGTGACACTGGTTCCGGGGCGGCCCATGAGGGCGTGCGCCAGCGTGCTCTTCCCCGATCCGTTCGGCCCCATGACGACGTGCACCTCGCCCGAGCGGACGGTGAGGTCGACACCCTTCACGACGTCGCGAGCGCCCGCCGACGCGTGCAAACCCTCCACCTCGAAGATGCTCAACTCACGCTCCTCATGACGGCGCCTCGACCCTCCACCGGCATCGCATGCGCGGTCATGGCAGCACCACGGTGACATCGTCACCGACGACTTCGACCACGTAGACGGGCACGGACTTGGTCGCCGGAAGCGAGCGAGGCTCGCCGGTCCGAAGGTCGAAGGTGCTGCCGTGCTGAGGGCACTCGACCTCGCACTCGTCCGCCCAGACCTCGCCCTCGGCGAGCGAGTAGTCCTCGTGGCTGCAGCGATCGCCGATCGCGTAGAAATCGTCTTCGATCCTCACGAGGACCACTCGGTGTGCGCCAATGTCGAAGCGGCGGGCCTCCCCCTGGGCCAGCTCGTCCTTGCGACAGAGCACGACCCGCTCACCCATGTGCACCCTCCAGGTCGAGGCCCAAGGTGTCCGCCAGGCGAAGCCCCACTTCCTGCCGAAGCCGCCCGATCGCCGAGGGAACCGGCGACCGCTCGACGATGTCGTCGAAGAAGCCGAGCACGATCAGCTGCTCCGCTCGAGAAGGCGGGATGCCGCGCGACTCGAGGTAGTAACGCTGGTCCTCGTCGATAGGCCCGACGGTGGATGCGTGGCTGCACCGCACGTCGTTCTCCTGGATGTCGAGATTTGGGACCGAGTCGGCGTGGGCTCCGGCGTCGAGCACGAGATTGTGGTTCGTCTGGAACGCCTCCGTACGCACCGCGCCCCGCCTGACCCTGATGAGGCCGCTGTACACCGATCGCGACGTCCCGGCGACGGCACCTTTGCACAGCAGGTCGCTCGTGGTATGCGGCGCCGCATGGTCCTGGAGGGTGCGCACGTCGTGGATCTGATCGCCGGTGCCGAGATAGGCGGACCGCAGCTCGGTGGACGAGCCCGCGCCGTCCGCCAGCGCATCGGTCCGGGAGCGGTCGTAACTCCCGCCGAGCCCGACGGTGAACGTACGAAGCGTCGCGTCGCGTCCGGCGACGGCGGCAAGCCGCGCGAGATGCCACGCGCCGGCGCCGAGGACCTGGAGACCCACGTATGAGAGGTGTGCGCCGTCGGCGACGCTGAGCTCGGTGACCGGCACCACGAGGGAACGAGCGGACCCGGGCGGCCCGGCGACGATCTCGACGACCTCGGCGCTCGCGCCCTGTGCGATGCGCACCAAAGTGCGCGGAAAGCTCGCCGGCGCGACACCCCCGGGCTCCCCGCGCTCCCCCTGCTCCTCCGGCTCCGCCGGCTCCGCCGGCTCCGCCGGCTCCGCCGGCTCCGCCGAGCACCAGTGCACGATCACGATCGGCCCGTCGACGACGGTGCGCGCCGGCACGTCCACGACGACGACGTCGGGATGGAACGCGTCGTTCAAGCGGACCAGTGCGTCCCCGCCGGTCAGCACCCGACCGAGCACATCCGGCTCGCCCCCCAGCACCTGGAGGCCACCGACCCGGACTCCCCTCTCGGAGAGCTGCGCATCTTGAACAGAGACCGTAAGGGGCCTCCCGTCGAGCACCCCGAGCAGCGCGCCTCGTTCCGGAAGGTCGGCCGCGACACCCACGACGAAACGCTGCGCCGATGCCGATACCGGTGCCGCCGCCGACGTCGCGGTCGGGGCGAATTCGTCGAGTCGAAGCTCGTCAATCGGCGTATAGCGCCAGACCTCTTCCTTCTCCGAGGGCAACGGCATCTCTGCCAGCTCCTCGTAGGATGCGGTCCGTCGCATCCGGAGCCACGACGGGCCTGCGAGCGCAGCCGCTCGGTCGGCAGTGAAAGTGTTCAGGGTCGTCCTCGTCTCGTCGCTCTCGACGCTCTCGACGCTCTCGTTGCTCTCGTCGCTCTCGTCGCTCGGCCCATGCGCCGCTCGGCAGTGTACCGGGGACGTCCGTTGCTACCGTCTTGCACGTGGAGCCCGCCGAAACCGTCCTCAACGTGACACGTGGCGAGGACGGAACTGCCACGCTCTGGCTCGACCGTGCGGGCTCGCGCAATGCGATGGGTCGAGCATTCTTCGACCAACTTCCGGTGCTCGTCCGGGGGCTCTCCGAGGATCCCCTCGTGCGCGTGGTCATCCTCGCCGCACGCGGACCACACTTCACCGTGGGCCTCGACCTGAAGGAGATGGGCGAGCTCCTCGCCGGCGCTCCCGCCGCCGGCACGAACACTCCCTCGCCGTCCCCCGCCGCCCGGGCCGCCGCCACCCGAGCACACATCGTCCGGATGCAAGCCGCGATCACCGCGGTCGCCGAGTGTCCCAAGCCCGTCATCGCGGCGGTCCACGGCTACTGCATCGGAGGCGGCATGGACCTCGTCACCGCCTGCGACATCCGCCTCGCCTCCGCCGACGCGATCTTCAGCGTGCGCGAGACGCGGATCGCGATCGTGGCCGACCTCGGCACCCTTCAGCGGCTGCCCAAGATCGTCGGAGCCGGACACGCGGCCGAGCTGGCGCTCACGGGCAAGGACGTCGACGCCCGGAGGGCTGGAGAGATCGGGCTCGTCAACCACGTCCTGGCCGACCGGGACGCGCTGTCCGACGCGGCGCGCGCGATGGCTCGCGAGATCGCCGCGTTGTCGCCGCTCGCCGTGCAAGGGACCAAAGCGGTCATGGCTGCCAGCGAGGGTCGCACGGTCGCGCAGGGACTCGAGTACGTCGCCACCTGGAACGCCGCCATGCTGGGCTCCGAGGATCTCGAGGAGGCGGTCCGCGCGTTCGTCGAGAAGCGGCCACCCCGCTTCACCGGGAACTAGCCCTCGCAGCCCTCGCAACCCCGGCAACCCTCGCAACCCCGGCAGCTCTCGCAGCCCCGGCAGCCCTCGCGTCGGCGACACCAGACACTTCGCCAGCACCATCAGCTACTGCTTCCGGCGCCACCAACGACGAGCAGCCCGTTCCTCGCGCCGCGCGTCCTCGGCCCTCGCTTCACGCACCGCCTCCGGGGCGACCGCGCTCACGATGCTCTCGGCGCTCTCGAGGATGACGGCGATGTCCTCTGCCCCGCCCGGAGGCTCCTCTTCCAGGGGCGGCTCGACGAGACTGCCGTGCACCCATCCGACGTCGGCCAGCCGCGGCTCGAACGCCTTGCAGTCGGCCGGGCAGCGCCACGGCGCCTCTGGGGCGAGGTCCAAGAGGCAAAAACGCGCCACCTCTCCCGAGGAGTAGGTGCGACTCTGGAAGTGCTTGCATTCCTCACGCATGCGCACCGTCCATGCCGCCTGCGCTCACGCCAGCACCTGCCCCTGCGCTCACGCTCGCATCCGCACATCGCAAGGTCACCTCGCCATCCATGGCGCACCCATCCTCCCTCAACCGACCGAGCCCTCCATCTGCAGCTCGATCAGGCGGCTCCACTCGACCGCATACTCCATCGGAAGCGTGCGGGTCACCGGCTCGATGAACCCGTTCACGATCATGCCCATCGCCTGGCTCTCGGTGAGGCCGCGGCTCATCAGGTAGAAGAGCTGGTCGTCGCCGATCTTGGACACCGTGGCCTCGTGGCCGATCTGTGCGTCCTGCTCCCCCACCTCCATGTAGGGCTTAGTCTCCGAGATGGAGTCCTCGTCGAGCAACAGTGCGTCGCAACGCACGAACGACTTCGCGCCCTTCGCGTCCTTGTCGACGTGCACGAGACCCCGGTAGGTCGTGATCCCGCCGTCCTTGGAGATTGACTTGGAGACGATGGTCGAGGACGTCTCTGGTGCCGAATGGATCATCTTGGCGCCGGCGTCCTGGTGCTGCCCGGCACCTGCGTACGCGACCGAGAGCACTTCGCCCGAGGCTTTGGGCCCGACGAGGTACACGGAGGGGTACTTCATCGTGAGACGCGATCCGATGTTGCCGTCGATCCACTCGACGTGCGCCTCTGCCTCTGCCCGCGCCCGCTTGGTGACGAGGTTGTAGACGTTGTTGGACCAATTCTGGATCGTGGTGTAGGTGATCCGGCTCCCCGGCAGCGCCACGAGCTCGACGACCGCGGAGTGCAGGGAGTCCGTCGTGTACACCGGAGCGGAGCACCCTTCGATGTAGTGCACCTGCGAGCCCTCGTCCGCGATGATGAGGGTCCGTTCGAACTGGCCCATGTTCTCGGCGTTGATGCGGAAGTACGCCTGCAACGGCATGTCCACCTTCACGCCGGGCGGCACGTAGATGAACGAGCCTCCCGACCACACCGCGGAGTTGAGCGCCGCGAACTTGTTGTCGTTCGGCGGGATGATGGTGCCGAACCACTTGCGCACGATGTCGGGGTACTCGCGCACCGCCGTGTCCATGTCGCAGAACAGGACGCCCTGGGCTTCGAGGTCTTCGCGGTTGCGGTGGAACACGACTTCGGACTCGTACTGTGCGGTGACGCCGGAGAGGTACTTGCGCTCGGCCTCGGGGATCCCGAGCTTCTCGTAGGTGCGCTTGATCGCGTCGGGCAGGTCCTCCCAGTCCTTCACCTGCCCGCCCGTCGGCTTGATGTAGTAGTAGATGTCGTCGAAGTCCAGATCAGGCATGTTCACGGCGAACCACTGCGCCATCGGCTTGCGCTCGAAACGCGCAAGCGCCCTCAGCCGGAAGTCCCGCATCCACTGGGGCTCGTGCTTCATCTCCGACATCTCGCGGACGATCTCTTCGTTCAGCCCCTTCTTGGGCTTGAAGACGTAGTCCTCCTCGTCACTCCACCCGAGCTGGTACCGACCGAGATCGAGGTCCACGGTTGCCATTCCGTCTCCTTGCCTACGCGTTGTGACGGTGGGATGTGCCCGCCGGGGTTGTCCTGCCTCGGGCGGCCGCCCGCCGGCCGGGATTTCCCCTATGCAGATAGTAACAACCTGGGGGGCCGCCCCATGCGGGTCCCCGTCGACGCGGCGGCCGGACCCGGAGAGTAGTGGCCCCCACCACTGCCCGCCGGAAATACTTTGACGGCGAAGTATCATGGGGGTGTGGCGGACCGACAGCGGTGGATCGAGGAGTTCGACCGGGCACCCCTGCGCGCGGTGCCCTTCGAGACGATGTCGGGCATTCCGCTCGAGCCGGTCTACGGGCCCGACGACGCCGAGCTGCCCGGGCAATGGCCCTACACCCGCGGCCCGTACGCGTCGATGTACCGATCGCGCCTGTGGACGATGCGCCAGTTCGCCGGGTTCGGCACCGCGGAGGACACCAACGGCCGGTTCAAAGAGCTTCTGCGCTCGGGGGGCAACGGGCTATCCACCGCGTTCGACATGCCGACCCTGCTCGGGCGGGATTCCGACGACCCCCTCGCCAAGGGTGAGGTCGGGCGCGCAGGGGTGGCCGTCGACACCCTCGCCGATATGGAGACGCTGTTCTCGGGGATCGATCTCGGCACCGTCACCACGTCCATGACCATCAACTCGGCGGCCGCCGTCGTGATGGCGATGTACGTCGCGGTGGCCGACGGGACCGGAGTGGCTCGCAACTCGCTCGGCGGCACCATCCAGAACGACATCTTGAAGGAGTACCAGGCGCAGAAGGAGTACGTGTTCCCGCCCCGGCCCTCGGTGCGGCTCGTCACCGATCTGATGCGCTTCGCGTCGGCGGAGCTGCCGCGCTGGCACCCCATCTCCGTGTCGGGCTACCACATCCGTGAGGCAGGCTCGACGGCGGCGCAGGAGCTGGCGTTCACCCTGGCGAACGGGTTCGCCTACGTGGAGGCCGCGGTGGCGGCGGGACTGGCGGTCGACGAGTTCGCCCCTCGCCTCAGCTTCTTTTGGAACGCCCACATCGACTTCTTCGAGGAGATCGCCAAGTACCGCGCGGCGCGGCGCATCTACGGCCGCTGGATGCGCGACCGCTACGGCGCCACCGATGAACGGTCGATGCAGCTCCGGTTCCACACGCAGACCGCGGGCGTCTCGCTCACCGCCCAGCAGCCCGAGGTGAACGTGGCGCGCGTCGCCATCGAGGCCCTTGCCGGGGTCTTGGGCGGCACCCAGAGCCTGCACACGGACGCATACGACGAAGCCCTGGCGCTCCCGACGGAACGGGCCGCACGGCTCGCGCTGCGCACCCAGCAGGTCATCGCAGAAGAGACGGGGGTCGTGCACGTCGCCGACCCGCTCGGCGGCTCCTGGTTCGTCGAGTCCCTGACCGACGAGCTCGAGCGCCGGGCGGAAGAGGTGTTCGCACACCTGCTCGAGGTCGGCGCGGGGTCGATGCTCGACGGCGTGCTCGCGTGCATCGACGACGGGTGGTTCTGCGCGGAGATCGCCGACTCCGCGTACCGGCTCCAGTCCAAGATCGCCTCAGGCCAGTGGGTGCAGGTCGGCGTGAACGGCTACACCGAGGGCGATCACGGCGAGACCCCGATCCTGGTCATCGACCCCGCGGTGGAACCCCGCCAGCTCGACAAGCTCGCCGCCGTGAAACGGTCCAGGGACGACGACGCGGTCCGCAGGTGCCTCGAGCGCCTCCGCACCGAGGCAGCCGACCCGGCGGTGAACCTCATGCCCGCGTTGATCGAGGCGGCCAAGGCGTACGTGACGGTGGGAGAGGCGATGCGCGCGCTCGAGTCGGTCTTCGGCACCTGGTTCGAGCGATCCTTCGTGTGAACGATCCCCCGCTCCGGGTGCTGCTCGCCAAGGTCGGCCTCGACGGCCACGACCGCGGCCTGCGGGTCGTCGCCCGGATCCTGCGGGACCACGGCTGCGAAGTGGTGTTCGCCGGCCTGCGACAGACGCCTGAGATGATCGCTGCGGCGGTCGCCCAAGAGGACGTGGACGTCGTGGGCGTCTCCATGCACAACGGGGCACACCTCACGCTCGCACCGGCCGTGGTGCACGCGTTGCGGGCGACCGGCCTCGACACGCCCGTCGTCGTCGGAGGCATCGTCCCCGACGTGGACGTCGCTCGCCTCTGCGCAGAAGGGATCTACGGGGTCCTCGGCCCAGGCGCCTCCAACGACGAGGTGGTCGAGATCGTGCGGGCCGCTGCAGCAAGCGCCAGTGCCCCCGCGGGCACAAAGGGGCCCGCGACCAGGTAGACTCTCCCTTGGGATGGGAGGAGTCGCGTGCCTGGAACACGACGGTTCCTGGGGAGTCTGATTCGCCGACGCTGCCGATCGTGCGCGCGCGCCCGAGGCGACGTGGGCTTCGCCCTCATCGAGGTCCTCATCGCGTTCACCATCCTCTTCATCGTCCTGACCTGCCTCGGGTTCGAGATGGGGGCCCAGTACTCGAGCCTCGGGTCCTCGAAGAACGAACAGACGGCCCAAGGGCTCCTTGCCCAGGCGCTGAACGAAGTCCGCGCTCTCCCCTACACAGTTGTCGCCAAGGGCCTGAGCACGAACGACACAACCGTGCTCTCGACACCACTGATCCAAATCTCCGGAACAACCTGGACGTTCATCGATCCCACACTGACTGCACGGGGCACAGGTGAACCCATCATCCACTACACCCCGGTGACAGCAGAGCCACCCGCGCCGTTCTATCCGCACAAGAGCACTCAAACCGTCAACAACATCGCCTACAGCCTGCTCACGTTCCCGACCAAGTACGACTGGACGGCCGGGACATTGCACCCAGTCCTGCGAGTCACCGTGGTGGTGAAGTGGCGGGCGATAGGGAGCGCGGGCAACAACGGGGCCCCGACGACGCTGATCGGTCAGACGCTCGTCTTCGACAAGACATCGGCGTGCGCCACCCTCGGCTCGGTCAACAGCTCGACGTCCGCCCCCTGCCAACCAGACTTCACCGCTTCCTCAGACGCCGGGAACGGGATCATCTCCATCAAGCCCACGGCAACAGGAAGGCCTCCGATCAACGGGCTTTCGTTCACCTCCTTCGACCTCGTCCTCCCAGGGACCTCCTCGACGGAGACGCTCACCCAGACGTCCTCGGTCCTCGGTACGGCCGAGGCGTCAGGAGTGACGCTCGCTCCGACAAGCACGAAAGACCAGATCGCACGTGTGCTGTCGAAATCGACCAACGACCCCGCAGCGGGGACGAGTGACTACACAAAGGTCACACTCGTCCAGACCGCCGAGCCTGTGATGCTGTCCTCCTCGACAGGGTCGTATTCGCTGGCGGCGACGCCGGCGCCGGGTGACTCGGGGACATCGACGAGTACCACCTCCGCGACCACCTCACGGCCGTGCCTCAACTTCACAGGCGTCGCCCGTACATCGACACCGGCGCTTCCGTGCGGCGCCGGGCACGTGTCACAGGGCGCTCCCGCGATGCTCGCTGGACTGCTGGGACCGCTCGGCTCCATCACACTCGCCAGGGTCACACCGCCGACAAGCTCCCACTCGGACCGAGTCTACACCGTCAGGTACCGCAAGGGCACAGGCTCGTGCTCGGCATCGACCGGCTGCATCTACTCCGCAGCGCAAGGAGGGCTCGGACAGGTCCAGCTAGCTGGTCTGCCGGCCAAGGTGGTAAGCGACAGCAAGGCCCCACCCGGTTGGTCTGGCTATCTCGCCAAGGTCACCGGCTACGACCTCGCGGCCACAGCGCGAGCGAAGGGAACACCGTCCAGCTTCCTCACAGGAAATGCGACCGTGAAGGCGACGGGCACACTGATCTACTACACAACGAATGCGGGCGCCTATGAGCACCGAGCGCTCGACACACTGCAACCACTCTCGATCCCGCGGATTACGGTGACCGATGGCACATACACCGTGACAATCTCCGCATCACTCTCGATGGGTGGCACCTCCTGTGCGCATCAGACACCAGGGGGCACGTC
Organism: Actinomycetes bacterium; assembly: GCA_021794995.1. GTDB lineage: Bacteria > Actinomycetota > Acidimicrobiia > Acidimicrobiales > RAAP-2 > JAJYVT01. Next base: position 16,412 of record JAJYPY010000021.1, on the reverse strand, counting down.
GGGCAAGCCGCACATCGAGAACTGCACGGCGGCGTCACCCGTCTCGGGAACGATCACCTACCTCGTCACCGAGGTAGGGCAGGCCACACCCCTCGCCTCCTTCGTGATGACAGTCAATCTCGGAACGGTTGCCGCGTCCTCCTCCTATGAGGAAGCAACGTGAACGCACAACGGACAACAGGTGAAGAGGGATTCACCCTGCTCGAACTTTTGGTCGCGCTCGGGATCGGCATGGTGGTGCTCGCTCTGGCGATGGTGACGGTCATCACGTTTCTCCAGACGGGCTACAACGGCGTCGCGATGGGGCAGGCCAACGACAATGCTGCACTTGCCCTCACAGCGCTTCGCCGACAGGTGGTCAACGCGGACATCGTCTACGCACCGTCGACAACAGGATTCTCCCTCCGACTCTTGACGGCGCTTCCGCACACAACATTCGCGTGCGTGCAGTGGAAGCTCAGCACGACAGGCACCCTCTACGACTTGTCGTGGCCGAACGGACAATCGCAGCCAAGCGGCAACGGCACCCCAATCGCGACCGGAATCGTGAACCCGCGGCCATCAACACCGCCGTTCACGCTCGACATCTCGTCGACTTCATACGGCCACCGGGTGCTGAAGGTCGACTTCGTGCTGCCGGAAACGACGAAGTCCACCGGCGCGGCGCTCTCCCTCCAATCCTCTGTCACCGCGCTCGATGGTCAGTTCTACGCACCCACAGCCCCGCAATTTTGCGCGACGCCATGATGCGATCCCTCCACCGACTGGTACCGGCACAGCGCACCGAACACACGACGAACGGTGACCCCGGCCGCGCCGCCGAGGAGGGCATGGCGTTCCTCATCGTCGTCGTGGTCATCTCGCTGGTCATGGCGGTCCTCGCGGCGACCCTCTTCCGCGTGGCACTCGACAACGTCTCCACGTCCAGCCGAATGGTCCAGCAGAACCAGGCGCTACAGGCAGCGGAGGCCGGAATCGACCTCGCCTACCGGAAAATTCAGAGCGCAACATCGCTCGCCGCGATGCCCTGCACGACAGGCACACACGCCATCGCAGGGACACTCGGGGGTGCACCCGCTCGGTCCACGTTCACGGTGACCCTGACCTACTACTCGACTCTCACGCCGCTGACGTCGCTGAGCTGCACAGGGGCGAGCCCCACCAACTCAAGCCTCAAGGGGGCCACCGCCGTCAGGCTGACATCGCTCGGCAGGGACGTCGCTCAGACAGCCAAAGTGCAGTCCGAGGCGAACATCTCCACACCGGACAAGACAGGCGTCTTCCATGAATCGGTCTTTGTGAACGGCAGCCTCTCACTGCAGGGAGGCGGGTCCTTCGTCGGAGGGAACAACAACGTCTATCTCAACGGCACACTTACATGCCGCGGGAGTTCAAGCGTCGACGGCTCGGTCGTCGTCTTCGGGAACGTGAAGACATCGGGAGGGTGTTCCATCGCCGGTGAAGTCGAAGCGACGAAAACGATCACGTTATCCGGTTCGGCGGTCGTCGGTGGCACACTGACCTCCACGTGCGCACCGGCAACATGCTCTGTGGGTATCAGCGTATCTGGAACAAAAGTCTCTGTTTCGGGGAGTATGTACGCCAAGAGCGCAATCCACATCGGGTCATCGAGCTGGAAGACGAGATACCTGGCCCCGCACACAGTGACAGTCGGGGGGACGCAGGTTCAAGTGCAGTACACGATCAACTCCAATATGACGTCACTCGCCACACCGACGAGAGAAACATTCCCTCCGCTCAATTGGAGCGCGACCGGATGGAAGACAGACGGCTACACGGTTGAGACAGCATCCACATGTGCAGCCCTGAAGGCGATGCTCAGCACCATCGGATCGGCCACTTCAAGCGTCGCCATCTACACGGCGTGCGCCGTGACAATCCCGACGATCAGCCTTGCGCACAGCCTTGCGATCTTCTCGACCGCAAGCATCTCGATCAAGCAGTCAGACACAATCTCATCGAAAACGGGTCACCACACACTCTTTCTGGTCGTACCGACCACAAGTGACAAGACGTGTGGTTCGAACGTCACAGTGACAATCGGGGGTCAGATCCTCACAACAGTGACGACGTTCGTGTACGCGCCGTGCCACGTGAAGATTGCAGGCACTGGGACGATCAAGTCGGGCAAGATCTACTCCGGTCAGCAGCTCACAGTCGATGGGAGCATCAACATGGGCTCCGCGACATTCACACCGCCCGGAGCGGGGGCAGTCAGAGCTAGCCCGGTCATTGGCCTCATCTACGAGCGCGAGCTCTCCTGAGATCTCCGTCGGCCGCACGGTGAGCGGGACCCACCGTGGCAATGTGGGCAGATGCCGCTCGCCCCTCCTTCTCCCGAACGACGCCCCGAGGTCCTCGTCGCGCACGGCGACCGCCGGGTCGATGACTGGTACTGGCTGCGCGACCGGGAGGACCCCGCCGTGTTGGAGCACCTCCAGGCGGAGCGGGCCTACGCCGACGAGGTGCTCGGCCCGTTGGAGCCCCTGCGCGAGGCGCTGTTCGCCGAGATCAAGGCACGGGTGGTCGAGACCGACCTGTCGGTGCCAGTCAGGCACGGCCCGTGGTGGTATTACCAGCGCACCGAGGAGCAGAAGAGCTATCGGGTCCACTGCCGGCGCCCGTGGAGGGGTGGCGATCCACCCCTCGGCACCGACCCATCCTCCGACGAGACCGTGCTCCTCGACGAAAACGTCCTCGCGCAAGGGAATGACTACCTGCGGGTGGCGAACCTGGTGGTCAGCCCCCGCCACGACCGTCTTGCGTACGGCACCGACACGAGTGGCGCCGAGCTCTACGACCTGACGTTCCTCTCGCTCGCACCCGGCGTGCCCGATGCGTCCGAGACGGTGCCCGGCGTCTCCTACGGGCTCGCGTGGGCGAACGACGACGCGACTGTGTTCTACACCCGCGTCGACCACGCGATGCGCCCCTACCAGGTGTGGCGCCACCGCCTCGGCGAGGACCCAGCGGGTGACGAGCTCGTCCATCAAGAAGACGACGAGCGGTTCAGCGTGTCGGTCGGACGGACCAAGGACGGGACCTACGTCGTGATCGCATGCGAGAGCACCACCACGAGCGAGTGGTGGGTGGTGGACGCCGACCACCCGGGGTCCGCCGCGCGGGCCGTGTTGGCGCGGGACCCGGGACACGAGTACTCCGTCGAGCACCATCGCGGGTGGTTCGTCATCCTCACCAACGACGAGGCGGAGGACTTCCGGGTCGTGGCCCTGGACGCCATGGGCGGCAGCCTCGACGACGCGATCGAGATCGTCCCTCATCGACAGGGCGTGCGTGTGGAAGACGTCGACGTCTTCGACCGATGGCTCGTCCTGAGCGAGCGCCTCGAGGGCGAGCCGGTGGTCCGCATCGTCGAGATTCCCGGCGCGGGTATCGCCGCGTTGGCGGGCACCGACGCCGTGGGCTCGAGCCGGGTGGTTCCCTGCGGCGAGCACCCGGCGACGACGTGGGAGGGCCCGAACCCCGAGCCGTCGGCGACCTCGCTCCGAGTGGAACAGACCTCGCTCGTCCAGCCACGCACCGTGTGCGACGTCGACTTCGCGACCGGCACCGTCACCGTGCGCAAGGTCGAGCCCGTGCGCGACTACGACCCCGCCGCATATTGCACCACCCGCCTCTGGGCGACTGCACCCGACGGCGTGGCGATCCCCATGTCGGTGGTGCATCGCGCGGACGTCTCGCTGCCCGCGCCGTGCCTGCTGTACGGCTACGGCGCCTACGAGGTCTCGATCGACCCGGTGTTCTCAGCACGCCGGGTGCCGCTGCTCGATCGGGGAGTCATCTATGCGATCGCCCACGTGCGCGGCGGAGGCGAGCTCGGGCGGCGCTGGTACCTGGACGGGAAGACCGCAAAGAAGGAGCACACGTTCTCGGACTTCGTTGCGTGCGCTCGGCGGCTGGTGGAGGGCGGGATGACGACGCCCGATCGCCTCGCGGCGCATGGTCGATCGGCCGGGGGCCTGCTCATGGGCGCCATCGTGAACCGGGCGCCGGAGCTGTTCGCCGCGGTCGTCGCAGAGGTGCCGTTCGTCGACTGCCTGACCACGATGCTCGACGAGAGCATCCCGCTCACCGTCGGTGAATTCGAGGAGTGGGGCGATCCCATCCGCGACCGAGATGCCTACTTCACCATCAAGTCGTACTCGCCGTACGACAACGTGGCGGCCGTCACGCACCCGGCGCTCTTCGTCACCGGTGCGCTCAACGATCCCCGAGTCGGGTACTGGGAGCCGGCCAAATGGGTGGCGAAGCTCCGTGCGCTCGATCCGCGCGCGAAGGTCGTCTTCCGGCCCGAGCTCTCGTCGGGCCACGGTGGGCGCTCCGGGCGTTACGAACTGTGGCGGGACGAGGCACTCGTCGGCGCGTTCGTCCTGGACGCGCTCGGTGCTTGGGAGGTGCCCGGCGGCTCCGGGTTGTCCGGGGGCGTCAGCTCGGCAGGAGTGTGACCGTGAACGGGCCCGACGCGCCCGGGGGCAGCACCAGCGGTATCCCCGAGATCGTGACGGTGGCCGATGCCGGTGCACCGATCACGAGCGTGCTCTTTCCGGTGACCGGGACCGCCGCGGAGGCCCCAGGGGCGAAGGTCTGTGCGAGCACCGTCGCGCCGTTCGACGTGATGCTCATCCAGCAGGCGCTCGTCGTCGCGCCGATCCGCAGCGAGTAGGTCGACTTCGCCAATGCATAGGTCGCCGAGCTCGCGGTCGACTGCACGGCCGAGTACGCCGAAGGCACCGTCGTCGTCGTGCTGTGGGACCCTCGTCGCGCGCGATGTCGATGCCCTGCGGGCGTGGCCGCCGCGTGCGATGCGGGGTGGGAGCGCACGACGAAGTAGGCGGCCATTCCCGCGGCGGCGAGGACCAGCACGGCGATGAATACAGGGGTGCCGAGACGCCGCGCCGGGCGGCCCAGGGACACGAGGGCACGATCCGTGCGGTCCTTGCGGTCGATGGCCGGGGGGCCCGAGGGACTCTGCGTGTCGGCGCGGACGGCGTCTTCGGCACCGGGCGCCTCACCGAGGCCTGTCCTACTCGGCGCGATCCGCTCGCGCTGACCCGCCGCCAGCGGACTCAGCTCGCCCGGCGCCCGCATGCCGTCGAAGGTAGCCCGGCTGCTGACACGCCGAATGCCCACACCCGCGCTGGGGTCGACTGCCCCCTCACTGCGCTCTGCCACACGCTCAACTCCGCCAGCGACGGGACGCAGCGACCGCTGGGCCCCGCCGAGACTGCCCAGCACGTCGAGCGTCTGGCGGTAGCTCGCGACGGAGTGGCCGTCCTTCGGGCGGCGTCGTCCGGCGAGTACCACGATGACTGCCACGACGATCACGCCTCCGGCGACCGCGACGACAACCTCCACGCCCTCCATATAAACAGGATGCGGGCGTTCCGTGGGGCGGCCGCCCTGCGCCGAGCCCATCCGGCGCAGGACACGTGGACACGTGGGCCGATCCCGGCGGTTGCTGCCCCAGAGCGTCGCGTCTGGAACTTCAACCCATGTACCTGTATTGCATCCCGGGTTCCTGTAGCCTCATCTTTCAGTTGGACTGGCATCGGGCTGCAGCGTGACGGCTATGGAGGAAGTGAGCTGTGGTGGCCATCGGGATCGAAAGGATCGACGGGCGGCGGGCGCGCGGCCTTAGGACGCGTGATGCCATCATCAGTGCGCTTCTCGACCTCATCGCAGGCGGCGACGTGGCACCGACGGCGCAACGGATCGCCGATCGAGCCGGCGTGTCGGTGCGGTCCGTGTACCAGCATTTCGCCGACGTCGAGGGGCTGTACGCGGACGCGACGGAGCGCACCTACGAGTGGGTGCGCGAAACGGCGAAGGAGATCGACCCGGCGCTCGGCGTCGCAGAGCGGGTCGACGCATTCGTGGAGAGCCGATCGAGCACGCTCGAGACGCTGCTGCCCTTCCACCACGCGGTGAGACTCATGGAGCCCACGTCCGATCGCGTGAGAAACGACCGGCTGGCGATGGAGAAGTGGGAGAAGGATCGGGTGGGCAGGGTGTTCGCGCAGGAGCTGCGTGCCATGGACCCGCCGAAGCGAAACGGGGTCCTTGCCGGTATCGAGGTGCTGTCCAGTGCGGACTCCTGGGACCACCTTCGGCGCAACGGCCAGTCGGCACGTGCGGCTCGCCAGGTCCTGCGCTCAGGGATCCTCTGCCTGCTCACGACCCGCTGAAGGGTTCAGGCGCGCAAACCGGCGCGCGGGCGTAACGCCGGCTCGATGTCCCGCCTGCGCGGGTTCGCCTGGTCACGCGCGGAGAGAACCGGGCGATCGACGCCCCAGTCGGCCGCCACATCCGGGTCGTCCCAGGCAAGTCCGAGCTCATCGGCGGGGTTGTAGTACCCATCCACGAGGTACCACAGGAGCAGGTCCGTCAGGGCAGCGAACCCGTGGGCGACCCCCGGGGGGATGAAGAGCCCACGGTCCTCATCCCCAGACAGCTCGATCGTCTCGGTGGTCCCGTCGGTCGCCGACCCCACCCGCAGGTCGTGGAGCACCACTCGCGCCCGGCCCCGGAGGACGTACCAGTAATCAGCCTGGTGCAGGTGATAGTGGAGTCCGACGAGGGCGCCCGCCTGCTTCTCCGAGCGGTTGGCCTGAACCATCTCCCTGCCGAGCGGCAGCCACTGCCGACGGTAGGTCTCGACGAAGCGTCCGCGCTCGTCGCCGTGCACTTCGGGCACCACGATCAGGACATCGGAGATCGACGACGTTCGCATCGAGGGCACGAGCGGCACAGTATCGGGTCGCCGCGCACCCGACGGTCACGGACAGAAGCGGCCGTAGCCACTCCGGTAGAACAGGAGAGGTTCGCCGGATCCCAGGCCAAGGTCCAGCACGCGTCCCGTGACGATCTCGTGGTCGCCGGCGTCGTACACGGCTCCGAGCTCGCACTCGACCCACGCCAGCACGCCCTCGACCACCGGAGTGCCTGCGGCGCCGAGGTGCCACGGGACGCCCTCGAACTTGTCGGTGCGGGGCTCGGAGAACCCTTCCGAGACATCGCGCTGGTCGCTCGCCAAGATGTTGACGCAAAATGCTCCCGCCTTCACCATCCGTGGCCAACTCGTCGACGTCTTGGCCGGTGCGAGCATGACCATCGGCGGGTCGAGGGAGAGCGCTGCGAACGCCTGGCACGTGAAGCCGACAGGGACTCCTTCCTCGAGCGCGGTCACGACAGTGACGCCCGTGGCGAACCGGCCCAGCACCTGGCGAAACCGTGTCACACCACCACCGTCGAGCCCTCGCTGGCGACGGACACCTCCTCCACGCGGCGAGCGTCGGCGAGACGGCGTGCTCCTCGCAGCAACCGCGCAATGTCTTGGTCGGTATGCGACGGATCGTGGTGGAACAAGAGCAGCCGGCGCACCCTGCTCTCGGCGGCGACGCGCAGCGCGTACGCGATCGTCGAATGACCCCAGTCCGGCTTGGAGGCGAATTCGTCGTCGCTGTATTGGGCGTCATGGAGCAAGAGATCGGCCCCGTCGCACAGGTCCCGCACGCCGTCGGTGACCGTTTCTCGGTCGAGCGGCGCCTGATGGTCGGGAAGGTAGACAAGGGTCTTTCCCGCGGCTTCGATCCGGAACCCGAGGGTGTTCCCCGGATGCGGCACGCGAGTGGCGCGCGCCGAGATCCTGCCCAGCGTGAATCCGCGCCCGTCTGCCTCGGAGGTCGGTCCGCCTTCTTGGTCCCCGACCTCTCGCACGTCGATCTCGCCGCCGAACTCCACCATCTTCACCGGGAAGAACGGCGGCTGGACGGCGCTCGCGAGCGCGTCGCGCAGGTGCTGACGCTCTTGCGGCGGACCGTACACCGTGAGTCGCGCGCCAGGGTCGTGCAGCGGAGCGAAGAACGGCAGACCGAGGATGTGGTCGAAGTGCAGGTGCGTCAGGAGCGCGTGCGCCTGGAGCGGGCGCCCCTCTCGGCGAGCTCGTCGACGGAGGTTGTCGCCAAGTGCACGCATCCCCGTGCCGAGGTCGAGCACCAAGGGCAGCTCACCGTCGACGGAAACGAGCGTGCACGAGGTATTCCCACCGATACGCCGATACTCGACGCCCGAGCACGGGCACGAACCTCGCACCCCGAAGAAGGTGACGTGCATCAGGACACCGTAATGCCACCTACACCAGGACCAGGGCGTCCTCCGCCCACCCGGCGATGCCCTCGTGCACCAGCGCCGCGGCCACGCGCAGAGCGCGCTCGGAGTCGCCCGGCCACCCCGCGGCTGCAGCCAACCCCGATACGTGCACAGGAGAACGGCGCAACGCTCTGACGAGCCGACCTCGTCCCTCCCGGTCCGACCCCTTGAACTCGGATTGGCGCCGCCGCGCCGCCGCGGCAGGATCGGGGCAGCGATGTCCCCCCGCGGCCCAGCGGCAGTCGCGCGCGACGGGGCAGCTGCCGCACGACGGGGCCCGGGCGGCGCAAGGTCCCGCACCGAGGTCGAAGAGGGCCTGGGTGAAACGCCACACGTCGTCCGCGGGCACAAGCCGGTCCGCGAGCTCCTGGGTCTCTCGAGGGCGAAGTGGCCGCCCGGCGACGGCTCGCGCGAGCACGCGGGCGACGTTGGTGTCGACGATCCCGACCGGTGCTCCGAACGCCAACGCGAGGACCGCCCGGGCGGTATACGGACCGACACCGGGCAACGCGAGCAGCGAGTCCAGGTGCCCGGGGACCTCGCCTCCGTGACGCTCGACGATGGCCACCGCCGCACGGTGCAGGTGCACGGCGCGGCGGTTGTAACCGAGACCCTCCCACTCGCGCACCACTTCAGCGGGACCTGCAGCTGCACATGCCGCGGGAGACCCGAACCGTGCGGCGACACGCAGGTACGGCTCGACGACCCGGGATGCCTGCGTCTGCTGAAGCATGACCTCGCTCACCAGGACGAGCCACGGGTCGCGCGTCGCGCGCCAGGGGAAGTCCCGCCACAGGCTTCCTGCTGCAACGAGGAGATCCCGACGAAATCCGTGGAGCTCCGGCGCCAGCTCCGGCTCCGGCTCCAGCCCCGGTTCCACCGCCACCGACGTCGGCATCGCGGGCGTCAGCTCCACACGTCGTCCGCGTACGGACGGCGCCGTTCGGGCGCAGCCGCTCGCTTCCACACCATGACCTTGCGCCGGAAGTAGCACACCTCCTCGGAGCGCTGGTTGAATGCTTTGGTCTCGACGGTCACGATGCCGCGGTCGTTCTTCGACGCGGACTCGACGGCGTCGATCACCCGCGTCTCGGCATAGATGGTGTCTCCGTGGAACGTCGGGTAACGATGGACCAACGACTCGACTTCAAGGTTGGCGATCGCCGATCCGCTCACGTCAGGCACGCTCATGCCGAGCGCGATCGAGTAGACGAGGTTTCCCACCACGACGTTCTTGCCATGGACGGTCTCGTGCTCGGCGAACCACGTGTTGGTGTGCAAAGGATGATGGTTCATCGTCACCATGCAGAACAGGTGGTCGTCGGACTCGGTGATCGTCTTCCCCGGCCAGTGGCGGTACACGTCGCCGATCACGAAGTCCTCGAAGCAACGGCCGAAGGGGCGCTCGAAGGTGGTCATGCAGTGGGTGTAGTCCGTCCTGCTCACCGCCGTCCAGCCCTTGCGACGAGCAGGTCTCTCCGGCTCGCGCCTGTCGAGAGCTGCCGCGGCCGGGGCGCCGGGCGCCGGGCGCCGGGCGTCAGGATCCGGCTATTCCTCCGGCGAGGGACGAGGGCGCGTCGTAAAGCCGAGGTCTGCGCCAGGCAGTGCCTCCCCGTCGATGGTCAGCCGCCACGTGTACCGGGCACCGGCCGGCAGCGGGATCGGCCCCATGTTCACCGCCAGCGCGACGTCGATCGGCGATCCCTCGGGCACGGTGGGGGGTTGGCTCACCGTGAACTCCCCGCGGACTTCGACGGGCTGGGACCCGTCGGGCGTCTGGACCAGCACGGGGCGGCCGTCGGCATCCTCCAAGAACAGCTCCCAATGATGAGTGCGGTCCGCCTCGCCCCAGTCCACCTCGAGCTTCAGCGCAATGGCGGACGGCACGGGATCCGGGCCGGTCATCGACCAGCCGCCGCCGAGAATGTACAGCTTGCCGTCTGCAACCTGGGCTGCATCGCACAACATCATCGTGACCTTCACTCGCTGGAGGCTACCGCTGGCGCGCGAGGATGCGTCCGTGCTGCGCGACGACGTCTACCGACGCCCCCTGGCCACCGCGCTCGACCGGCTCGGGGTCGGACCCGGGTGGAAGGCCGTCGACGTGGGCGCGGGACGTGGGGACGTGGCGGTTGCGCTCGCCGAGATTGTCGGGCACGGCGGCAGGATCTATGCCGTCGACAGCGACCCGCTGGCACGGGACGAGACCGCCCGGGCGGCAGGCGCCTACAGCCAGGTGCTCGCGATCACGCAGGGCGCCGAGGACCTTCTCTTGCCCGAGCCGGTCGACCTCGCGTTCTGCCGGTTCCTCCTGCTGCACGTGATCGACCCTCTCTCCGTCCTCGCCCGGATGGCCGCCGCCGTGAGACCGCAAGGGTGGGTCGTCGCGCAAGAGCCCATCACCTCGGCGGGACGGGTTGGCGGCCTGCCGCTCTCGATGCCCGACGCGCGCCATCCCGACGTCGGCGCGCTCCTGCCCTCTCTCGTGCGAGCGTCCGGTCTCGAGCTCGTGGACGCCTGGGCCGAGGCACCGGCCGACGCGGGGCCCGGACCAGTCGCCCGGTACCTCGCAGAACTGACCGGGGTCGATCCCGAAGACGACCCGATCGTGCTGCCGCCACTCGTGACCGTATTGGCGCGCAAGCCCGATAGCGTGCGCTGACATGGTCCTCGACGAGGCGGGCGCGGCGCTCTCGTGCGCCGAGCAGGTCGTCCAGCGTGGAGTCGACTCCCTCCGTGACGGCGGTCTCGACGCGCAGCAGGTCCTCGCGTACGACGTTGCGCACGGTGCGGCCGCCGTTGCGACGGCACGCGCCGCGCTCGAGTACGGGCACCATGGCGAGATCGAGGCGCGACTTGCCTGTGCGTTCGTCGCCGACGTGGTGGCGGACCTCGCCGCAAAGGTTGCGGGACGGTCCGCTCTATGGGGCGCAGGACTCGCCGACCTTGCACCCGCCGAACAGTTCGTCACCGCCCACCGGGACCCCGACGTGCTCGCTGCACTCTGCGGAGAGGAGGGTCCCCGCCATCTCGGCGAAGAGTTCGAGCTCGCGCGCGAGACGTTTCACCGATTCGCAGAGCACGAGATCCGTCCCCACGCCGAGCACGTGCACCGTGCGAACGGCGACATCCCCGACTCGGTCATCGCAGGACTCGCGGAGCTTGGTGGGTTCGGACTCTCGGTGCCCGAGGAATACGGGGGCTTCGCGACCGGCGACGAGAGTGACTACATGGGGATGGTCGTGGCGACCGAGGAACTGTCGTGGGGATCGCTCGGGATCGGGGGATCGCTCATCACCCGCCCCGAGATCCTCGCGCGGGCCCTGGTCCACGGGGGCACCGACGAGCAGAAGCATCGATGGCTGCCGAAGTTCGCGAGCGGGGAGCTCCTCGCGGCGATCGCAGTCACCGAGCCCGACTACGGATCCGACGTCGCGGGGATCGTGACGTCTGCCGCACCCGTCGAACGCGGCTGGATCGTGAACGGCGTGAAGACGTGGTGCACCTTCGCGGCGCGTGCCGACATCCTGATGCTGCTTGCCCGTACCGATCCTGACCGCTCGAAGGGCCATCGCGGACTGTCCCTGTTCGTGGTGCCAAAGGAACCGGCAACAGGCAAGGGGTTCGTGCTGCGCCAGGAGGGCAGGGACGGCGGTTCCGGAAAGCTCGAGGGCCGGCCGATCGACACGCTCGGCTACCGCGGCATGCACTCCTACGAGCTTGCCTTCGAGGATTGGTTCGTCCCGGCCGAGAATCTCGTCGGCGGCGAGAACGGCCTAGGTCGAGGCTTCTACCTCCAGATGCAGGGATTCGAGAACGGTCGCCTCCAGACCGCGGCCCGTGCACTCGGCGTCATGCAGGCGGCGTACGAGGAGGCGTACGCGTACGCACAGGAGCGCAAGGTGTTCGGATCACCGATCGTCGACTACCAGCTGACCCGGGCCAAGCTCACCCGCATGGCGACCATCATCCAGGCCAGCCGACAGTTCGCCTACCAGGTGGCCCGCCTCATGGCAAAGGGGGAGGGATCCCTCGAAGCCTCGATGGCCAAGGCCTACGTCTGCCGTGCCGCGGAATGGGTGACGCGCGAGGCGATGCAGATCCACGGCGGGATGGGTTACGCAGAGGAGTACTCGGTGAGCCGGTACTTCGTCGATGCGCGCGTGCTGTCAATCTTCGAAGGTGCGGACGAGACGCTGGCGCTCAAGGTGATCGCCCGGCGCCTCGTCGAGCGCGGTACCTGACTATCCGCCGGAACGGTGGAGCCCGGCGCGCTCGCCACGGACGACGAACTTGTGCGCCATCTTTCGGCTTGCTTCGTCGATCATCTCGTCGCCGAACATGACCGCGCCCTTCCGGTCCTCCTCGGTGGCCATGCGATACGCGTCGAGGAGGTCCCAGGCCCGATCGAATTGCTCTTGGGTCGGTGAGTACACGTCGTTCAGCACGGCAGCCTGGTCGGGCGTGAGCGCCCACTTGCCGTCGTAACCGAGCACCCGGGTGCGCTGGGCAAACTCCCGGAGCCCGTCGAGATTCCTCACGTAGAGGTAGGGCCCGTCGATGACCTGGAGCCCGTTCGCACGGCCTGCCATCAGGATCTTCGAGAAGACGTAGTGGAAGTGGTCTCCCGGGTACTCGGGGATCGCCACGCCGCCCGTGAGCACCGGCATCTCCATCGACGCCGCAAAGTCGGCGGGCCCGAAGATGATCGTCTCGAGACGGGGGGAGGCGGCGCAGATCTCCTCTACGTGGATGAGGCCGCGGGCCGTCTCGATCTGAGCTTCGATGCCGATATGGCCGACCCGCAGCCCACTGTTCTTCTCCACCTGCGTGAGCAAGAGGTCGAGCGCGACAACCTCGGCCGCGGACTGGACCTTGGGAAGCATCACTTCGTCCAGGCGTTCTCCGGCGTTCCCGACCACCTCGATGACGTCGCCGTACGTCCACTCGGTGTCCCAGGCGTTCAGCCGCACGCACAGCACGCGCTCGTCCCACGCGAGGTTCTTGATCGCATCGACGACCTTTTTGCGCGCCGCCACCTTTTCGAGCGGCGCCACGGAGTCCTCGAGGTCCAGGAACGTCATGTCGGCCGGCACGGTCGGCGCCTTGGCGAGGAATTTCTCCGTCGCGCCCGGGGTGGACAGGCACGATCTCCTGGGCAGGTCGCGGGATCGTTCAGACATGCCTTACAGCTTCGCCCGGAAGAACGCCAGCACGGAAATCCACAGCTTGGCGGCCTCGTCGGGGTCGTACACCTCGGGCCGGGTGTCGTTGAAGAACGCGTGCTGCGTGCCGGGGTGCACCACGATCGAGACCTCCTTGCCGAGGGACCGCAGTTGCGCCTCGAGTGCGTGGGCCGCCGCAGGGGGCGCCGAGTCGTCCTGCTCGGCATAGTGACCCTCGATCGCGGCAGAGAGACGTGAGTAGTCGGGTTGGGCATCCGGCCAGGGGATCACGCCGTAGCACGGCACCAACGCCTTCACCGCATCGGGGCGCTGGGTGCCGAGCACGAGCGCCAGGCCACCGCCCATGCAGAAGCCGATCACGCCCACCGCGTCGCGGCCGGTGCGCCGGCGCAGCTCGTCAACGGCACCGCTCATGTCCTTGGCGGCACCCTCGAGCTGCATCGCCATCATGGCCTTCGCCGCCTCGTCCGGCTCGCTGGTCGCCTTGCCCCGGTACAAGTCGGGTGCCAGGGCGACGAAGCCCTCGGCTGCGAACCGATCACACACGTCGGTGATGTGGTCGACGAGGCCCCACCACTCCTGGATCACGACGATCCCCGGGCCGTTCGACCCTGCAAGGTACCCTTGCCCGGTCGAACCGTTGCTGGGGTATTCGATCATGGCTCCCATAGCGGGGACGGTAGTCCAATGTCATTGTGATTGCACCTCAGCGCGCGTAAGTCGTAACATTTTTGCTAATTTTCGTAACCAAAATATGCATCTGACCAGGACTGACGGGGTGAATTTCCTACCTCTGGTGGGAAGATGTGGAAGATAACTCGATAAACGGGGTTGCCTTGACGTCGTAATTGGGTAAGAATCTGGGGCATTGTGATTGACCCTGGGCGGCCCCTGCGTCCTGTTCTCGCGCGCCACTCGGCCCACAGGCCTCTCCCTCGCCTGCTCCCCGTTGCGGGAGTACTGGCGTTGCTCGTGGCGGCGACGGCGACGGCGGCACCATCCGCCGGGGCAGCGAGCCCCTTGTCGGCAGCTCAGGCGAAGGCCGCATCCCTGGAAGCCGAAATCCAGCAGACCGGGCGCCAGATCGACGCCCTCGACCAGCAGTATCAGGCAGCCATCGCCAAGAAGGCAGCACTCGACCAGCAGATCGGCGTGACCGAAGCAGAGATCTCCCGTTCGCAGAACCACATCGGCCGCGACAAGAACGTGCTGCACCGGGCAGCGATCGAGGCGTACGTGACGGGTGGCACTTCCGCGGCGTCGAGCGCCCTCTTCTCCGGAAGCCAGACATCGGCCATGGACTCGACGGTCTACAACCAGGTCATCACGGGCAACCTGAATACCGCGATGGCGGACCTGAACACCGCCATCGCGCAGCTCGACGCCCAAGAGCAGACGCTGAAGGCCGAGGACGCGCAGGCTGCGCAAGCCGTTGCGACAGCGCACGCCGCCTTCCAAAGTGCCCAGGCGCTCGGCTCTCAGCAGCAGGCAGCACTGGCCCAGGTGAAGGGCCAGATCGCCACCCTCATCGCGCAGCAGCAGGCCGCAGCTGCGGCTGAGGCTGCGGCCGCAGCCAGGGCAGCCCTCGCCACGGCCGCGTCGTCGTACCCCTCCTCCCCCGTTCCCCCGCCTGCCGCAGGGGGCGCAGGTGCGATCGCTGTGCGCGCGGCGGAGAGCCAGATCGGCGTGCCCTACGTTTGGGGCGCTGAGGACCCGGGCCACGGGTTCGACTGCTCGGGCCTCACGGCGTGGGCGTGGGGCCAGGCTGGCGTCTACCTGCCCCACTATTCGGGTGCCCAGATGGCCGACAGCACGCCGGTTCCCATCTCGGACCTGCAGCCTGGCGACCTGCTCTTCTACGGTCCGGGGGGGAGCGCACACGTGGCGATGTACGTGGGAGGCGGCGAGATGATCGAGGCGACGTTCCCGGGGACAACCGTGCGCATCGACCCGGTCCGGTTCGGCAGCAACTTCGCGGGAGCGGGTCGACCGTAACGGAGCTCGGCGATCCCTCGACGAGCGGCGATCCCTCGACGAGCGGCGATCCCTCGACGAGCGGCGATCCCTCGACGAGCGGCGATTGCCGACGTGCGCGCCGCCGACGCGTTGGATGTTGCCCGTCTGGTAGGGGTCGTACGGCCTCGCCGTCGTAGCGGGTCGCCCCACTCGGAGGGACCCCCCGGGGGATACTTGAGCGAGTGAAGCCCGTTCCCGTCGCGTTCCACATCGGCCCGCTCGTCGTTCACACCTACGGGATCGGGCTCGCCATCACGTTCTGGTTCGCCTACCGCTACTTCGAACGCCGGCTCCGGGCGCGGGGATACCCGACCGACTGGGTCTTGAGCCTGTTCATCTGGGCAACCATCGCCGCGATCGTCGGCGCGCGAGCGATGCACGTGCTCGCGAACCTCTCCTACTACCAGAGCGATCCCGTCCAGGTCTTCGCGGTGTGGCACGGGGGTCTCTCGTCGTGGGGCGGGCTCGTGCTGGCGGTTCCGACCGGCTTGATCGTCTCGCGACGTCGTTGCCCTCAGCTCCGGCTCGGGGCGGCCCTGGACCTGGTGGCGCCGGTCCTCGCGGCAGCGTGGGCCATGGGCCGACTCCTCGGTCCCCAGCTCATGGTGGCGGGCGGGGGTCATCCGACCCATCAGTGGTTCGGCATGTACTACGCAGGACAAGTAGGAAGGCGGCTCCCCGTCCCGCTTTTTCAGTCGGCGGAGGACTTCGCGATCTTCTGCGTGCTGCTGTACGTCGAGCGGCGGCTACGCCGAGCAGCATCGGCGCGCACGGACTCCGATGTCGCTCGGGCCGACGCGGACGCTGAGGCCGGCGCCATCGCGTCGACGCCGCGCCATCTTCCACCGTCGGGTGCGGTCATCGGAACCGCGATGGTGCTCTGGGGCATCGAAAGGGTGGTCGACGAGAAGTTGTGGCTGGCGTACCCGGGCCACCTCGGAGCGGTGTTGGTCGAAGCAGCGGGCGTCGCGTTGGCGGCCGGCGGTGTCATCGTCCTCGTGGTCGCGAGGCAGCGGTGGC
>JAJYPY010000140.1 GCA_021794995.1 Actinomycetes bacterium | reverse complement strand
GATCCTCGTCACGGGACCGACGGGCGCGGGCAAGACGACGACGCTCTACGCGACCCTCCAAGAGGTCATGTCCCACGAGAAGTCCGTGGTGACCGTCGAGGACCCCGTCGAATACCAGATCGCAGGAATCACCCAGGTGCAGATCAACTCCAAGGTGGGACTGCAGTTCTCGACCGCGCTTCGCTCGATCCTCCGTGCGGATCCCGACATCATCCTCGTGGGCGAGATCCGGGACATCGAGACGGCGACCATTGCGATGGAAGCCGCCCTGTCGGGTCACCTGGTCCTGTCCACCCTCCACACGAATACCGCGGCGAGCACCCCGCTGCGCCTGACCGAGATGGGCATCGAGCCCTTCCTGGTCACGTCCGCGGTGAGCGGCGTGCTGACCCAGCGGCTCGCCCGCGTCCTGTGCGACCGCTGCAAGACGCCCTTCACCGCGTCGCTTACCGATTTCTACGCCGCCGGGTACCGGGAGGGCGATCTCGAAGGGGTCGACGTCTCCACGCTGTACCGCGCAAACGGCTGCCAGACGTGCTCGAACACCGGCTACTTCGGCCGGATGCTGCTCGGCGAGATGATGCCGGTGACCGAGGAGATCCAGCGCATGATCATCGAGCAGCGCTCGATCCTTTCCATCGAACGCCAGGCGGTCGAACAAGGCATGCGCACGCTGCGTCAGGACGGGCTCCGCAAGGCGATCGCCGGCCTGACGACGCTCGAGGAAGTGCTGAGGGTCGTCGCATGAGCCAGCTCGCCACGTATGGAGACGCCGCCCTCGGCGGCGTTGGTGCAGGACCGGTCGGTTCCGCCGGTGAGGCCGGTCACGGCGCTGTGCGGCATCCCGAGTCGTCGCCGAACGCAGGAGCTGCTGGTCTCCCCCTCCACGTCGACGACCTCTTGCGCTACGCGATCCAGATCGGTGCATCCGACCTGCATCTCACGGCGTCGATGCCTCCCACGGTGCGCCTGCATGGCGCGCTGCGCCCACTCGAAGAGGTGGGTTCGTTGGACAACGACGCCTTGAGGAACCTCGTCTACGGGATCCTCACCCAGAGCCAGCGCGAGCAGTTCGAAGCTGAGCACGAGCTGGACACCTCGCACGCGATCGCCGGTGTCGGTCGTTTCCGGGTGAACGTGTGCCAGCAGCGTGGCACGGTGGCCGTCGCGTTGCGCCCGATTCCGAACGAGGTCCCCGAGCTCGCCACCCTCGGTCTGCCTGATGTCGTCGGGGGATTCACGGGTCTGCGACGCGGGCTCGTCCTGGTGACGGGTCCGACCGGCTCGGGAAAGTCGACCACGCTCGCTGCCATGATCGACGTCATCAACCGCGCGCGTCCGCTGCACGTCGTGACGGTGGAGGACCCCATCGAGTTCATCCACGAGCACAAGCGAGCGGTCGTCACCCAGCGTGAGGTCGGTTCGGACACCGCGTCGTTCTCGGAGGCGCTGCGCCGGGCGCTCCGCCAGGATCCCGACGTGATCCTCGTGGGGGAGATGCGCGACCTCGAGACGATCGCCACGGCGCTCACCGCGGCCGAGACCGGGCACCTCGTCCTGGCGACCCTGCACACCCAGGACGCGCCGTCGACGATCGACCGGGTGATCGACGTCTTCCCGCCGAGCCAGCAGGAGCAGATCCGCATCCAGCTGGCGTCGTCGCTCGCCGGCGTCGTGACCCAGCAGCTCGTGCCGACCGCCGACGGGGCCGGACGGTGCGTGGCGGCGGAAGTGCTGGTCTGCACGCCTGCTGTCCAGAACCTGATCCGAGGCGCGAAGACCCACCAGATCTACTCGCTCATGCAGACCGGGGCCCAGTTCGGGATGCAGACCATGGACCAGTGCTTGGCGCAGCTGGTGCACGATCGCCGCATCAGCGAAGGCGTGGCGGCCGATCGCTGCCGAAGCGTCGAGGACTTCCGCAACCACCTCGTGGGGAGATAGCCGTGGCCACGACCTTCGACTACAAGGTCCGCGATCGGAACGGGAACCTGATCGAGGGCTCGCTCGATGGTGACGACCTCGGCCTCGTGGTGAACAGGCTCCGCACGATGGGGTACCTGCCCATCTCCGTCACGCCATCGGTCGCGCGCGGCTTTGGGCGTGCGCTCGTCATCCCTGGCCTGACTGACAGGATCAAGGGAAAGGACGTGGCGGTCTTCACCCGCCAGTTCGCCACCATGGTCGACTCGGGCCTCTCCATCAGTCGAGCGCTCGCGGTGCTGAGCGCACAGGTGAGCAACGACGTCTTTGCACAGATCCTGCGCGACGTCCGCGAAGACGTGGAGTCGGGGCTCAGCCTCTCTGCCGCGCTGGCCAAGCATCCCAAGGTGTTCGACGAGCTCTACGTGTCGATGGTGCGCGCAGGGGAGATCGGCGGGTCGATCGACGTGGTCCTGCGGACGGTGGCGACACACCTCGAGAAGCAGGTGGAGCTCTCTCGCAAGATCCGCGGAGCCATGGCCTACCCGGTCGTCGTGGTGAGCGTCATTGCCGTCATCTTCGTGGCGATGATGGTGCTCATCGTCCCGGTCTTCGTGCGATTGTTCAAGACGCTGAACGCGCCGCTTCCGGTCCCGACCAAGATCGTGATCGCGATCTCCGACACGCTCACCACCTGGCATGCGGGCGTCGTCGCCGCCGTCGTCGTGCTCGGGATCGTCGGCCTCAAGAAGTGGGTCGCGACCGAAAAGGGACGTGCCAAATGGGACGCCTGGAAGTTGCGGCCACCCATCTTCGGGCCGCTCGCCCACAAAGCGGCCCTCGCGCGGTTCGCCTACACCTTGTCGTCGCTGGTTTCTTCGGGCGTCCCCGTCCTCGAGTCCCTTGACATCGTGGGGCGGGCGTCGGGGAACTCGCTGATTGCCAACGCCACGCAGGAGATCAAACGCGCCGTCCGGGAGGGACGCTCGTTCGCCGACCCGATGCGGGCGAACCCCGTCTTCCCCCAGCTCCTCGTCCAGATGGTGGAGGTGGGCGAGCAGACGGGCGCGCTCGACGACATGCTCGGGCGCGCCGCCTCGTACTACCAGGGCGAGGTGGACCAGACGGTGGACAACCTCTCCTCGATCCTCGAGCCGGTGATGGTCGTGATGATGGGTGGGGTGGTGGGCACGGTGATCATCAGCCTCTACCTGCCCATGCTCACCTACATCAAGTACGTACACTGACAAGCGGACGCCTGCGGGCACGGTGACGCGCGACGGCGACGTGGACGAGCCGAGAAGCTAGGACGTCACGGCGGCGTCCACACCTCCGGCGCCCCGTGCCCTGGTCGGCCACGACCGGCCCTCGTTCGTCCCCTCGTCGGGGTAGGAGTCCGAAGACGCCGACACGGCGGCGAACGAACCCTCGACGGCTGATGACGGCGCGGGCTGGCGCGCGCGCCGGGAGTGCTGCTCGACCGGCGCCTCTTCGAGGACCCTGGCGACCCGGCGGAGCAGGGCGCGGATCGTGGCGTGGGCGATGCGGGTGAGCACGGCCGCGTCGAGCACCTGGCCGGCGGCGCCGAGGGGGGGGCGGTAGCGGCCCGAGAGGCGCAGCTCGACACGCTCGGGGTCGAGGGCACTGAGGCGCAGCTCTCCCTCGAAGCGGGGGAACAACCCGCTCGGCCCGGTCGCCTCCCAGGCGAAGGGGACGACGAGGGCCTCGTCGGTGCCCTCCGGTTCGCCGAGGTGCACGCCGACGGTCTTGCCGAGCCATGCCGGTCCGCCCGGCCCGACGCGCAACCGGATCGCCTCGCCCTCCGCCGAGGCGGCTTGCAGGTGGGGGAGGAGCCACGATCCCCCCGACCGCAGCCGGGCCGCCACGGCCGGTGCGCCGAGCTCGACGTGGACCGAGTCGGCGACCGCCACGCTGCGGGCTGCCAGGCGATGGGCGTCTGCAGGCACGGGGTAGGTCCCCGCCTCGATCGCCCGGTCCGTCTCCACCACCTGGGCGAGGCTCGTCGCTCCGAGCAGCGCCCGCAGCGTCTCGCCGGCCGCACTCCAGCTTTCGTGCAGCGGACAGACCGCGTCCCAGCGACACGGCCCTTCCCCGAGGGTGCACGCCTCCGGGGCAAGCGGCCCTTCGCCGGCCTCGACGACCTGGAGGAGGCTCACCTCGCCCGGTGGCCGGGTGAGCCGGTAGCCGCCCTTCGAGCCGAAGGTGGAGACGGCGAGGCCGGCGTGCACGAGGTCGCCCAGGATCTGGGAGACGAACGTGCGGGGCACCCCCATCTCGGCCGAGACCTGGCGCAGCTTCTTCGGGATGCCCGACTCGTAGGCGCGGGCCAGGCAGATCGCCGAGCGGACCACGTAGTCGCCCCGCTTCGAGAGGCTCAGGTTCACCGAGTTAAGTATAGTAAGTCACTTGACGTACTGTCTATAGGTGGCGCCTGGCATGACGTAGAGCAAGCCGCTACAGGAACCGCGCGATCCGTGGCGCCGCGGGCGCAACGCCGGCCGGGGCCCGTCAGCCGGTCGCCGGGGACGCCGCCTCCTCGATCGCCACCGTGGAGACGGAGCCGAGTGCCTCGGCGAAGAAGCCGAGGGTGCGGGCCCACGCGTCCCGGGCAGCGTCGGGGCGGTAGCTCGGGCGGGTGTCGTTGAAGAAGGCGTGGGGCGTGTCGGGGTAGATCCGCAGCTCGTGGTCCACCCCGGCCGTCGCGAGCGCCTCGTCGAAGGCGGGCAGGCCGGCGACGATGCCCGGGTCGTCCCTGCCGTAGAAGCCGCGCAGGGGGCAGTGGATCTGCCCCACCTGCTCCGCTGCCGGGGACGCCCCGTAGAACACGACCGCGCCGGCGAGCCCGGGCTCGCAGCAGGCGAGCTGGGCGGCGAGCCCGCCACCCATGCAAAACCCGACCGCGCCGACCGCCCGTCCCCCGCAGGCCGGGTGGGACGCCAGGTGCCCGACGGCGGCTCGCAGGACCTCGAGGTGCGTGGCCGGCTCCCCGCGGGCGCTGCCGAAGAGCGCCGCAAGGGTGCCGCCCACCTGGGGACCCTCGTCGCCGGGGAGACGGGCGAGGGCCTCGGCGCGCCGCGCCTCGTCGCCGAGCACCTCCATCCACTGCGCGGGCGGGATCGCATTCAAGAAGGCCTTCGCCGCCTCGATCCGCGCGGGAGCGAGCACGGGGGGTCGGCCGGCGCCGAGGGAGTACAGATCCGGCGCGAGCGCGACGTAGCCGGCGGTGGCCAGGCGCTCGGCGACGTCTTGGATGTGGCCGTCGACCCCCCAGATCTCCTGGATGACGACGACGCCGGGCCGGGGGCCGGCGCCGGAGGCCGGGCGGGCGAGGTACGCCGCAACCCGCCCCGGCGGAGTCTCGAGTTCTGCCCACTCGGTGACCAACTCCATCGCGACCTCCTCCTTCTCGTTCAGCTGCACCTGTGCGCGTCGCCGCACGACGAGAGCGCTGCGTTCGGGCGGTCGACCGGTGAAGAAATCCGACGGATACCCTAGTCGATGCGCGAGGCATCTAGTATCATTGGTACGTAGATCCGGTGGCTGCCGCCCGGCCAGTCACCGAGATGCTCCGCGAGAGCAGCGGCGATGGCGCTGGCCAGTGGGAAGGAGATGCCGGTGCGAGGCGACGCGACGCGCTCGACGCCCGACGCGGCCGGTCCGCAGGTCCTCGCGCGACGGTTGCGCCTCTCGATGATCCGCGTGTCGCGTCAGCTGAGGCGCCAGGACCCCTCCGAGCTGACGCTCGCACAGCTCTCCGCGCTTGACACCGTGGTCAGTGGCGGACCGCTCGGCGTCGGACAGCTCGCCGAGATCGAGGGCCTCCCCTCGCCAGCCGCGACGCGCCTCGCCGACAAGCTCGAAGAAGCCGGCCTCCTCGCCCGGCAGGCCAACCCGGCCGACCGGCGGGGCGTGCACCTCGTCGCCACCCCTGCAGGGGCGGCGCTGCTCGCCCGGCGCGAGCAGGTCGGCAACGCCTGGCTCGCCGAGCGCCTCGGGCGCCTGGGCGACGCCGATCGCGCGGCGCTCGAGCGCGTCGTCGCCCTGCTCGAAGCGCTCGCGACCGAGCGCCCGGGCGACGCGTGGGCCCCCGCATGGGACCCCACCCAAGCGACAGAGGCGACCGAGGTGCCGGCATGAGCGCGCCCACGCCCGCCTCGCCCCCGGTGGTCGGCCCCCGCTACAAGTGGGTGGTCCTCTCCAATACCACCATCGGGGTGGTGCTGGCGACGATGAACGCGACGAGTCTCATCATCGCCTTGCCGGTGATCTTCCGCGGCATCCACCTGAACCCGCTGCAACCGGGGAACTTCCCCTACCTGCTGTGGATCATCATGGGCTACATGCTGGTCTCCGCCGCAGTGGTGGTGACCGTCGGGCGGATC
>JAJYPY010000139.1 GCA_021794995.1 Actinomycetes bacterium | reverse complement strand
AGCTCCGAAGGACGACGACACCGTGGACTCTCCGACGGCGCCTGCCGCCAGCGGCGCCTCCCCCGACGCCGGGAGCGGGCGCGGCGCCCCCACGTCCCCGGCCGGGCTCTACGACCCCCGCTTCGAACACGACGCCTGCGGGATCGGCATGGTCGCCGACCTCTCGGGGCGCCCCAGCCACCGGATCGTCCAGCAGGCGCTCACGGTCCTCGAGCGCCTGGCCCACCGCGGCGCGTCGGGCGCAGAAGAGGACTCGGGCGACGGCTCGGGGATCCTCGTCCAGGTGCCCCACGCGCTCCTCGGCGCGCTGGCTGCGGCAGACGGCGTCGCGCTCCCGCCGCCGGGCGGCTACGCGGTCGGCTCCGTGTTCCTGCCCGTCGACGCCGACGACGCGGCCAAGGCACGCGCGCAGCTCGAAGCGGTCGCCCGGGAGGAGGGCATGCGCGTCCTGTGGTGGCGCGAGGTCCCCTGTGACCCCGCGTGCCTCGGCGACGCGGCACGCCGTGCGATGCCAAGGATCGACCAGGTCGTGATCGCCCCCGATCCCGACGGCCCGTGGGCCGCCGCGCCGTCGCCGGGGGCCGCCGATGCGGGCCCGGACCCTCTGGCCGTCGACCGCCTCGCCTACGTCGTGCGCAAGCGCGTGGAGCACGGCCTCGACGGCGTGTCCATCCCGTCCCTCTCGGCGCGCACGCTCGTGTACAAGGGGATGCTCACCTCGCACCAGCTGCGCCAGTTCTACCCGGACCTCTCCGACCCGCGCCTCGAAAGCGGTCTTGCGCTCGTGCACTCGCGCTTTTCGACCAACACGTTCCCGAGCTGGCCGCTCGCGCACCCCTACCGCTACCTCGCGCACAACGGCGAGATCAACACGCTGGCAGGCAACCGGAACTGGATGCGCGCCAGGGAGGCGCTGCTCGCCACCGAGCACATCCCCGGTCCTCTCGAGCGGATCTTCCCGATCTGCACCCCCGGCGCCAGCGACTCGGCCTCGTTCGACGAGGTGCTCGAGCTCCTGCACCTCGCGGGCCGCCCGCTCTCCCACGCGGTGCTCATGATGATCCCCGAAGCGTGGGAGCACCACGAGTCGATGGACCCGGCGCGCCGCGCCTTCTACGCCTACCACGCCTCGTTGATGGAGCCCTGGGACGGACCCGCCGCGGTGGTCTTCACCGACGGGACCGTCGTCGGCGCGGTGCTCGACCGCAACGGCCTGCGCCCGGCGCGCTACTGGGTGACCGACGATCGGATGGTGGTGCTCTCGAGCGAAGTTGGCGTGCTCGACGTCGATCCCGCCAAGGTGCTCCACAAGGGCCGCCTGCAGCCGGGCCGGATGTTCCTCGTCGACACGTCGCAGGGGCGCATCGTCGGCGACGACGAGATCAAGTCGGCGCTCGCCGCCGCCCACCCCTACGCCGACTACCTGGCGGCGGACCAGGTCCACCTGGACGAGCTCCCCCCGCGCCACATGCTCACGCCGCAGCACGCGAGCGTCGTCACCCACCAGCAGCTCTTCGGCTACACGACCGAGGAGCTGCGCGTGATCCTCGCCCCGATGGCGCGCAACGGCGAGGAGCCGATCGGGTCCATGGGATCGGACACCTCGATCGCGGTGCTCTCGGACCGCCCGCGCCTCCTCTACGACTACTTCACCCAGCTCTTCGCACAGGTCACCAACCCGCCCCTCGACGCGATCCGAGAGGAGCTGGTCACCTCGCTCGCCGCGACGATCGGACCCGAGGCGAACCTGCTCGACGCACAGCCCGGCCGGTGCCGCCAGATCTTGGTGCCGCGCCCGGTCATCGACCGCGACGACCTCGCCAAGCTCATGTACGTGAACGAGCACGGCGAGACCCCGGGCTTCAAGGCCTTCACCGTCGACGCCCTCTTCCCCGTGGCCGCAGGCGCCCCGGGGGAAGGCGCGCTCGGGGCGGCGCTGGCCCACGCCTTGGAGGACGTCCGGCGCCGGGTCTCCGACGCCATCGCTTCGGGCGCCAACCTGATCGTGCTCTCGGACCGCAACTCGACCGCAGAGCTCGCGCCGATCCCCTCGCTGCTCGTCACCTCGGCGGTCCACCACCATCTCGTGCGCGAGCGCACCCGTACCCGGGTGGGCCTCGTCGTCGAGACCGGGGACGCCCGCGAGGTCCACCACATCGCGCTGTTGATCGGCTTCGGCGCGGCGGCGGTGAACCCGTACCTGGCGCTCGACTCGATCGACGACATGATCGCCGCCGGGCAGCTCGAGGGGCTCTCCCCGCGCCAGGCGAGGCAGCACTACATCAAGGCGGCGTGCAAGGGCGTCTTGAAGGTGATGTCGAAGATGGGCATCTCGACGGTCGCGTCCTACACCGGGGCGCAGGTCTTCGAGGCGGTCGGGCTCGCGCACGACCTCGTCGACGAGTACTTCTGCGGCACGCCCAGCCGGATCGGCGGGGTCGGGCTCGGCGTGCTCGCCGCCGAGGTCGCGGCCCGCCACGCGGCCGCCCATCTCGAGCGCCCGAGCTCCCGGGCGCACCGCGAGCTCGAGGTGGGGGGCGAGTACCAGTGGCGGCGCGAGGGCGAGCACCACCTCTTCTCCCCGCGCACCGTCTTCAAGCTCCAGCACGCCACGCGCGCCAAGCGCTTCGACATCTTCAAGGAGTACTCCCGCTCGGTCGACGACCAGTCGAAGAAGCTCTCGACGCTGCGCGGGCTGCTCGAGCTTCGCGCCCGGGCCGGCGGCCCGATCCCGATCGACGAGGTCGAGCCGGCGAGCGCCATCATGACGCGCTTTTCGACGGGCGCGATGTCCTACGGCTCGATCTCGGCCGAGGCGCACGAGACGCTCGCGATCGCGATGAACCGCATCGGCGCACGCTCGAACACCGGCGAAGGGGGAGAGGACCCCTCGCGCTACGTGCCCGATCCCAACGGCGACCTCCGACGCAGCGCGATCAAGCAGGTGGCGTCGGGGCGCTTCGGCGTGACGAGCGAGTACCTGGTGAACGCCGACGACCTGCAGATCAAGATCTCCCAAGGGGCCAAGCCCGGCGAGGGCGGCCAGCTGCCCGGCCACAAGGTGTCGCCGTGGATCGCGCGCACCCGGCACTCGACGCCGGGCGTCGGCCTGATCTCGCCGCCCCCGCACCACGACATCTACTCGATCGAGGACATCGCCCAGCTGATCCACGACCTCAAGTCCGCCAACCCGGCCGCGCGCGTCCACGTGAAGCTCGTGGCAGAGGTGGGCGTCGGCACGGTGGCCGCCGGGGTGGCCAAGGCGCACTCCGACGTGGTCCTCATCTCGGGACACGACGGGGGAACCGGCGCCGCGCCGCTCACCTCGTTGAAGCACGCGGGGATCCCCTGGGAGCTGGGCTTGGCCGAGACCCAGCAGACCCTCGTGGCCAACGGGTTGCGCGACCGGATCGTGGTGCAGGTCGACGGGCAGATGAAGACGGGACGCGACGTGGTCGTCGCGGCGCTCCTCGGCGCCGAGGAGTACGGCTTCGCCTCCGCGCCGCTCGTCGTGTCCGGGTGCGTGATGATGCGCGTCTGCCACCTCGACACCTGCCCGGTCGGGATCGCCACGCAGAACCCCGAGCTGCGCGCCCGCTTCACGGGCACCCCCGAGCTCGTCACGACGTTCTTCGAGTACGTCGCCGAAGAGGTGCGTGAGCATCTCGCCGCCCTCGGCCTGCGCAGTCTCGACGAGGCGGTGGGCCGCGTCGACCTGCTCGACACCCGCGCGGCGGTCTCCCACTGGAAGGCGGCGGGACTGGACCTCGCCCCGATCCTCGCCGCCCCCGACGCCCCGCCCGGGACCGCGACGCGCCGGCTGCGCGCGCAGGACCACGCGCTCGAGCGCGCGCTCGACCAGCAGTTCCTCGACGCGTGCCGCCCGGCGATCGACGACGGCGTCCACGTGGCGCTCGAGATGCCGATCTCCAACCGCGACCGGAGCGTCGGCGCGATCCTCGGCTCGCTCGTCACCCGCCGCCACGGGGGGGAGGGGCTCCCCGACGACACCATCGAGCTCACCTTCACCGGCTCGGCGGGGCAGAGCTTCGGCGCGTTCGTCCCCCGCGGCATCACCATGCGCCTCCTCGGCGACGCCAACGACTACTTCGGCAAGGGGCTCTCGGGCGGCCGGCTCGTGCTGGCGCCCCCACCCACGTCCCGGTTCAATGCCGAGGACGAGATCATCGCGGGCAACGTCATCCTCTACGGCGCGACGGCGGGGGAGGCGTTCATCCGCGGGCAGGTGGGCGAGCGCTTCTGCGTGCGCAACTCGGGGGCACTGGCCGTCGTGGAGGGGGTGGGCGACCACGGCTGCGAGTACATGACCGGGGGCAAGGTCGTCGTGCTCGGCCCGACCGGGCGCAACTTCGGCGCGGGCATGTCCGGCGGGGTCGCGTTCGTCTACGACCCCGGCCGCACGTTCGACCGCCGCGTGAACACCGGGCTGGTCGACCTCGAGCCGCTCGCGGAGGAAGACGCCGAGTGGCTCATGGAGGTCGTCGGCCGCCACCGGGACGAGACGGGGTCGGCCGTCGCCGCACGCCTGCTCTCGGACTGGCAGGGCGCGACCGCCGACATGGTCAAGGTGATGCCGCGCGACGAGCGCCGGGTGCTCGAGGCGACGCGCCGGGCGCTCGCCGCCGGGCGTCCCGTCGACGAGGCCGTGATGGCGTCGGCCCATGGGTAAGCCCACCGGGTTCCTCGAGCACGGGCGCGAGCTGCCGCGCAGGCGCCCGGTCCCCGTGCGCCTGCGCGACTGGCGCGAGGTGTACGAGCCGTTTCCGCAGGACGCGACGCGCACCCAGGGCGCGCGCTGCATGGACTGCGGGATCCCGTTCTGCCACGACGCCTGCCCGCTCGGCAACCTGATCCCCGAGTGGAACGACCTCGTCTACCGCGACGACTGGTTCGACGCGAGCGAGCGGCTGCACGCGACCAACAACTTCCCCGAGATGACCGGCCGGCTCTGCCCCGCGCCCTGCGAGGCCGCCTGCGTGCTCGGCATCACGACAGATCCGGTGACCATCGAGCGGATCGAGCACGAGATCGCCGAGCGCGCGTGGGAGGAGGGCTGGGTCGTGCCGCAGCCCGCGACCGTGCGCACGGGACGGCGCGTGGCCGTCGTCGGCTCGGGGCCGGCCGGCCTCGCCTGCGCGCAGCAGCTGGCGCGCGCAGGGCACGCGGTCACGGTCTACGAGCGCGCCGAGCGGCCGGGGGGCCTCTTGCGCTATGGCATCCCCGAGTTCAAGATGGAAAAGCACGTCGTCGACCGCCGCCTCGCGCAACTGCGCGCCGAGGGCGTCGAATTCGTCTGTGCGACGTCGGTGGGGGAGCGGGACCGGGCGGCTGGGCCGGAGGACCGGGCGGCAGGGCCGGCGGACCGGGCGGCTGGGCCGGCGGTCGCCACGGTGTCGGCTCGGACGCTCGTGGCCTCCCACGACGCACTGGTCGTCGCCGCGGGCGCGACGCTCCCTCGGGACCTGGCGGTCCCCGGGCGCGAGCTGGCCGGCGTGCACTTCGCGCTCGAGTACCTGAAACCCGCGAACCTCGTCCAAGAGGGTGCCCTCGCCGCCTCGCCGATCGACGCCTCCGGCAAGCACGTCGTGATCGTGGGGGGCGGCGACACGGGGGCCGACTGCCTGGGCACCGCCCACCGGCAGGGCGCGGCCTCTGTCCTCCAACTCGAGATCCTCCCCGAGCCGCCGCGGGCCCGCACGGAGGCGCATCCCTGGCCGGTGTGGCCCGTGATCCTGCGCAGCTCGGCAGCCCACGAAGAGGGCGGGCGGCGCCTCTACTCGGTGACCCCGACGGCGTTCCTCGACGACGGCGCGGGCGCCGTCCGGGCGCTCAGCGCGCAGCACGTCGAGCTGCGCACCGAGCACGGACGCACCGAGGTGGTGCCCGTCCCCGGCTCGGAGTTCGAGCTCCCGTGCGACCTCGCCCTCCTCGCCATGGGGTTCGTCGGCGCCACACGCGGCGGCGTGGTCGGCGAGCTCGGGCTGTCGCTCGACGCGCGGGGCTCGATCGCCGTCGACGGGCAGTGGGCGACCAACGTCGAGGGCGTGTTCGCGTGCGGCGACGCGGTGCGCGGCCAGAGCCTGATCGTCTGGGCGATCGCCGAGGGCCGCTCCGCCGCCGCGGCGGTCGATCGCTGGCTCATGGGCACGAGCGCGCTGCCCGAGCCGGTGACTCCGGGGTACGCCGCGCTGCGCTGAGTGCGCCGTTGGGCGCTGCGCTCGCCGGTGCGCCCGGGCACGACCGGGCAGGTGCCGCAACGAAAACGTCAGCCTGAGCGCCTACCCTGGACCCAATGACGGGCTCCGACCCGAACGAGGAGGGGCTCCGTGCCCTCGGCCGTGCGGTCCG
>JAJYPY010000138.1 GCA_021794995.1 Actinomycetes bacterium | reverse complement strand
CGAGGGTGCGGTCGCGAGTGAGGCCCCGGCCGGCCGCGCCGGCGACGAGGCCGGTGCCGACGAGGCAGACGGTGACGATGCCGGTGGTGACGAGGGGTACGGCGATGAGGAAGGCGACCCCGGAGGCACGCGTGCCCGCGAGGGTGACCCTGAAGATGAAGATGAGGGTGCGGTTGAAGGTGAGGGAGGGGGTGGTCCGGCGTCCGTCGGGGCGTTGTCCGCCGCGACGGCGGTCCGGCCTGCTGCCCGGCGTGCCAGGGAGGAGAGCGAGGGACGCGGGGCGCGGGGCACGGGGCGCTCCGACGCCGACGGGGCCTTCGCGCTGCGCGCCTCACGGGCCGTGAGGACGTTCCCGACGGCGGCGACGTCGGCGATCTGGCGGACGGGCATCGCCTCGGCGCGCAACCGGGCACTGAAGCCGCCGGGACCGGACGAGCCCCAGGTGCCGGGCGGCTGGGCGGCGCGCAGGAGCGTGCCCGCCGCGGGCGCCTCAGGCGGGAGCGCCGCCGTTCGCCCCGCCCGAGCGGTCGCGGAGCTCTTCTCCAGCGCGTCCCGCGCGAGGGTTGCCGCGATCACGGACGCGCGCCGCCCGCCCATGCGCGCCCAGTCGGGCGGCTCGACGATCTCCATCGAGGTCGTCGACGCCGGGTCGACCGTGCGTCTTCGGGAGATCGCGGAGGGGACCGAGATCGTGGACCGGGTGGCAAGCGATCGGCCGATGAGCGACGAGAAGCGGCGGCCACTCGAGACGACGCGCCCGATGGCGCGGTCCGGGTGGCGGGAGCGGAGGCGCGCATGCCAGCCCAAGCGGTCCGCGACGGACCGGCCGAGCCACGGCGGGTCCGCGTCGTCGTGCGGGAGTTCGGTGGTGCGCATCGCTTCAGGAGAAGGTCTTGGACGTGAAGCCGTGGTGTGCGAGCTCGAGCTCTTCGGAGGCCCCCTCGCCTCCCGCCTCGACGGTGAGCCTCGGTCCGCTCCAGCGGACGGCGAAGGCACCCTGGATGTCCCACGAGCGCAGCCGGGTGCCGTCCGTGCCGACCAGGGTGATGGCCGCGGTGCTGCGAGTGAGCTTGTCTGTGTTGGACTCGAAGCCGGGGCCCGCGGTCTTGTTGACCCAGGAGAAGAGTGCGTCGCTGTTCGTGACCCCGCGCCGAAGCACGATGTTCGGCCAGGTCAGCCGGCCGGGGAGCTTGTGGACGAAGCCGTTCTCCCCGCCCTCTGCGTAGGACGTGGTATCGGCGTACACCTCGAGCCCCGAGATCTCACCGAACAGCCCGATGGCCTCTCCGTCCACCTCGAAGAGGAAGTTGGCCGTGTTCGGCAGGTGTCCTTTGATGCCCAGCGGGATGCTCATGACCACTCCCCCTCCACGACTCGCCGCCGCCCCTTCTCCCGACCGGTCACAGCTGCCTCGCCTCCGCCCACGCCCGCGCGTTGAGCGCGGCCACGCCGTAGACGAGCCGTGCCCGGTCGGCGTGCTCCAGGTCCAAGATGTCGTCGAGGGGCCAGTGCAGGTGGTACGCGAGGTAGATCAGCTCTTGCCACAGCGTGTCGGTCGGGTACTGCTTCATCTACCTGACCTCGGCTTCGTCGTCATGCGGCGGTCCATGAGCCCCGGCCCTACCTGCCGGTGCTCGGAACCTCCTCGATGGCGTGACGGCGCCCCACCGGACGCGCCGAGCGCTCGCCGTCGCCGACCCCTGCGGCGTCCGAGCCGTTCGGCGGCGGGGCCGCAGCACTGACCGCCGGTGCAGGTGGCGGTGCCGGCGGCGCGCTGCGCTCCTCCTGGGCCTCGAGCAGCGTGGCGATGTCCTCCTCGGAGCCGAAGTTGATGACCCCGTAGAAGTCCTGGAGGTACGCGAGGTCGGCGGCGAACAGCCCCTCGATCTCGTGGCGCGTCACCATCGGCAGGGTGCCGAGGGACGTGACCACGCGGCTCAGCACCACGATGGTGAGGCGCGGGTCGTCGGCCCCCAAGATGGTGGGATCGCGCAGCGGCTCGAGCTCGTCCCTGGCGGTGGCCAGGCGCATGACCCCGCGCCGGTGCACGCTGCCGGCCTCGTCGACGTACCCCCGCGGGAGGACGAACTCGTACTCGGTGCGCACCGACGGTTCCGTTACTTCACGCGCACGAGGGACTCGTACTGCAGCGTGATGGTCTCGTGGATCGGGTCGTTCTTCGAGACGTCGTAACCCTCGGCCTCGATCTTCGAC
The DNA here is from genome assembly GCA_021794995.1 of Actinomycetes bacterium. GTDB lineage: Bacteria > Actinomycetota > Acidimicrobiia > Acidimicrobiales > RAAP-2 > JAJYVT01. Next base: position 4,272 of record JAJYPY010000138.1, on the reverse strand, counting down.
GGCCAGGACTCGGTGAAGTTCCACCGGGAGACCTCGGTGAGCGACGAGTCGTACCCGACGATCGAACCGGTCCTGCGGTCCGTCGCACGGGTGGCCGCCTTCATCCCTGTGTCGCGGATCTTGAGGAACCACTTCCAGATTGCGTCGTTGCTGATTGTGTTGGGCTGGATCCGCTTGATGGTGAGCTCGCCTGCGAGCTTGGGCTTCGCCAAGGTCTTGTGCTGCACGAGGACGCCCTTTGTCGAACGCTGGGCAAACTCGTTGATGTCGAGCTCCATCTTCAGGCCGTCGACGGAGGTGATGTTGGACACCGTCTCTGTCGACACCTCGAGGAAGAAGTTGGTTGAGATCAGCGGGTCGACTTTGGTCAGGTTCATTGCCATGGGAACTCCTTAACGATCGAGGACGGACACAGGGACGGCACGTGGGGACGCACCGTTGCCCCTCAGCTTCAGGCGGCGACCTGCTTCTGCTGGCTGATGCGGAAGATGACGAACTCTGCCGGCTTCACCGGGGCGATGCCGACCTCCACCACGAGCTTCCCCTCGTCGATGGACTCGGGCGGGTTCGTCTCCTCGTCGCACTTCACGTAGAAGGCCTGGCTCGCCGACGTACCGAAGAGCGCCCCTGTCTTCCACAGCCCGGTGAGGAAGGCGTTGATCGTCCGCTTCACGCCTTCCCACAGGCTGACGTCGTTCGGCTCGAAGACCGTCCACTGCGTCCCGTCCAAGATGGTGCTCTCCACCATGTTGAAGAGCCGCCGGACATTCACGTAGCGCCAGTCGCTGTCCGAGGACAGCGTGCGGGCTCCCCAGATCCGGATGCCGCGGGTGCCGAAGGGACGGATGCAGTTGATCCCGATGGGGTTGAGGAGCGACTGCTCGTTCTTGGTGATGGGGCGCTCCACGTCGAGGCAGCCGCGGATCGTGTCGTTGGCGGGTGCCTTCCACACCCCCCGCGTCTCGTCGGTGCGCGCCCAGACGCCGGCGATGTGGCCCGAGGGGGGCACGAGCACCTCGCGGTTCCCGTTGCTCCCGGCCGGGTTCTCGACCTTGATCCAGGGGTAGTACATCGCCGCGAAGGCGGAGTCGTACATGGCGACGTCGCTCCGCCACTCCTTCACCTGCTGGGGGCTCATCCCCGGAGGCGGGTCGAGGATGGCCATCCGGTTGCCCTGCAGCTCGCAGTGGGAGATGAGCGCGGTCTGCACCTGCTTCCACAGCGCGAGGTCGACGGTGCCGTCCTCCTTCTGGGCCGCGGTGACAAGGTCGGGGACGATCACCATGGTGACTTCGTCGGCGATGGTGAGACCGTTGATGCCGGTGCGTGCCGACTCGGAGCCGGCGAACTTGCGGCCCGACACCGGCATCGCCACCGGCGCGGCGGGCACGAGGGGGTAGGTCCCGGGCTTGAGCACATCCATGACCGCGGTGAGGTCGACGTCCTTTTGCAGATCGAGCTTTACCTTGATGCGCGTCGACTCGGCGTTCACGACCGTCTCGACGTTGCGGTCGCCGGGGGTCACGGTCAGCCCGGTGAAGGTCTCCACCGGTTCATTGCCGTCGAGCACGATGAGGTTGAAGGGCGTCGGCTCATCGGTCTCCGGCGCGTCCTCGCCGACGTCGACCGGCTCCACGGTGACGGTGAGGTTGGCACCCGGCTCGAGGCTCGAGATCGAGAGCGGGCTGCCGAGCGCGCGGTCCGCCGCCGGAAGGCTCGCCCGAGACGGCTCGATGGCCGGCGCGGTGTTCGGGATGCGGACGACGTAGGCGATCGCACCGCCGTTCTGGAAGTAGCCGTACATGGACAGCGGCAGCATGCAGCCGGGCGCAAACCCGCCATAGAGCTGCTCGAATTGCGTCCAGCTCGTCACGAGCCGGGGCTTCACGCCTTCCGGGTCGGTCGGATCGTCGGTGGGCGCCCGCTCCGTGAAGCCCACGAATGCAGCGATCGCCGTGGCCGCTGCCGACAAGCTCTTCTGCGAGGAAGGAATCTCCTCGACGTACACCCCTGGCGCTGCATAGGTCGGCACAGTCCCAACCCCCTCCTTGTCGCGGACTGAAACAATCCCTGCACGGAGGGGCCTGCATGCTTGCTCCGCCCATCAAGTGCAGTGTCGAAACGATAGCGAAGAAACGCACGCCCGGCTAGTCACCTTCGCAGAAACCTCGCTGCCTGCACCGGGGGCTGGAGGCGTCCCTGGTGCAGCGGTCACTCGAGCGTCTTGGTCGTCCCCGGGTCGAGGATCTGGACGACCCCGCCGTATGCACAGATGCAGGTGGACCCGGCGACGAGTGCGGGCTTGCCGCCGATGAGCGTGGTCGACGCGGGGATCCACGGCACGAGCACGGGGACGCACGGCATCGGGGTGAGGACCCCGAGCGCGGCCGACGTCGCCGCCGCCACCTCGGGGTTTGCGACGCTCGTGCACATTCCGAAGGTCGGGATGTTGGCCGGGGTCGAGCACGTGATGTCCGCCGCGGGCCGCCCCTCGATCAGGACCTGGCTCGCCGGCGGGACCACGAGGGACGCCGGCGCCATCCCAAAGCTGCACTGGCAGAGTGCTCCTGCGACCACGGCCGGCATCGGCATCGTCATCCCCTCCTCGTGCATCCGCTCCTCGCCCGGCCCGGCGGAGCGCGACGCGCGGTCCAACGCTACTTCGCCGGGGGTGTTCCTGGCGTGCTCGGACCGCTGGACGCGGAGGTCCCTCCCGCGGTTCCCGGGCCCAGGACGAACGCCCACGTCCCGGTGGCACAGTCGGCCGGGGTGCTCGCCACGGCGAGGTACGCGCTCGTGCCATCGATCTGGACGACGGGGAGCGCAGGGCCGCCCGCGAGGCACGCGACGGACGTGCCGGGAGATGCGAGCACGCGCACCGATCCCGCGGACGTCGTCGCAGAAGGCACCGCGCTCGGCCAGGGGACGAGCGACACGTCAACCCCATCGAACACTCCGCTCGCCCCGGGGAGCTGGCTCCCGGTCGCGCCGCCCGTGCCGGTCCCGCCACCGAACGCCGCCGCCGCGGACGCGCTCCCGAGCGCGGCGCCTCCAGGCGCACCCGGCAGCGGACCTGGGCCGCCCTCAGCGTTCGAGCCCGGCACGCCCCAGCCCGGCAGCGGTCCCTGCCACACGATCACCGGACCGTCGGGGGGCTGCGGTGCGGTGGCGTTCCCCGTGAGGGCCGCCCGCTGGTCGCCGGTGCCGACGGCCATGCCGAGCGCCCACAGCGCGACACCGCGCAAACCGGCGGCACGCACGAGCTGAGCCTTGGCCGCGAGCGAGGCCGGATCGTTGAACCAGACCTGATGCCACTGGTGTCCGACGCGGTATACGGCCCACGGACCGCCGGTCGCCGGGTCCCAGTACAGCGTGTCGGTCGGCGAGATCTGGTCGTCGGCGACCGGGGTGGGCGGCCCGGTCGCCGGGTCGCCCGCTGTCGGCCCGACGGTCGGCCAGTCCTCCCCGTAGAGGGGCATACCCAGGATCGTCTTCGTCTCGCCCGCCGCGGCGGTGTAGCTCGAGATGACGCGCTGGTCGGTGAAGCTCGCTGCGTCGGGGCCGACTGTCGGCCCGGCGGCGAAGGTGCCTCCCATGTCGTAGTTCATGACCACGAACGCGTCCACGAAGGGTGCCATGCCGGCGATGTCGAAGAATCCGGCGGGGTCCGACGCCGACGAGGCGTACGTGTCGACGGTGAACTGCCACCCCGCGTCGGCGGCGTGCAGGGCGCGTGACACCGTGGCGACGAGCTGGTCGAGACCCGCCCTGTCCGCGCCACCCGTGCCTTCGAAGTCCAGGTTCACGCCGTCGAGGTTCTTCGCGCGGACGAGCGAGACCAGCGTGGAGGCGAGCGTCGCCTGCGCGTACGGGTTTCGGGTCAGGGCATCGAGCGCGGCTTGGTCGAAGCAGGTCGCCGTGAGGACCACCCGCTCGCCGTCGTGGTGGGCCTGCGTGACGAGGTTGGTGAGTGCCTGGCTCTGGTAGCCGATCCATCCGGGATTCGACGCAGACTCGTTGACGGTCCCGGCGGCAGTGACGTCGACGCTGAAGTAGGCGACCGTCGTGAGGGACGACAGATCGATGCGGGCAGGGTTCGGGAGCACCCAGTACGGAAGGAACCCGAAGGCCTCGTGCGGCGCGAGGGGCGTGGCGGCGACCGGCGCCGGGGCGGGGGCGGGGGGCGTCGTCGCCTTGGCCAGATGGAGGTGACGCGTGCCGAGCTCCCTCGCCAAGACGCCGTGCGCCCTGTGCACGGTTGGCGCGGACGCA
>JAJYPY010000137.1 GCA_021794995.1 Actinomycetes bacterium | reverse complement strand
GCCGTGTAGCGCCGCAGGGTGCGCGAGGACACGCCCAAGGTTGCCCGAGCACGAGACATCGGCACGAGGTCTGCGGGGCGCTGCACGGTCATCGCTTCACAATATCGAACACGTGTTCGTATGTCAAGGAGTGGCCGACAAAACACGTGGCTGCAAGTCGCCCCGCCTTCTGTGAGACGTTGGTCCCGGGTTCTTCCACGGTGCCCTTGGCCGATGCATTCATGGCCTTCACTGTCAGGTTCTCAAAGCAGACCAGGCGGTGGTTCTTCGCCAGTGTCGTGCTCACCTGCTCGCAGAAGTCCTGACGGCGACGCCGTGCACGGGCATGGTGTGCCGCAATCTTGCGGTTGGTCTCGTCCTGCCTCTTCGAGGTCTTCCTCCTTTGTGCCCTCTCCTCGGGGCTGAGCGTCTTGTCCTCCTGCTTCCTTGCTGCCTTCTGGCGCTCTCGCTTGCGCTCCAAGCGGACCTTGCGCCTCTCTTCACCGGGCTTCCAGTACTCCTGGTCGAGCAACCTCTTGTCGGAGAGCGCGACCGGCACCGCCACCCCCACGTCGACTCCCACCGCAGAGTCCCAGGACTCCACCTTGGGCTTGGTGGGGACACGCTTGTGCACCTCCACCAATAGGGTCACCCAACATGAACCGTCAGGCTCCTCCTCGTAGGTGGCAGAGCAGATGCGGGTCCCGACGGGGGCACGGTGCAGCCGCACCTTCACCCAGCCCATCCCCTGGAGCTTCACCTCGCCCCATCGCTTCGACACACTGTGCAGCTTCACCCCCTGGGGGTCCCTCCACTTGTAGCCCCCGGACCTCTTGACCCACGTGGGGTGACCACTCTCCCCCCGGAAGAACCGCCGGTAGGCGTCGTTCAGGTCATAGAGGGCCTGCTGGAGCACCTGGGAAGGGGCTGTTTTCAACCACGGGGCCAGCTCCCCATCGTCCCGCAGCTCCTTCAGGGCGCTGGTCTGGTCCACGTAGCTGACGCTCTCCCCGAAGACCCCCCACGCGGTGTCTCGCTGCTCTTTGGCGATGTTCTTCACCGCCCGACAGCACCCGGATATCTGCCGACCCCGCTGGCGCATCTCTCCACTCGGGTAGGCGCGCAGCCTCATGCCCCGCCGGTCCCGCTGGTTGTGGGGGTCCCGCCTGCCGAGACCTTTGCGCTTGTGGGCCACGGTCTCACGGTACCTGTGGGGCATGACACTCGGCCCGGCTACGCCGTGCGAGCGCCGCTTCATCCTCCGCCTGAAGTCGGAGGCACTGCGGCGCGTTTTGGTAGACGGGCGCCACTCTCGTCCCATCCGTAGGCCGTGACCCTCGATCCACGCACTGCTGGCTGAAGGTCGCGACCCGTAGCTCGGCTGGTCCATCGACAGCACCGGACGCTTCGGTTGCTCAGGGCCAGCTGGCGAGCGGTTCACGGGTGTTGCGATGTCCGAGGCGCTGAAGTACAATTTCTTGTACCTTACCTGGAGGTGCGGCATGAAGACCATGACCTACTCAGAGTCACGTGCAAAGTACGCCGAGACTCTCAACGCTGTCACCGACGACCGCGAAGAGGTCGTGATCACCCGCGCCGGTCACGATCCGGTGGTGATGGTAGCGCTCGACGACTACGAGTCCCTGAAAGAGACGGCTTACCTGCTCAAGAGCCCGGAGAACGCCCGTCGGCTACTGGCGTCGATCGACCGTCTCGAGCACGGCGATGGGGTCGTGCACGACCTTGCCGAGTGAAGCTGGTCTGGGACCCGAGCGCCTGGGAGGACTACCTCTGGTGGCAGGCGCAGGATCGTAAGGTCCTCAAGCGCATCAACATGCTGATCAAGGATGTCGAGCGCAACGGCAACGAAGGGATCGGCAAACCCGAAGCACTCAAGCACGGATTTCACGGCTACTGGTCCCGTCGGATCACCGACGAGCACCGCCTCGTCTACTGGATCGGCGAGGACGAGATCCGGATCGCTGCATGCCGGTACCACTACGGGCGTTGACCGGCCCAGCAGTCCGGTCGTCAGCACGACCGATCCCAGCCCCAGCCCACGATCGGCTGACTGCCGACTTGCTCGCCCAGCTCGCAGGTGGTGGGAAACTGTTGACCACCTGGTCGGCTGCTGCCCGTGTCACGGTCGCTACGGCCCCACGACTTGGATCACGCGACCCGTGTAAGGTCCGGCGCCGGTGTCGAGCACCCTGGACGTCTTGGCCCAGCCGGGTGGGAACGACCGGCGAACGGCGAGCTCCATCGCAAAGGTGCCCGAAGTGCCGGGGCCCATGCGACTGACTACTGCGCAGTCGAGGTGGTGTTGAGCGACTCGCTCGTTGATCATCCCAAGGTCGGTTTCCGTCATTCACAATGAGGATGGGCGGTGCTCATGGTGTCGCCCAGCACGCAGCGCCCCTGAGAGAGTCGGGGATGAGATTCGGCGCGCCAAGGTGCTCGACAAGCGCGACGACGGCGATGCTCGCCAACACCAGTTGGCCCTCCCCATCCAGGCGGCCCACGGCCAGACTGGCGAGATGAGGACGAACTCGGTGATCTTGGGGCTGAAGGATGAGGCGATCGAGGCCGAGCTCGTCGCTGGACGCATCTCGTGTGGCTGCGGTGGGCGTCATCGGGGCGTGAGCGCAAGGCTTCAGCGCACCCCGTAGACGTCGCCTCGTAAACGGATGGCGACGACGTACACGGTGTAGGAGTCGTCGTCGACGCGGTAGACCACTCGATACGTGCCAAGGTGAGCCGAGCGCAGGCCTTCATAGGGATGGGACAACTCGCTGCCGAGCCGGGAGGGACCGAGGGTTAGCCGCTCGGTGATGAACGTGTACGCGGCCCAGGCGACAGACTCGGGAAGCTCGTGTTCGAGCGATCGTCGTGCCGGTCCGGTGAGCTTGACCGTCCAGCGATCGATCACGCCCTGGCGGGGCGACGGGAGGCCATCGAGGCTTGCAGGTCCACGGCGTCGATCGTGCGTCCCCCCCGAATGTCCGCCAGTCCCTCGGCGATGTCTGCCACGACCTGGGGGTCGGAGAGAACGGCAACGGTTTCTTTGAGCGCCGTCAGCTCCACGTGAGAGATCAGCACGGCGGCCTGCTCACCATTTCGGGTGATCTCGACGTGCTCCTGGGTCGCGGCGACCGAAGCGACCAGTTCCGAGAGTCGCGCCTTCGCCTCGGTCACGTTCATGGTCAGAGGCATGGTTCGAATTATAGTCGCTCACTGCCCAGTGCCGAGCTCGGACGGCCGGGCGGCACCCATTGGCGCCGGCCATGTGGCGAGGTTGTCGATCTGGACGTCGGCCCCGGCGTGAGGGGCGTCGACCATCTCGCCGTCGCCGAGAGAGATGCCGACGTGGCCGGGGAGACCGGGGGTGAACTCGCCGGGATCGAAGAAGAGAAGGTCTCCCGGCTCAACATCTCTGAGGGGCACGTGGGGAAGTGTCGTCCACTGCGCTGTGGAGGTGCGCGGGAGATGGATCCCGGCTGCGGCGTAGGCGGCTTGGGTGAGCCCCGAGCAGTCGAAGCCGACCCCGGGCGTCTCGGCGCCCCAAACGTAGGGAGTGCCGATCTGGTCGAGCGCGTCGCTGATCGCGACGGCCGCGACCGCGCTCGGGGCGTCGATCACCGGCGCTGTCCCCGTGTAGGACGCCGCGTAGGAGAGGACCTGCGTGACGTAGGTCGCTGTGTGGTTGTAGGCATGGATCGCGCCGGGGATGTCGGTGCCGCCCTTGGCGCCGTTCGCGCACAGGAGGCGCGCGGCGGCCCAGATGGCGTCGACGGGATCGTCGGCGCTCGGCGGTGTGGCGCCGCCAGGCGGGACCGGGGTGTCGTACTCGGCGAAGGTTGCCGGCAGGAACTGCATGGGCCCCTCGGCCCCCGCCGAGGACGTCTGTGTGTCGGCCCCGAAGTCGGTCTCCACCCGCCCGATCCCCGCGAGCACACTCCAGGGGAGTCCCGGACAGCCGGCCGCAGCGGCCTCGAACGTCCGGAGGTACATCGGGGGGATCGCCGAGCGCGCGGCCTGCGACGGCACCGCGTCCACGCCCAGCGCGGTGGCGCTCCCTGCGGTGCTCGCCCCGAGGACGGTGCTGAGACCGACGGTGGCGACAGCGGCCACAAGCGCCTGCGAGGTGACGAGGCCCGCGCCGAGCACCGCGAGGATGCGCAGGGACATGGTCGAGCTCCTTTCGTCCGGGCCCAGCTGCTGGTGCCGAGGAACGGTCGGCCCAGTACGCTGAGCCGCACCCGGAGGGTGCCGTTCGCACTCGGCGGGCATGTCTCGACACGCCGAGTCCCCGTCCGGATCGAGCAGGGAGGGCGCAATGCGCAGCACCATGCAGCACGGGCCGCTGTTGATCAGCGGCATCCTCCGGCACGGACAGTTCGTCTACGGCGACAGCGAAGTCGTCACCGTCGAGGCCGACGGCTACCGCACCGCCACCTTCGCGACGGTCGGCGAGCGCGCCGAGCGGCTCGCGGCGGCGCTCCGGCGCCTCGGCGTGGGGCCCGACGACCGGGTCGGCACCTTCTGCTGGAACAACCAGACGCACCTCGAGGCGTACCTCGCGGTGCCGTCCATGGGCGCCATCCTGCACACCTTGAATGTCCGGCTCTTCCCCGAACAGCTCGCCTACGTGATCAACCACGCCGAGGACAAGGTCGTCATCGTCGACGCGTCGCTCGTCCCCGTGCTCGCGCGCGTGGTCGCAGACCTGCCGACCGTCGAGACGATCATCGTGAACGGGACCTGCGACGCCTCCGCGCTCGGCGACACCGCCGACTACGACGCGCTACTCGCAGCCGAAACGCCCGGCTTCGACTGGCCGGAGCTCGACGAGCAGGACGCGGCGGCGATGTGCTACACGAGCGGCACCACGGGCCAGCCCAAAGGCGTGGTGTACAGCCACCGGTCGACCTTCCTGCACTCGATGGCCGTCACGTCCGCCTCGTCGATCGGCATGACCGAGCACGACAAGCTGCTCGTGGTCGTGCCGATGTTCCATGCCAACGCCTGGGGGACCCCCTACGCGGGCTTCATGGTCGGCACGAGCCTCGTGATGCCCCAGATGTACCTCCAAGGTGAGCATCTCGCCCGCATCATCTCCGAGCAGCGACCGACGCTCTCGTGCGGCGTCCCGACGATCTGGAACGACCTGCTGCGGGCGGCCGCGTCCCCCGACGTCGACCTCTCCTCCCTGCGCGGGGTCACCGCCGGGGGATCGGCCGTGCCCCGGGCCCTGATCGAGGCGTTCCAGGCGCGGGTGGGGATCCCCCTCACCCAGGGTTGGGGGATGACCGAGACCAGCCCGCTCGCGGCCGTCGCGATCCCGCCCGCCGGTGCGTCGGAGGACGAAGAGCTCGACTACCGCGCCAAGACGGGGCGCATCGTGCCCGGCGTCGAGGTGCGCGTCGCCAGGCCCGACGGCGAGATCCTGCCGTGCGACGGCGAGTCGGTCGGGGAGTTCGAGATCCGCGGGCCGTGGGTCGCGGCCTCCTACTACAAGGACCCCGATCCGGCGAAGTTCCACAACGGCTGGCTGCGCACCGGCGACGTCGGCACCTTGGACCCGCGGGGCTTCATGCAGATCACCGACCGGACGAAGGACGTCATCAAGTCCGGCGGAGAGTGGATCTCCTCGGTCGCCCTCGAAAATGAGGTCATGGCCCACCCCGACGTCTACGAGGCCGCCGTCGTGGCGGTACCGGACGCGCGATGGCAGGAGCGCCCGCTCGTCGTGGTGGTCCCTGCCCCCGGCGCGTCGCCCCGCGCGCAGGACCTGGTCGAGTTCCTCCACGGCCGCGTGGCGCGGTGGTGGCTCCCCGAGCGTTGGGCGTTCGCCAAGGAGATCCCGAAGACCTCGGTCGGCAAGTTCGACAAGAAGGTGCTGCGTGCAGAGCATGCCGCAGGCACCCTCGACGTCATCGAGGTGGCGATCCCCCCGGAGCGCTGACGCCGCCTCGGCGACGCACCTCTCGGGCGCGGCCGCTCACGCGGGCGTCATCGTCCACGAGGTGATCGTGAGGGTCTTCGCGCGGATGGTGGTCCGCACGGCCAACGCGTAGCGCCCCGGCCGGGTGCCGCCCGACACCGTCACGGTGACGCTCAGTGTCACCGAGGTCGCCCCCGCACCCGACGCGTGCTCGATGACGTTCATCGGCGTGAGGTAGCCGGGATTGTGGGCGCCGACGAGGGCGGCCGGCGGCGCGACGTGCGGGGCGATCGCCTGCCACCAGTCGAGACGGTTCTCGGTGAGGGACTTCACCCCGGCGATGAACGCCTCGATCGCCGACCCGTCGACGAGCAAGGGGCTCGTGGTCTGGGCCCACGCGGGATTCGGCGATCCCGCCAGAGTGAACGTGCCCATCGGCAGCGAGTACGTGGAGAGTGTCACCCCCTGCTGGGCGAGCTGGGAGGGGACGGGCACCGAGGGCGGGGGAGTGGCCGTCAGGTAGTGAGCCGTGCTCGCGCCGGTCGGACCCTTGGACACCTCGGTCGCCGTGACGAGGTAGCGGTCCGGCGTGAACCACAAG
>JAJYPY010000020.1 GCA_021794995.1 Actinomycetes bacterium | reverse complement strand
ACGGCGGTCACGAACGGCGCGACGGACGGAGGGACGTCGATGCGGGTGTGGGCCGCGTCGAGTGCGGCGCCCTGGGCGCCGCGGAGGCTCCGCAGCTCGGCGTCCAAGGCGAGGAGCGTTGTCGTGCGACGCAGCGTGCGGATCGCCCGGTCGACGGGTCGCACGTGTGCGAGGACGTTGCGAGACCACCGTCGCAGAGCCGTTCGGGAGGGCACCTCGCCATCGTCGCATGCAACCGCCGCCCGCGTGGACGGCGAGGATCGACGCCAGGTCTTCCTGGCGAGCTCCAATCTGGCGGCAGGTCCGAAGCGTTCGGTAGCATGTCGAGGAGATGACGGAGCCCGTTCGCCCGCGTCTCTTCGTGGTGGCATCGGCGCCCGACACGGCGGGGGGGCCCATCGTCGAGTCGCTTGCCGCCTGCGGAGTCCCACCCGCCTCCGATCCCGTGCGCGCCGCCCTCGACGAGCTCGCCGGTGTCCTGGCCGCATCGGCCTCCGACGACAGTTCGTGGGCACCTGCGGTCGATGGCCCGACAGCCCAACTCGGCGCCACACCAGCGGCCCTTCGCCCTTCGCGCCACCGTGTGACGGCCGCGCTCGGCCATGCCCTCGCCGCGCAACCGTCGCCGGGAGCCACGACGTACCGGGTACCCGCGGTCGGAGAGTGGCTGGCGACATTGCTACGGGGCATCGCCCACGCCGGCGCGCTGCCGTCGACGATCGTCGCGTGGAGCGATCCCAGCGCGATCGCGGCGGCCGCCTCCGGGCCGGCACGGGCACTCGCGCTGGCGCGCTGGGAGCTCGTGCTCCACCGCGTCCTGCACGCATCTGCGGAACAGGCGTGCGTCGTGCTTCCACCAACCGGCACTTCGGGCATCGCCGCGAAGCTCGCCGAGTATGTCGGGGCACGTGAGCGCCCACGTCACGAGCCCGGCGCCGGCAAGGTCGCCGATTCGTCGGCTACCACACCTTCCCGCGGTGACTCCTCGCCCGGCGGGCATGTCGACGTCCTGGCGTCGCAGGAGGCGCTCGCCTCGATCCTCCTCGCACTCGAGGGTCCGCATGTCGAACTCGGGTCGGCACTCCACGCGCTGCCGACCCCGAGCGTGTGGACGATCGCGATCGACGATGCCGAGCGGCGCGCTCGCCGGGCGGCGGCCGACGCCGTTACGGCGTGGGAAGCGGTTCACGAACGAGGACAGCACGCCGAGGTCCTTTGGGGTGCGCTCTGGCAGACGAGCACCGACCTCGCCGCCCTCGTCGACGACGCCCTCACGCTCGAACGCCGGCTCGGCAAAGGCCTCGACGTCGACCCTGACGCTGCCACCGTGTCCACGTCCTCGGAGACCGGGCCGTGAGCCTGCACGACGACGGGAGCGTGCACGACGACGTCACGGCGAACGACGACGTCCCGGCGAACGACGAGCATCGCGATGTCGACCGTGAGCAGGTGCTCTCCTTCCTCCGGCGACGTGCGGAGCTGCGACCGCCGACCTGGCCTCCCGCACCACTCCCCGGGCCACGGCCACGCCCGCGGGTGAGCGAGGACGAGGCACTGGGATTCCTCCACACCCACTGGGTGCTACCCGACAAGGGTGCGCCAGCCAGGGGGCACGGCTGGCGACGCAAGCTGCAGGAGCGGGCTGGACGGATCGTCTTCATGACGTTGAAGGACTATCTCGCCCAAGAGCGCGAGCTCCTGTCACACCTCGTCCAGGTCTCCGAGACGCTCGCCCGACGCGTCGACGACCTCGAAGCCGATATCCGGGGGCTGGCCGCGGTCGCCCGCAGCCAGCTCGCCGAGCTCCTCGCCTACGTGCCGCACCAAGCCGAGCACGAAGCGGACACCGCGCGAGCCGCAACGCGCGGGAGCTCGGGGAAGCTCGGCACGCCTGACGGCGAGACAGTCGGAGCATTCGAACGTGAAGAGCCACAGGCATGACGACCGTCGTCATCGTGCCGCGCTGGGGCGACGACTCCGAGGAAGAGCGGATGGTGCGGCCGCTCGTCGATTTCCTCTGCACCCACGATGACGTCGACCTCGTGGCGCTCGAAGGTGCCGGAGGAGCGGGCCCGCGTGGCAGTGCCGCCCTCGTGGAGATCTCACGCCGCAGCGAGGCTGGCGCGGCGAGAGCCATCGCGCGTCGGGCGATCGCCGTCGCGGCCGTCGCGGCCGGCCGTCCACGAGAGTGGCTCCCAGAGCCGGCGAGGACCGCACTCATCGGCCACGTCGAGACGTGTTGGGACCGCGCCATTGCCCACGTCGCGACGCGCTCGCCGTCGACGGTCGTCGTCTGTGGCGGCGGATCCGGATCTGCGCTCCGGGTGTTCCACGCATTGGGCGGCAACGTGTGCCGAGTCGTGCTGCCGCTCACTCCCCACCACCGGCCCTCCTTTGGAGCGGACGACGTCTCCGTGTGCCGCGACGCAGACGTCCGGCTCGCGGTCGACCGAGCAGAGCGCACGTGGCTGGAGGCGGTCACCGGCGCAGAATGGACCGCGGTCGGAACGGTGGTCGAGCATCCGCCGACGGGCCACGCGGACCTTCCACGACTACTCACCGAGTGCGACTACGTCGCCGTCGTCGATCGAATGTCCCCGGGAAGCGGTTGGAGCGACGCGACCGACGGGATCGACGGCGACCGGGTGCCGTCGCGCACCGCCGGGTGGTTGGCGGCGGCGATCGGAAGCCAGGTCGTCGCGCTCGAGCTCGGCGACCTGGTCCAGTGGTCCCATGGCAACCCCGTGCGCACGCCGGTCACCGAGCGCCAACGCTGGGCGGTGCTCTTGGGCGCCAGAGCGGTCGTGGCCGCCGATCCCGGCTCGGTACTCGGGTGGGGCGTGCTTGCGGCGCTCTCTTGCGGCCGTCCGGTCGTGACGCTCTCAGAAAGCGCCGGCGCGTCCTACATCGTCGAATCGGGAGGCGGGCTGGTCGCCAGCGACCTGGTCGAGGTCATTGAGGGCGTGCGAGGGCTGCTCGAAGACCCCGCGCGTGCCGAGGAGCTCGGCAGGGTCGGCGCGAGCTGGGCGACCGTCCAGGCGGGGTCGGCGCAGCTCTTCGCCGAGCGACTGGTGGCGGCAGGCCTCTCCAAGGAACGGTGACGAGCATGCCGTCGCGTGCACGGACGGCCCTCCTCGTCGTCCACGCGCTCCCCCCCGCCGAAAACACCGGGGCGCCGCTCGCGGCTCACGGCTACGCGCGGACGCTCGGGAACGCCGGCTGGCGCGTCACCGTCGTGTCGGCGTCGCCCACCGCTCCCCCGTGGCCCCATGCCCGCCGTTGCGATGACCCCTCAGAGTCCTTCTTCCGACTGGCGGTCCCGCCCGACGTCGGCATGGGCTCGTCGTGGCTAGAGGCTTGGGCAGTGCCGAGGACGGCGACCGGCGACCCCCGGGTGGACACCGGCCCGCATGTGGCTCGCATGCTCGATCGGCTCCGGCCGGACCTCGTCCACATCATCGACAACGTGTCGCTCCCGCTCTGCATCCCTGAGGTGGCGCACGAAAAGGGGATCCCGGTGATCCGGAGCGTGTCGTGCGCGGAGGACCTGTGCGCGCTCGTGGTCCCGATCTCGCCGTGCTCGGGACATGCCGGCTACTGCGAGCCGCCCCTCACGGTCGAGCACTGTGGGCGATGCGTCAGCGAAGTGACCCCCGACCACGTCCTCGGGCGCTTCGGCGGGGCCTGCGGGGCGTCCGTGGGCACCCCGCGACACGCGGAGCTGCGTGCCATGCTGGCCGCGCAGCGTGCCCGCGCTGCCCACCAGTTCCACTCGGTGTACGACCGCGTGCTGTTCGCCTCCGAGCAGTTCCGCAGCTACTTCGAGCAGACGCTGCCCCTCGACCCCCTACGCACGCGCGTGGTGCCCATGGGCGTCGACATCGCCGGACCGGCTCCCATACCTCCCATACCTCCCATACCTCCCATACCTCCCATACCTCCCATACCTCCCATACCTCCCTCGCCGCGACCGGGGGCCGGCCCCCGCACGTTCCTCGTCGCCGGGAACACGCACGCAGCCAAAGGCACCCACGCGATCGTCGCCGCCTTCACCCATCCTGAGCTCGCCAGCCGTGACGACTGGCGGCTTCTGCTCGCCGGAGGCGGGGACCGTGGGATGTACGGCCCGCTCCTCACCGACCCCCGGGTGGAGGATCGCGGTCCCTACCTGCCCGACGAGCTCGCCGCGCTGTGCGATGCAGCAGCCGTCGGCATCTCGGCATCCGTGTTCGAGACGTTCCACCGCGTGACCCGCGAATACCTGGCACGCGGCCTCCCGGTCGTCGGCTCCATGGCGTTCGGCATCTCCGACGTCGTGGTGGACAAACGCAACGGACTGCTCTTCGACCACGCGGACTCCGGCGGCTTGCGCAGAGCGATCGTGCGGTTGCTCGACGACAGAACCCTGCTCGCACAGCTCGCCGCAGGCGCGCGCGCCAGCACGATCCGGAGCGTCGCAGACGAGGTCGCCACACTCGAGTCCATCTACGAGGAGGTCATCCGTACACGAGCGCGGCGCCGGTGGCAGGCCGCGGCGACCGGCGCGACATCACCCTTCGGCGTGCAGGGGGGATTCCCCGGAGAAAGGCCGCAGGCGTCGTGACGTCCCCGTCACCCCCGATACCGTCTGGAGGCGTGCCGCGTCCCTCGCTGCGGATCCAAACGGTCCTCTACGAAAACGATCGCACCCAGCTGGACCGCTTCCTCCAGGGCATGGCAGCGGCGACGGCCACGGCAAAGGAGGTCGGGGTCGTGGGGGACGTCGTCCTGGCGATCGGGGACTGCTCTTCTGACCCGGTGCTCTCCGAGGACTGGCTCGATCGCTATCGCGGCGCCTTCGACGCGGTCACCTACCTCCATTACGGTGAGAACCTCGGATCGGCAGGAGGACACAACCGTCTCTTCGCGTCGTTGTGCGAAGAGCACGTCGTCGTGTGCAACGCCGATACGTACGCCTCTCCGCAGCTGCTCGTCGAGCTTCTCGCACCCTTTGTGGATCAAGGCGTCGGCGTCGTCGAAGCGCGCCAGGTCCCGCTCGAGCAGCCCAAGGTCCACGACCCGTTGACGGGAGACACCTCCTGGGCGTCGGGGTCGTGCTTTGCGGCACGCGCCTGCGTCATCGCGGCCACGGGAGGGTTCGACTCGGAGCTCTTCTTCTTGCACGGTGACGACGTCGACTTCTCGTGGCGGGCAAAGCTCGAAGGCTGGCGCGTCGTGCACCGTCCTGCCGCGTCCGTCTTCCACGACAAGCGGCTCACCCTCTCCGGCAACCTCCACGCCTCGGACATCGAGATCGTCTGCGGAGCGGAGGCATCGGTGCTCCTCGGCTGGCGATACTCGCGACCCGACATCGCCGAGCGCAACCTCGCCGCACTTGCCTGCTCGGCCGACCCACGGCACCAGGAGGCCCTTTCCCGCATCAGGCGCCGGCAAGCCGCCGGCACGCTGCCCGAGCCTTTGGACGCCGACGGCAAGGTCGCGCAGTTCGTCGGCGTCGACTACGCCGTCCACCGCTTCACGTTGGGCGCGTAGTGGCGGGAACCTACGACTTCTCCTACGCACCGGGAACGCCGTACGCGCACGCGGTGGAACTGGTCGGCCGGTGGCGGCGGCCGGGCGGGACGGTCCTCGTCGATCTCGGATGCGGCTACGGCGCCATCGCGGAGCCCGTGCGCGCGCTCGGGCTCACGTACCTCGGCATCGACCAGGAGCCCGCCGGGGTCGCGTCCATCGTCGAACGCGGCGGCGAGGCGGCGGTCGGCGACATCTCGGACCCAGCTGCGCTCTTCGGCCAACTCGACGACGCATTGGGCGGCCGCCCCGTAGCGGCGTTCACGATGCTCGACGCCGTCGAGCACCTCCCGAACGCATCCGACGTGCTCGTCGCTCTGAGCCGCTACGCGCACGCGGCCGGCGAGGTACCGCTGATCGTGAGCATCCCGAACGTGAGTCATCGCGACCTTGGGATCAAGCTCCTCCTCGGCAGGTGGGACGTCACGCCCACGGGGCTGCTCGACGCCACCCACGTCCGCTTCTTCTCACCTCGGGGGCTGGCAACGACGATGGCCGCGGCGGGGTGGTCGGAGGCCGACGCGCACGACTTCGACCTCGAGGCGAGCGACCAGCACTTTCCTGCCGACTGTGTCGCCCTGGAGGCGGACACCCCGATCGGTGCGCTGCTTCGCACACTGCGACATACGGCCGCACCGGGCGCCACGACCAACCAGTTCGTCCGGGCCTACCGGCCCGAGACCACCCGGGTCCCCGACCACGCGCCGCGTGCGCCGACTTCCCCCTCAGCGCCGTTTCTCAGCATCATCGTACGGAGCGAGGGAACACGGCGAGCCACGCTCGAGGACCTCGTCCTGTCGCTCGCCGGGCAGACCTGCGACGACTGGGAGCTCGTGCTCGTCGTGCCCGGCGCGGGTGCGGCACGCCGCGTCGAGCACGCCGTCGCCGGCTACGCCGACGCGGTGCGCGCGCGTGTGGAGATCGTCGACGCGGCCGCGGTCACCGACCGTCCGTGGTCGCTCCCGGGCGCCGCCAACCTCGGAATCGACGCGGCTCGGGGCAGGTACGTGGCGGTCCTCGACGACGACCATGTCGCGTTCGGCGACTGGGTCGAGATGCTGCGCTCGGCCGCGTCGCAACATCCCGGGCGCGCCATCCACGTCGGGGTGGCCAGCCAACGCGTCGTCGCAACGCCCGGAGCGTGGCAGCGGCATCCCGAGGGCGTCGACGACACCACCGCCGGTCCGACGCTGACGCCGACGGCCGCCATCGACGCCTACGACGTGGTCGATCGGCCGCGGCTTTCCTCCCCCCCCGGCATCGGGCTGCTCGAGCTGCTGGGGGCACCCGCCGCGCCCGCATGCGCGTACGCGCTGCCGCGTTCGTTCTTCTCCGACCTCGGGGAACGCTTCGACGAGGACGTCGCGGGTGCGGCCGACTGGGAGTTGGCCGTACGGGCGATCGCCCGATGTGGCGTTCGGACCGCGGGCGTCGTGGGACTCATGTGGCGTCTGTGGGATGGTGCGCCTCAGGGGATTCACGACCCTGGTGGCGCCGGCCGTCCTCATGGCATGGACTACGACGCTTGGGCGGCCGCGCTCAGCGCGCTCGACCGGCGACCGTTGCTCCTCGACCGCGGCATGGCCAGCCAGCTGGCGGGACTGGCCGCCCGCGCCGGATCGGGCGCGACCACCGACCGCGGCCCCGACGCCATCCCCGCGACATCCCCCGCGACATCCCCCACGACATCCCCCGCGACCTATCAGTCACTCCGCGCCAGCGTGCGAAATCTCGCCCTGGCGAAAGCCGATGCCGAGGCCGCCGTGGCAGCCATGCGGGCCTCTACGAGTTGGCGCGTCACGGCGCCCATGCGCAGAGCGGCGCGGCTCCTGCGCAGAGCGGCGCGGCTCCTGCGCACCGACAGCCGGGGGTGAGGGCGGCAGCCGACCAGCTTCGGCACGCTGCATCACCGCACCGCTCGTCATGGTGGCACCGGTCCGCCACGCGCCGAGCGAGACGCCGGTCCGGCGCCCGCGCGCATCCCCGTGCCGCTCGCGCCACCTGTGCTTCGCGTGGCGCCCGTGCTCCGGAACCGCTGCGCGGCGACGTGGAGCACCGCACGCGGGCCGCCCGACGCATACAGCGCGGCCGCGGTCCGCGTGCGCTGCGCCAGACGTGCGAATCCGCCATGAGCGGCGCGTTCTGTGGGTCGTGCGACGCGGTCGGCTGCTCGGCGTGGCTCGCGGCAGAAGCGCAAGAGCGGACCCAGCGTCGTCGGCCACTCGAACGAGGGACGCAACCGCTCGACGTTCTTCCTGCACGACGCTGCCGCGTCAGGATCGCTCAGCAGCTCGTAGAGCGCCTGCTCGAGCCCGTCGACGTCTTCGGGCGCGACCACGCGGCCGATCCCCTCGCGTTCGATCAGGTCGGCGAATGCATCGCCGGCGGTTGCGACGATCGGAAGACCCGCCCACAGGTAGTCGAGCAGCCGCGTCCGGAACGAGAATGCCGTCTCCGCGTGGTCGAAGTGGGCGCTCACACCCACGGTGGCGTCGAGCAGCCAATTCTGCCGACTGTCGTAATCCACCCAGCCCTCGTTGAAGAAGACGTGCGTGCCTTCGATGCCGAGCGACTGCGCGAGTCGACGGGCACGCTGCGCCATCGCCATGGGCGGCACTTCGGGATTCGGGTGCCGCGCACCCATGAAGACGAGGCGCACCCTGGGCCGACGATGACGCAGCTTTTCCACCGCGCGCACGAGAGTGACCGGATCGAGCCAGTCGTACATCCCGCCCGCCCAGAGGAGGACGTCGTCGTCCGGACCGACTCCGGGGATCGTCGTCCGGGGGCCGCGGCCGCTCCTCGTCGGCGCCTTCGGAGGCAGCCCGAAGGGAACGACATCGACGAGGGAGCGCAAGAGAGGGTCCTGCCCGTACGTCGCGGCGTTCACACGGCCGACTGCCGAGAGATGCCCGACCCAGTAGTTCCGCTGCTTCTCACTGGCACAGATGAAGAAGTCCCCGCGGAGCGCCTGGTCGTTCAGCGCGTGCAGCGACGCCTGCACGTGCTCCGAGCGGGATCCGTCCGACGCGCGCCGCGACAGCTCGAGGGCTTCCAGATGCAAGATGTCGTAGACGTCGACGACCATGACCTTGTCCGGGTGGCGCAGCGCCTCGACGTGTAGCAGGACGAAGCCTTGGACCACGACGATGTCGCACCACGCGATCAGCTGCTCGAACCGGGCGCGGTCGGGCGCCTCGAGCCGGAACCCTGCGCCCGCGCCGGTACCTACACCCGCGCCGGTACCTACACCCGCGCCGGTGCCTGCGCTCGCGCGTTCGCCGAAGGCGGAAGTCGTGGCGAGCACCACGTCGTGCTCGTCGGACAAACACTCGGCCATATGCCACGCACGGATGGCAGGTCCGGCCATGCCGGGGCCCACGACGTCTCCGGTGACGACGAGCACCCGACGGCGCCGGCTGAAGAGCTCGCGCAACGAGAGGTGCTCTGTGAGCGAGCCGAGCACACCGGCGTCCAGCCATGGCACGTCGAGCGGATCACCGAAGAGGGGAAGGATCTCGGCGTCCTGCCGTGCGCGGGTGGCACGCACCGCAGCTCTGTCGGCACCCGACTCGGCGATCGATCCACTGAGCGCGTGGAGCACGGTGGCCGCGTCGGGCGCGTCCATCACGAGGGACGCGACGAGGAGACCGCCCGCGAGCGCCGCGTGCGAGCGTTCGTCGTCGAAGCAGCGCCATGCCACCTTGATCGCATCCACGAGCGCGCGTGGCTCGATGCGCGGATGACCAATCGAGGGGCGCGAGGACACGTCCGGTCCTGTCCGTGTCCCACCATCGGTCCCGTCAACGGGCGCGCTGGTGCGCAGGTCGTGCACGCGCGCGCCGGCCAGCCACAGCCGCCAGCCGACCAAGAGCTCGGCCGCGTCGTCGCAGAGGCTCTCGTCGTAGCCGCCGATCCTCTCGAGGTCGGCGCGCCGGAACACCACCGCAGCACCGACAGCTGCGAGGATCTCACTCCCGACGCGTCCGCGGTCGCTGCGCCAGGAAAGACCGAAGAAGGTGATGCGCTCGCTCCCGGCGATGCCGCGCCCCAGCGCGACCGCCGCGACCCGGGGATCCTGCTCGAGGTAGCGCAACGCCTCGGAGAGGTCGTCCTCGGCAACCCGGGCATCCGTGGGGACGAAGCACACGAAGGGCTGCTCCGACGCCGCCAGCGCGTCGTTGCGACGGGAGCCCAGCGGGCGCTCGGAGCCGATCGCCACATGGTGCAGGCGGGCAACTGGGGCCGCGTCCGTCCGGTCGTACGTGTCGCGCGTGGCCGCCCACGCCGGTCCCTGGTCGGCACGCCCTTCCCACGCGACGAGGCAACTGCTCGACGTCTCGCTCACCTGTCACGCTCACAAGGTCGCATCCGTTGGGTTCTTCCGCGCGCTGCCGGCCGCGCGGCATGCCCGCTCTTGCCCTCGACCCACCCGCTCGTCGTGGACGGCGTCATCCTGCGGCACACAGCCAGCGTCCACTCATCCGCGCGTGCACATGATGTCAGGATCGTTGGTGTCGGCATGGAGGATGTGCTACGGACTACGCGTCATCGTAGCCCGCTCGGACGGGCGCGGCCCTGCGGGGGAGGATGCGCAACGTGATGGACGATCCCTATGACGAGCGCTGAGCTGCGGCCTCGGCGCACTGCGGGGACGTCGCGCAGGTGCGCCCGTTCATCGGGCGCAGCGTGAGGGTCCTCGTCGTCTCGGCGCACTTCCCGCCGAACTTCGTGAGCGGCGGCACCCTGGTGCCGTACCGCAGCGCCATCGAGCTCGCCCGCCGGGGCCACGAGCTCGCGGTCTTCGCAGGATGGATCGGTCCGTCACCTCACGCCGGGAGCGCCTTCGAAGAGGCGATCGTCGCGCAGGAGCTGGGCGGTCGTGCCGTCCCTGTCCGGTGGTTCACCACGAACGACGCCATCGACTGGGGCTCGCGCCTGAACTACGACAACACTGCGGCGGCGGCGGAGTTCGCCGGCATGCTCCAGACGTTCTCCCCCGACGTCGTCCACTTCCACTCCATGCAGGGTCTCGGCGCCGGGCTCCTCAGGGAGGCGGCGCGCGCGGGTGTCCCCTTCGTCGTGACGGCGCACGATTTCTGGTGGTGGTGCGGGCGCCAGTTCCTCTGCGATCGCGACTATCACCCCTGCTGCCCCGTCGTCGTGGCGGGGGCGTGCGACTGTGCAGTCGACAGGGCGTGGCTCGACGAGCGGACCCCCGCCACCACCTCCGCGTTGCGGCTCGCGGCGCAGGTGCTGGCCGTGTCGGAGAGCTCCGCAGCGGTCCTCCGCGCCAACGGCATACCTCCCGAACAGCTGACCGTCGTCCACAACCCGGTCGTCGAAGCAGGCGGCTCGGCGGGCGTCGGCGGCTCGGCGGGGGTCGGCAGCTCGGCGGGCGCCTCGGCGCGCCCCAGCACCGATGGGGGCAATGGCGTCCGCTTCGTCTTCGCCGGGGGTCCCGATCCCATGAAGGGCCTCCCCGTGCTGCGCACGGCGCTGCGCTCCCTCGTCGGCGAGCACGGGTGGTCCGCAGACCTCTACGGCGTGGCCGAGCCGTCCACACCCCGTGGCGCCGAGGGATTCCCTCCGAACGTCCGGGTCCATCCTCCGTTCTCACCCGACGAGCTGGCCGCGGTCCTCTCCGCGGCCGACGTGCTCGTCGTGCCTTCGGTCATGCAGGAGACCTACTCCATCCTCACCCGAGAGGCGCTCGCGATGGGACTCCCGGTGGTGACCACGACGTGCCTCGGTCCCGAGGAGGTCGTCACCGATGGCGTGAACGGCCTCATCGTCCCGCAAGACGACCCGGAGGCGCTCGCCGCGGCGATGCGAGAGCTCGTCCGCGACCCCGCGCTGCTCGCGCAGCTCCGCCGCGCGGCCCGCGACGTCGAGCTCACGACCGTTTCGTCGCACTGCGACCACCTCGAAAGCATCTACGCAGGCATCTGCACTCCGGACGACCCGGGAGGCGAGCGCCACGCGCCGCGCGATCATCGAGCGGCCACCCCCGCGCGGCCAGCCACGGGCCGTCGCGTGGAGCGGGTGCTCTTCGTCGTCGGGATCGACGGAGCGCCGCTGCGCTACCGCGCGCACCTGCCGAGAGAGGCGCTCGCGCTACTCGGCGTGCACGCGGACGTGCGTCACTACCGGCATCCCGACGTCACCGTCCTCGGGCAAGAGGCCGACGTCGTCGTCGTCTACCGGGTGCCGGCGACCCATCAGGTCGCGCGCTTCATCGCGGAAGCCCACGAGCGCGGCACGCCGGTGGTGTTCGACGTGGACGACCTCATCTTCGACCCCGCGCTCGAACGGGAGATCCCCGCGCTCAAGATCCTGACGGGTGCCGAGCGCGCACTGTGGATCCAGGGTGTCCATCGCTACCGCACCACGATGGAGCTGTGCGACGCATTCGTCGGCAGCACCGCCTTGCTGTGCGAGCACGCATCAGAGGTCACGGGAATGCCGGCCTTCGAATTCCCGAACGGCGCAGGGATCGTCATGAGCCGGTTGGCGGACGAGGCCGTCCGCCGCCCACGGTTGCCCGGTCGGATCCGCGTCGGCTATTTGAGCGGCACCGACACGCACGACCGGGACTGGGCAACGATCGAAGAGGTCGTCGTGGCGACGCTCGAGGCGGTCCCTGGCGCCGAGCTGTGGCTCGTCGGCAAGCTCACGCCGGGCGACGCCGTTCGTCGGCTCGGCGACCGGGTCTCGCTGATCGGGTTCCAGCCCTGGACAACGTTGCCTGGGCTCCTGCGCACACTCGACGTGAACCTCGCACCACTCGAACCCGGCAGCCGCTTCAACGATGCGAAGAGCGCCATCAAGTGGCTCGAGGCGGGGCTCAGTGCGACGCCCACCATCGCAAGCCCGACGCGCCCGTTCCGCCACGTCATCGAGCACGGCGCGAACGGCATGCTCGCCGAAGGAGACGACGAGTGGCGGGACGCGCTCTCAGCGCTGCTCGCACGCGACACGTTGCGCCGAACGCTCGGGCAACGGGCACGTCGAGATGCGTTGCTCCAGCTCGGCCCGTGGACCCAGGGCAGGCGCTACCTCGAGATCCTGCAGTCGGTGGAGCCCCGGACCAGGCGGGCGAGCGGATGGGAAGACGTGCTGCTCGACGAGCCCTTCGAGCCGATCGGTCTCGAACCATACGGCGAGGCTGCGACGGACCGGCCTGAGCCGCCAGTCGTGCCCGTCCGGGCGCACCTCGGCGCATGGGCGCACCTCGGCGCTCTGGCGCGGCGCGGGGCGGGCTCCTTGCGGCACCGCGGCGTCCGTGCGACGTGTGGTCTCGTGCTGGAGCGATTGGGTCGACGACTGGAGGGGCGGCTGGGCCGACGATTGGAACGGCTGGGCCGACGACTCGGCTGACGCAGACCGCGTCCTCAAAGATCGCGGCCAAGGCGTGCCGACGCCGCCATCTACAACGACCGGATCGACACCCCGATCGACAGCCGGATCGACAGCCGGATCGAAACCCCGATCGCCGGCGGGAGCGGCGGCGCGGCTACGGGCGGCGGCGGCGCCAGAGGAGCCGCACCACCCCGCCGAGCACCCCCACGATGACCACGACCTCCACCAGGCCCCACACGATGCCGGCGATGGAGCGGAGCACCCAGAAGGCGACCAGCACCCCGACCACGCCCAGCGCGACCACCCCCAGGGTGTGAAGCGGCCGAAGGCCGGCCCTGCGCTTGTCGACGTCCCCCGCCGAACGCCGCTCGAGATCGTGTGCCATGACTGCCTCCTTGGCACCGGTGCGGGCACCCGTGCGCCCCACCGGCGACGCCAATGCTACGGTCCGCCGCAATGCCAGGGGCGTCGCTGCGCGAGCGCAGGCACGAGCTGGCGGCGCAGCGCAGCCTGCAGGGGACCGACCTGTGCCTGGCGTTCTCGGCCGCCGCCGACGAGCGGCTGCAAGAGGTCGCCGGCGAGGCGGTCGCGGACCACGGCCGGGCCCCGGTACGGGGGCTGGCGCTCCTCGCCGTCGGGAGCTACGGGAGGCGCGAGCTCTGCCCCTACAGCGACCTCGACCTCGTGCTCGTCCATGAAGGACGGGCCGACGTGACGGAGGTCGCAGAGCGCATCTGGTACCCCCTGTGGGACGACGGGGTGCGCATCGACCACAGCGTGCGCCGCCCCAAAGAGGTGCTCACCCTCGCCGCGCGCGACCTGCGCGTGGCCCTCGGCGTCATCGACGCACGACTCGTGTGGGGCGACGAGGCTGTCGGCCAGCCGGTGATCGAGGCAGCAGGACGGGAATGGTGCACACGGCTCGGCGCGGCGTGGGCACCCGCGCTGTGCGACCTGGTGGAGCGTCGACGTGCACAGCATGGCGATCTCGCGTTCCTCCTCGAGCCCGACGTGAAGGAATCCCATGGGGGCCTGCGCGACATCCACGCCATCGAGGCGATCGCGATGTTCGCTCCCGTGGTCGCCGCCTCCATCGACCTCGAGGGCGTCGCGCGCGCGCGACGCGTCCTGCTGGCCGTGCGCGTGGAGCTCCACCGCATCGCCGGACGCGCGCTCGACCGCCTGGTGCTCCAAGAGCAGGATCAAGTTGCGGCCGCACTCGGCTACGACGACGCGGACGCGCTCATGGGGGCGGTCGCCGAGGCGGGGCGCACGGTCGCCTGGGCGTGGACGAACGCGAACAGGCGCCGCGCCCAGTGGCAGCCGCAACCCGCCCGCTCACGCGCGGCGCGCCGCGTCGCGTCGCGCAGTGGGACACGGCCATCTTCGGGCAGCTCGGTCGAGCCGGGGATCGTCCTCGACGACGGCGAGGCTGCACTGGAGCGGGACCTCTCGGTCGCATCGGATCCCTCCCTTGCCTTCCGCCTCGCCGCGGTCGCCGCGTCCCACGGGGTGCCGATCGCCCTCGGGTCGCTGCGTCGCCTCGACGACGGGCTCCACGCGGTGCCCGAGCCGTGGCCGGACTCGGTGCGTGACGCGTTCGTGCGCGCCCTTTCGCTCGGTGCACCGGGAGTCGAGGCCATCGAGGCGCTCGACCACGAAGGGGTGCTCGTCCGGCTGTTCCCCGAGTGGAGCCTCGTGCGCAACAAGCCGCAGCGCAACAGCTACCACCGCTTCACCGTCGACCGTCACCTGCTCGAAGCCGCCGCGCACGCGGCAGGCCTCACGGGCCGGGTGGAGCGTCCCGACCTCCTGCTGCTCGGCGCCCTGCTGCACGACGTCGGCAAGGGGCTGCCAGGCGACCACACCGACAACGGAGTGGAGCTCGTGGCGCGCATCGGGCGCCGGATGGGGTGTGCGCCGGCGGACGTCGACACGCTCGTCACGCTCTGCCGCCTCCACCTGCTCCTCGCCAAGACCGCGACGCGGCGCGACCTCGACGACCCTGCGACGATCGAGCTCACCGCGCGCGCCGTCGGTGACCGTCAGACCCTCCGGTTGCTGTGGGCGCTCACCGAGGCGGACGGGCTCGCGACCGGTCCTGCCGCGTGGGGACCGTGGAAGGCCGGGCTCGTCGCCGAGCTCGTGGAGCGTACCGAGCGCTGGCTCGCCGGTCTGCCTGCGCCGGCGGGACGCGACGTCACAGAAGACCACCGCCGCCTCGTCGGCGACGTGCGCGAGCACCATCACCCGATCGTGCGGATCGACCCTCCCAAGGTGCTCGTGGCCGGTGCAGACCGCCGCGGCCTGCTGTCGTCGGTCGCCGGCGTGCTCGCGCTCCACGGGCTCGACGTCGTGCAAGCGGACGCGGCGAGCGTGGACGGCATCGCGCTGGACGAGTTCAGCGTCCAGGTGGCGAGAGGCTCGTGGCCGGAGACGTCGCGGCTTCGAGACGATCTCGAATCCGCGCTCTCGAGCGGTGCTGACCTCTCCGGCCCGCTCAAGGCGAAGGCACGAGCGTACGCGGGCGCACGCCGCCCCTCGGCGGCCACGCCACCGGAGCCGGAGGTCGTCGTCGATACCGCCGCGTCGGCGACGGCCACCGTCCTCGAAGTGCACGCCGCCGACGAGCTCGGTCTGTTGCACCGCGTCACGCGTGCCCTCTTCGACTGCGAACTCGACGTCGTCGCGGCACGCGTGTCGACCGTCGGCGACGCGGTGGTGGACGCGTTCTACGTCCGGGACGCCGCGGGCGACAAGATCACCGACCCCGCGGTGCTCGACCGGATCCGCAGGAAGCTTTTGGCCGTGCTCCACTGACGCGCAGCCCGGAGGTGACCCGGGCACCCGGCGCCCTATGTCCGGCCGCTCGACTCCCCGCCCTCGGCCGGCGGCCCCCAGGGCGCCTCACGCCGTCCGGGCACCACGATGCCTCCGGGTCCCACCATCGACGCCGTCCC
The DNA here is from genome assembly GCA_021794995.1 of Actinomycetes bacterium. Classification (GTDB taxonomy): domain Bacteria; phylum Actinomycetota; class Acidimicrobiia; order Acidimicrobiales; family RAAP-2; genus JAJYVT01. Next base: position 12,131 of record JAJYPY010000020.1, on the reverse strand, counting down.
GACCGCTGAGGTACCGAAGCGCCGGCGGATCGCGTCGACGGCTGACATCACCTCTTCCCAGTGCTCCTGGCGACGCGCCGCGTCGAACGCGCGACCTTCGCGCGCCGTGCTGGGCGCGGCGTCGAGCTCGAAGCGCAGCTGGCGCCCACTGCCGGCAGCGTGGAGGCCCGAAGCCGACACGCCGAGCAGCCGGACACCGAGCGGCAGCTCCATGCCGTCGAGCAGTGCCGTCGCGATCGCAGCAATCGCCGTGCCCGTGTCGATGCCGATCTCCATCGTGTGGGCGCGCGTGAGCTGAGAGAAATCCGAGAGCTTCACCTTGACCGCGACGGTCCGTGCGGCCACGCCGCCCGCGCGCAGGTGGACGGCAACCGACTCCGCCATCCGCAGGGCGTGACGCGCGAGCGCGCCCCGGTCGAAGACGTCCTCGGCGAACGTCTCTTCGTGCCCGACCGACTTGGCCGGTCGCGCCGGCACGACGGGATCGAGATCTTGGCCATGCGAGAGTGCGGCCAGGTGAGTGCCAAGGGACTTGCCCAGCGCGCGCACGAGCACCTGCTCGGGGAGCGCCGCGACGTCCCCGACCGTGCGCACCCCCAGATCGCGGAGGCGTTTGGCCGTGGCGGGGCCGACCCCCCACAGGCGCTCGACGGGCATCGGATGCAAGAAGCGGAGCTCGTCCGCGGCCTCGACCACGCCCGGTCCCGGACGCTTTCCCCGTGGTCCGGCGGTGGGCTTCGCCGCGCGGGACGCGAGCTTCGCGATCATCTTGGAGCGCCCCACGCCGACCGAGCAGTCGAGCGAGAGCTCCGCTGCCACGCGGGTGCGGATGGCGCGCGCGATTCCCACCGGTGCCCCGAGGAGGCGGACGGACCCGCTGACGTCGAGGAACGCCTCGTCGAGGCCGATCGGTTCGACGAGCGGGGTGAAGGACAGCAGCACCGCGTGCAGCTGCGCGCTCACCTCCGCGTAGCGCGACGCGTGCCCGTCGACGAACACGGCGTGCGGGCAGAGCTGGCGCGCCCGCACCGACGGCATCGCGGAGTGCACGCCGAAGGCACGCGCCTCGTAGGTGCACGACGCCACGACGCCGCGCGCGCCGCTCCCTCCGACGATCACCGGTTTGCCGGCCAAGCGGGGATCGTCCAACACTTCCACCGACGCGAAGAACGAGTCCATGTCGACGTGGAGAATGGACGGAGCGTGGCGCGCCACGGCCGTGCTCCCCTCCCCCGTCGCCGCGTCATCCACCGAGGCGGAGTCTCCTGAAACCCTCGGCGTGGGCCACGCCGGCGCGGCGCCCCTCTTCGGCCGCGCGGCGGCGCACCGCGTCGCCTGCCCACCCCGCTTCTGCATCGGCGAATTGGCTCCGGTGACACTCCACGGCCGACGCCTTCACCTCCACGGTCTCGGAGATGTCGACCCACACGTCGGGCTCGAGCGTGCCCGACAGGTAGACGGTGGACACCTGGTGGGGCGGTCCCGCCTCGGGAAAGTAGTGCGGGAGTGCCGCCGAGGGCGACAGGGCGTCGAGGAGGGCCCACCCCGCGGCGCGATGGTCCCGATGGTTGAAGTAGTCCTGGCCGAAGAACACGGCCGTCGGATCGTGGCCGAGGACCACGTCGGGTTGCAGCGAGCGCACCAAGGCAACGAGCTCTGCGACGAACCCGGCTCGCCGGTCGAGCTCCCCGTCAGCGGCGCCGAGGACCCGGTGGGAATGCAGCCCGACAATCTGCGCCGCGGCCGCAAGCTCCTCACTGCGCCGCGCGGCGAGGTCCTCGGGAGGGGTCCCCACGTCCCGCGTCCCCCGCCCACCGTCGGTGCACACGACGAGGTGGACCTCGCTCCCCCGGGCTGCCCACAGCGCCAGCGTGCCGCCGCATCCGACATCGGCGTCGTCGGGGTGCGCGTAGACGGCCAGCGCGACCGAGGGGACCACGGTGACGAGCTCGGCCACGGGAACGCCAGCCGCAGCGCGCTCAGGCCCGCTGCTTGGGCTCGGTCGTCTTGATGAGGAGCCCGACTTCCCGCTGGAAGTCCCCGGCGTCCTCGAAGCCCTTGTACACACTCGCGAAGCGCAGGTACGCGACGTCGTCGAGCGCTTTCAGCTGCTCGAGCACGGACACCCCGACCTGCTGACTCGAGGGCTCGGGTGCCGCGGCGCGCAGGGCCTCTTCGACGTGGCTCGCGAGGTCTTGGAGCATCTCGTCGGTCACCGGGCGGTTCTTGCATGCCGCCTGGACCCCGGCGATGAGCTTGGCCCGGTCGAACGGCTCGCGCTGTCCCGAGCGCTTCACGACCCACAGTGGCTGCTCCTCGACCCGCTCGAAGGTCGTGAACCGGCGGGAGCATCCCAGGCACTCGCGCCGACGCCGGATCGCCGCCCCCTCGTCCGAGATGCGCGAATCGACCACCTTGTCGTCGTCGGCTCCGCACCACGGGCATCGCACGCCAGCGACGTTAGTGCCGCGGGCTCGCCGTGCCCGGCCGGGGTAGGTCAGGGGACGACGATGCGCTCCCCCGGGACCACCGTCGCCGATCCCGTCTCCCTGGCGAGGGCCTCTGCCAGCGCCCGAGGGTTCCCGCCGCGGTCGAGCCGGGCCGCGATCGACCACAACGTGTCGCCGGGCTGCACGACATAGACGATCTCCCCGGCCGTGGCCGGACGCGTCCCGGGATGCGGCGACGGGGCCGGCGCTCCGCCAAGCGCGCCGATGGGCAGCGCAAGCCCGACGGCGAGCGCGGCGACCGCTCCAGACACGAGGATCGTGCGCCTCCGGCGCTGGAGCGCGGCCCGCCTGGCCCGCCGCAGCGTCACGTCGAGCGGGCGGCTGACCTGCGGCGAAGTCCTCGGGCACGCGACGACCCGTAGCGCTGGCCGTGGCCACGGCGACTCGAGCGGGTCCACCCGGTCAGGGCACCCGCCGGGCTCGTCCAGCTCGAGTTGGTCCAGCTGGGGCTCGTCCCACGTTGCGATCGCCATCGTCGTCTCCGCGTCTCCCGCTCGAGCGGTCGTCGCCCTCCCGGCGAGCGACGATCACCACCCGGTGCGAACACCCGTTCGCCATGTGGTATCTCAGCACGAACACACGTTCGTGTCAAGCCTCCGACGAACAGGTGTTTGCCTTTTTCTGCGCAGCAGGCTATCGTGCGACGTACACACGTTCGCCGAGGGCCTCGGCGACACGACGAGGGGGTGTCTCGATGGCACAGGCGCTGAGCGGCAAACGGCGGCAGATCCTGGAGTACATCGGCGACTGCCTGCGGGAGCGGGGGTACCCCCCATCGGTCCGGGAGATCGGCGAAGCGGTGGGGCTGGCCTCGTCAGCCACGGTGCACAGCCACCTGGCCGTGCTCCAGCGAGAGGGCTACCTCCAGCGCGACCCGACCAAGCCCCGAGCGATCCAGGTGCGCTACGAGGCGACCTCCCAGGTCGCCATGGCGGCGGGCCCGGTGCGCCACATTCCGCTCGTGGGCGAGGTGGCCGCGGGCACGGGCGTGCTCGCCCAGGAGAACGTCGAGCAGATCGTCGCGCTCCCCGAGGACTTCACCGGGTCGGGATCGCTGTTCATGCTGCGCGTGCGCGGGGACTCGATGATCGAGGCGGGCATTTTCGACGGCGACTACGTCGTCGTGCGCCAGCAGCCGGTCGCGGAGAACGGCGACGTGGTCGTCGCGGGAATCCCCGACGGTGAGGCGACCGTGAAGACGTTCTCCCGGCGCGCCGGCAAGGTCGTGCTGTCCCCCGCGAACCCGGCGTTCTCCCCCATCGAGCTCGCGCCGGACGACGTTGCCATCTTCGGCAAGGTCGTGACGGTGCTCCGCAGGCTCTAGACGCGCACCGCGCCCGTGAGCACGTCGGCCAGCACGGCGCGCGCACGCTCCAGCGAGTCCAAGGTGACGTGCTCGTCGGGATGGTGCGCGAGCAGCGGATCCCCCGGACCGAAGTTCATCGCCGGCACCCCGTGCGCCCACATGGTCGCGACGTCGGTCCACCCGGCCTTCCCCTGCGGCGCGTGACCGCTGCGCTCCACGATGGACGCGAGCAGTGGGTGCCCGAGAGCCGGCGCCGCACCGTCGGCCTCGGCGACCACCTCGAGGCGGTCGCCGAGGCGCGCGTCCAAGAGGTCCTCGAGCAGATCGGACAGGACCTGGCGCGCCGCAGCCGAACCGCGGTCGGGGGCGTAGCGATGGTTGACCGTGAGCGCCACGTGGTCGGGGACGACGTTCGCGGCCACTCCCCCCGCGATCCCGACCGCCTGGAGCTGCTCGGCGAACACGCAGCCGTCGATCTCGACGGTGCGGCCCTCCCACGACGCGAGCCGCTCGAGGACCGGGGCGACGCGATGGATCGCGTTGCATCCGGTCGACGGCCTGGCGCTGTGCGCACGCACGCCTCCCACATGGACCACCGCGCGCAGGGTGCCTTGGCATCCGGCCTCCACCTTCGCGTCGGTGGGCTCGCACAGGACCGCCGCGTCCGATGCGAGGAGGTCCGGCCGGTCGGCCCACAGGCGCACCAGGCCGTTCTCCTCGCGTGCCACCTCCTCGCACACATAGAAGCACCACGTGACGTCCACCGCCGGCTCGCGGAGTGAGGCGGCGAGGTCCAGCATGACGGCGAGCCCGCCCTTCATGTCGCACGCGCCGACTCCCCATACGGCCGAGTCGCCGACGCGGGGGCGCTCGTTCCCGGCTGGTGGCACGGTATCGACGTGACCCGCCACCACCAGGCGTTGCGCCCGTCGGAGGTGCGTGCGCGCCACGACGTTGTCGCCGACCCTTTCGACCTCGAGCCACGGGTGTGCGCGGAGCTCGGAGAAGACGAGCGCCGACAGCGCGCCTTCCTCACGGCTCACCGAGGGCACCGCGACGAGCTCCGCGGTGCGGGCGAGCAGGTCGCCCCCGCTCATGCCGAGACCCCGTGTGCGCGCAGCAGCGCGTTCAGACGGGCCTTGTCGTGCCGCTCGCCCTCCTCGAGTCGCCGGATGACGAGGACGCACGGGAGGAAGAACTCTCCGCCGGGATACTCGCGCCGGCGCGCCGCGGAGATCGCCACCGACCACGGCGGCACGACGCCGCGGCCGAGCTCCTCGCCCGTGTCGGCGTCGACGACGGGGATCGACGGGTTCAAGATCGTGCCTTCGCCGAGGACGGCCCCCCGGCCGACCCGCGCACCCTGGGTCACCATGCACCGGCTGCCCACGAGCACGTCGTCCTCGACGATCACCGGAACGGCGTTCGGCGGCTCGAGGACCCCCCCGATCCCGACCCCGCCCGACAGGTGCACGCGGGCGCCGATCTGTGCGCAGGACCCGACCGTGGCCCACGTGTCGACCATGGTCTGCTCGCCGACGCGCGCCCCGATGTTCACATACGAGGGCATGAGCACGACGCCCGGTGCGAGGTACGAGCCCCAGCGCGCCGAGGCCCCGGGCGCCACGCGCACCCCGGCGCGGGCAAAGTCCTTCTTGAGCGGCAGCTTGTCCGCGAATTCGAACGGGCCGACCTCAGTGGTCCGGACCTCACGGAGGCAGAAGAGGAGCAGGATCGCCTTCTTCAGCCAGTCGTGCACGACGGTCGTCCCGTCCGCTCCGGTCTCTGCGACACGCAGCACCCCGCGATCGAGCAGGTCGACGGCCTCGGTCACGATCGCGGACGCCTCCGCGTCCGCCGGCGTCAGCTCGCCGGCGTGCTCCCAGAGCTCCTCGATGCGAGCGGCCAGGTCCTCCACGCCGCCAGACTGTACCGATGACCCAGGGTAGGGGGTGGCACCCGGACGATCCCGAGCGTGCGGACGACTACGACCGGCGCTTCGACGCGCTGGCCTCCTCGGGGCTCGACGTCCACGGTGAGGCGGAGTTCGTGACCGCGCTCGGTCCCGCGAGCGTCCTCGACGCGGGGTGCGGCACCGGCAGGGTGGCCATCGAACTGGCGCGCAGGGGAATCGACGTCGTGGGTGTGGACGTCGACCCGGTGATGCTCGACGCCGCCCGCCGGAAGGCCCCGGCGCTCGCGTGGGTCGAGTCCGACCTCGCCGATCTCGACCTCGACCGTCGCTTCGACGTCGTCCTGTTGGCCGGGAACGTCATCCTGTTCGTCCATCCGGGGGTGCGTCATGCCGTCGTCCGGCGCCTCGCGGGCCACCTCGAGCCGGGCGGGCGCCTGGTCGCCGGGTTCTCCCTCGACCACCCCGTGCACCGCGGCGGCGTCGCGCTCGAGCACTACGACGCCATGGCGAGCGACGCGGGGCTCGAGCTCGAGGCGCGCTGGGCGACCTGGGACAGGATGCCGTTCGACCCCGGCGGCACGTACGCGCTGAGCGTCCACCGCCGGGACGGCTAACCCGCGCTCAGCTCCAGCCCGACGCCGCCAGGCGCTGCGCGACCAGCGCCACGCGCTCGGTCGGCTGCACCACTGCGATGCGCACGTGTCGCGTTCCGGCCTCTCCGTAGAGGTCGCCGGGGCTCACGACCAGTCCGGCGACCTTTGCGAGGTCCGCCGCCATCGCCCAGCCGTCCGCCCAGCGTTCGGGCACCTCGGGCCACAGGTAGAAGCCCCCGTCGGGAAGCGCCGTCGGGCAGCCGGCGGACGAGAGCGCCGCGGCGAGCATGCCGAGCCGCTCGCGGTAGCGGGCACGTTGCGCGCCGACGTGCTCATCGTCACCCCACGCGATGGCCGCAGCGGCCTGCACGGGTCCCGGCACCATGAGCCCTGCGTGCTGCCGCACGGCGCGCAGGTAGCGCACCAGCGTCTCGTCGCCCGCGAAGAAGCCCGCGCGCACGCCCGCGAGATTCGAACGCTTCGACACCGAGTGCACCGCCACCACGCCATCGGCGCCCTCCTCGAGGATCGAGCGCGGGCGACCGTCCCACGTGTAGTCCGCATAGCACTCGTCGGAGAAGACGGCCACCCCGTGACGCCGTCCCCACGCTGCCGCGGCGCACAGGTCGGTGAGGCCGCCCGAGGGGTTTGCCGGCGAGCTCACCCACAAGACGAGCGCGCGGCGCGCGTCGTCGGGGTCCACCGCGTCGAGGTTCAGCCCGCCACCGTCCGCTGCGGCAGGGGGGACGCCCACGGCGCGGCACCCTGCGAGCCGGGCACCCATCGCGTAGGTCGGGTACGACACCGCGGGGTACAGCACCGTGTCGCGGCTCGGATCTCGCAGGTGCAGGTACTGGGGCGTGGATGCGACCAGCTCTTTCGTGCCGACGCAGGCGGCGACGGACCCAGGGTCGACCGAGACGCCGAAGAGCCGCCCCAGGTAGGCCGCCGCCGCGCGCCGGTACGCGGGGGTGCCCGCAGACGGCGGGTAGCCGCGTTCGGTCCCCGAGTCTGCGAGCGCACGGACCGCCTCGGGCGGCGGCGGGTCGCAGGGCGTCCCGACCGAGCAGTCGACCTTGCCGCCCTCCACGGCGTCGGCGAGGTCGTGCAGCTGCTGCAGGCGCTCGTAGGGGTAGGGCGGAGGTCGAAAGCCACTCATCGCTCGGCCGATCCCACTACGCCGGGCGCACGAAGAAGTCTGCGAACCGGGCCCTCCCGGCGGGGTCGAGGACCACGTGCAGCCGCGCGCCATCGTCTCCGTCCTCTTGCTCGACGACCTCGCCCTCGCGGTGCACTGCGGCGAGGATGTCGCCGCGCGCCCACGGGATCTGCAGCTCGACGACCCGGTCGGCCATGCGGAGCCGGTCGCCCACCGCGCGCAGCAAGGTGTCGACCCCCGCTCCCGTCCGTGCGGAGATGCAGACCGCCCCCTCGGTCATGGTCGCCAGGCGCGCCGCTTCGGGGCTCCGGTCCACCTTGTTCACGGCGAGCAGCTCGGGCACATCCCCGGCGCCGATCTCGCCGAGCACCCCTCGCACGGCAGCGATCTGTCCTTCGGGATCCGGCGCCGCGCCGTCGACGACGTGCAGCACGAGATCGGCGAGCCGGACGGAGTCCAAGGTCGAGCGAAAGGACTCCACCAGCTCGTGCGGCAGGCTGCGCACGAACCCGACGGTGTCCGTGACGAGCACCGTCTCACCACCGGGCAGCGCGAGCTGGCGGGTGCGGGGGTCGAGCGTGACGAACAGGCGGTTCTCGGCAGGGACTCCCGCGTCGGTCAAGCGGTTGAGGAGCGTCGACTTGCCCGCGTTCGTATACCCGACGAGCGCCACCTCCCGGAGCCTGCCACGGTGGCGCGAACGCCGCTGGAGCGCGCGCGTGCGATCCACCTCGCGCAGGTCGGCCTCGAGCCGGTGCATCCGCCGCACGAGGCGGCGGCGGTCCACCTCGAGCTGCGTCTCGCCGGGTCCTCTCGTCCCGATCCCCCCCGCCTGCTGGCTCAGCGCGTGGCCCCTGCCGCGCAGGCGTGGCAGGCGATAGCGCAGCAACGCCAGCTCGACCTGGGCCTTCCCTTCGGGGCTCCGCGCGTTCTGGGCGAAGATGTCGAGGATGACGGCCGTGCGGTCGATCGCGGTGCGGCCGAAGAGCTTCTCCAGGTTGCGCTGCTGCGCGGGCGACAGCTCCTGGTCGAAGACGACCGTGTCGGCGTCCACCTGCTCGGCCAGCTCGGCGAGCTCGTGCGCCTTGCCCCGCCCGACGAACGTGGCAGGGTCGGGCCGGCTCCGCCGCTGGATCGTACGGGCGGCGACGTCCGCGCCTGCGGTGTCCACGAGGAGTGCCAGCTCGTCGAGGTTCGCCTCCACCTCATCGACGCCCGCACCCGCGAGCACCACGCCGACGAGGACGATGCGCTCGCGGAATTCCCGGGTGATGAGGGTGCCCGGGAGCTGCGTCGTCACCTCGAACCGCCGAGGACGGCGGGAGCGACCAGGACGTCGGCGATCTTGCGGACCGGACCGCCGAGGAGCACGGGATCGTCGCCCCCGGCCCCCAGATGGACCTCGAGCCGCCCGCCCGGGTTGTCCACGAGGACGTGCCGGCCGACCACCCCGAAGCTCCGCGCGACCGCCGCCGCAGCGCAGCTGCCCGTCCCGCACGCCTCGGTCTCGCCGACACCGCGCTCGAAGACCCGCAGCGTCAGGTCGGCTCCTGTGCGCCCGGGACGTACGACCTCGACGTTCACCGGCGCGCCCGTGGAGGCCTCTGCGCTGCGCCCGAGCGCGGCCATGTCCACCTTGGTCAGGTCGACGTCGCCCAGGAGCACGAGGTGCGGGTTCCCGACGCGTGCCGTGCGCGCACGCGTGCCGGGGAGCGGGCTCGCGAGCTCGTCACCGAGGAGGACGGGGCCCATGTCGACGCTGGCGCTCGCACTTGGTCCGGCCCCGGATGCCTCGACGTAGTCGACGGTCCGCACCCCCGCGGCGGTCGACACCCGGACCCGGCCCGGGCGCACGATCCCGGCGAGCACCGCCGCGTGGACGAGGCATCGGATGCCGTTCCCGCTCATCTCCGCAGGGCTGCCGTCGGCGTTCCACAGCTCCATGGAGAGATCGGCGTCAGGCACCCCGAGACGCCCGACGATCACGCCGTCCGCGCCGACCCCGCGTCGCCGGTCGCACAACGCGCGCACCTGGGCCGGCGTCACCGGGCTGCGGCCCCCGCCGCGAGACCCCTCGCCACGAGACCCCTCGCCACGAGACCCCACGGCGTCGAGCACCACCAAGAAGTCGTTGCCCGCCGCCTCGAGCTTCACCGCGGTCAGCGGGGCACAACCGAAGGTGCCCTCGTCAGCTCCAGGCAGCGTGGCACGGACCTCGCGTCGTTCGGTGGCGTGGTCCATCGCGCACAGTTTCGCACCGCGAGCACGGCCGCCGTGCACGAGCACGCCGTCCAGTGCCGCGGTGAGGACCTGGACAGGGTCGTCGCCGTCGTGGATCCAGCACACGCGCGGATCCCTGCGGAACCACGACCACTGCCGGCGGGCGTAGGCGCGCGTACGCCGCACCGCCTCTTCGACGCACGCGTCGAGCGGGGCGCCCTCGAGCACGTGCGACAGGAGCTCTTTGTACCCGAGCGCCTGGCGTGCCGTCCTCGACATGCCCTCGGGTCGCCGTGCGAGGCGCCTCACCTCCTCCACGAGCCCCTCGTCGAGCCAGGTCGAGAAGCGCTCCTCGATACGGCGGTCGACCACGTCGGGTGTGAAGGGAAGGCCCACGAGCGTCACGTCCGTCTGCGGGTACGCCGTCAGGCCTGGGCCGTACGAGGAGAAGGGGCGGCCAGATCCGACCGTCACCTCGAGGGCGCGCACGATGCGTCGCCGGTTGGAGGCGGTCGTCCGGGCGGCCGCGACCGGGTCGAGGCACGCGAGGCGGTCATGGAGCACCGCGAGGCCACCTGGCTCGTCGGCCTCGCGCTCGAGCTCCGAGGCCACGTCGGGATAGCGGGCGGGAATCTCGAACGCGTCCACGACGGCTCGCAGGTAGAGGCCCGTCCCGCCGACGAGGAGCGCTCGGTGGCCACGGCCATCGATCGCGGCACGCGCCGCGCGCGTGGCCTCTTGGAACTGGCGGACCGTGAACTCCTCGGACGGGTCGACCACATCCACCACGTGGTGCGCCACCGCGGCGCGGTCGGCCGCAGGCGGCTTGGCGGTCCCGATGTCCATGCCGCGATAGACGGTCATCGAGTCGACGCACACGATCTCGACGTCGTCGCGCCGTCGGGCGACCGCCATGGCGAGCGACGATTTGCCCGACGCGGTGGTCCCGACGAGCGCGACGGCAGACGGCGTCAAGCGGCGCTGACCGGGATCCGGCGCCGGTGCGCGGGGGCGGCGGTCACCTGGACGAGCGTGCCACCGAGGTGGTGGGGGGCGGCGGAGGTCACCTCCACGTCGCAGAAGGCGCCCGGCGCGGGGGCCCCATCCGGCGTCGGCGCGAAGTGCACCAGCTTGCCCTGGCGAGTCCGCCCTGCGAGCACGCCGGGATCGCGTCGGCTCGGCCCTTCCACCAGCACCTCTTCGACCCGCCCCACGCGCGCGCGGTGGCGCAGCAGCGCGGAGCGCTCCACCACGGTGCGCAGGCGGTCGAAGCGGTCGGCCACGACCTCGGCAGGGACGAACGCGTCGTGCATCGCGGCTGCGCGGGTCCCTTCACGCGGCGAGAAGATGAAGGTGTACGCGCTGTCGAACGCCGCCTCTGCGACGACGGCGAGCGTGTCGGTGAAGTCCTCCTCGGTCTCGCCAGGGAACCCCACGATGAGATCCGTCGTGACGGCGAGGTCGCCGACGGCGGCACGCGCCGCGGCGAGGCGCGCGAGGTACCGGTCGGCCGTGTAGCCCCGCCGCATCGCGGCAAGCACACGATCGCTGCCGGACTGGAGAGGAAGGTGCAGCTGCTCGCACACCGTCGGGACCTCCGCCATCGCCGCGATCGTCTCGGGACGCAGGTCCTTCGGATGGGGGCTGGTGAAACGGATCCGCCGGATGCCCTCGACCGAGCCGACCGCACGCAAGAGCGGCGCGAACAGCGGGCTGCGGCGCGTCAGGTCGCGGCCGTAGGAGTTGACGTTCTGGCCGAGCAGGGTCACCTCGACGACCCCGCGCCGGGCGAGCGAGCGGGCCTCTGCGACGACGTCGTCGACGGGACGGCTGACCTCCGGCCCGCGCACCGAGGGCACGATGCAAAAGGCGCACGAATTGTCGCACCCGGTCTGGATCGTGATCCACGCCGCGTACGGCACCTCGCGCACCGCCGAGAGCGCCGGCGCATGGTCGACGAGCGCGGGGTCGGGCGCGTCGAGCACCTCCACGACGGGTCCCGACCGCGCCGCGGTCCGCAAGAGCTCCGGGGCACGAGCGAGGTTGTGCGTGCCGAACACGACGTCCACGTGCGGAGCCCTGGCCCTGATGAGCTCCCGGTCCTTCTGCGCGAGGCACCCGCCCACCGCGATCTGCAGGTCCGGCCGCCGTTCGCGCAGGGACTTCAGCTGGCCGAGGTGGCCGTAGAGCTTGTTGTCCGCGTGCTCCCGGATACAGCAGGTGTTGAGCACGATGACGTCGGCATCGTCGAGACCCAGCGCCGGCTCCATGCCTTCGGCGGCGAGGAGACCGGCAAGGCGCTCGGAATCGTGCTCGTTCATCTGACACCCGAAGGTGCGGACGAAGAACTTGCGGCTCACCGCCAGAGTGTAAACCGCCGCGCCGCCGCCCCTCAGGCGCCGGCGCGCACCGGCAGCCGGGCGGCGTC
>JAJYPY010000136.1 GCA_021794995.1 Actinomycetes bacterium | reverse complement strand
CGCGGTCGTGGCCGTGGTCGCAGTCGCGGTCGCAGTCGCAGTCGCAGGTCCAGGCGCTGAGCGCCCCGCTGGTCAGTCGACCCGCAGCCTTCGCCGGAGGTCGTCTTGACGAGACTCGAAGTCGTCGATGGAGATCCTGCCGTCGGCGAGGTCTTCGTGGAGGCGGGCGAACTGGGCGAGGAGCGCCTCCTGGTCCTCTTCCGGTGCAGATGCGACGCCGTCGGTCTCGCTGCTCGCGGCACGGCGCGCGAGCCGGTCTTCCTGCTTGGCCCTCGCCTTCTCCCGTTTCGCCTGGTCCCGCTGGAGCTTCCCGACGGTGGTACGTGGACGTGCCATGGTCACCCCTTCTCTCGGTTCTCTCCGACCCACAGGCGCGAGCCCGCGGATCGGGCGCAGGGCGACGGCGGTCAGATCACCTTGACGTTGCGCGCCTCGTCACCCTTGCGCCCCGGTGCGATGTCGAACTCCACCTGCTGTCCCGCCTCCAGGGTCCGGAACCCGGAGCCCTCGACGTTCGAATAGTGGACGAAGACGTCTTCTCCGTCCGGACGGGACACGAAGCCGTAGCCCTTCTCGTTGTTGAAGAACTTTACGGTTCCGATCGGCATAATTGCCCTTCTTTCTTCTCTTCTCGCTTCATCTCCTGGGCGCTGTGAGCGCCCGCTCGGGCGCCACCTCGGACGCCGTCAGGAGGATGGGTCGGACCCCCACGGCCGGCCGCCGCACGCACGCGTCGCGAACGCACGACGATCGAGCCGAGTGGAGACCACCGAGCACCGAGCTCCTGTCAGGTCCAAGGCCCACTCGAACAGGAACTCGAATCAGACCCCGCCGGCCCTGTGCCGGCCGCCGGCCTCACGGACCGGCGCACGGAGCGTAGCAGGAGCAGCCGGGCGGGGCGGCCGGCGGATCGGCAGCGTGCAGCCCCGGATTGCGGGACCGCCGAGCGGAGGCGGTGGGATTTGAACCCACGGTACCCAGGGGGTACAACGGTTTTCGAGACCGTCCGATTCGGCCGCTCTCGCACGCCTCCGGCGCAGAGATTACTTGGTGGCCCGGTGCCGATCCGCAGGTGTCGCTCAGGGCCGGCGCCCGGCGAAGAATTCGCGCAGGATCGCGGCCGACTGCTCCTCGAGGACCCCGCCCACCACCGCCAGCTCGTGGTTCAACCGGGGATCGCAGCACAGGTTGTAAAGCGACCCGCAGGCGCCGGCCCGAGGATCGTAGGCACCGAAGACCAGGCCGCCCACCCGCGCGGCCACGAGGGCGCCGGCACACATCGTGCAGGGCTCGAGCGTGACGACGAGGGTGACCTCGCCGAGGCGCCACGAGCCGAGCGCCAAGGCAGCAGCGCGCAGTGCAAGGAGCTCTGCGTGGGCGGTCGGGTCGCGCCGCAGCTCGCGTTCGTTGTGCGCGCGGGCCACGACCCTCCCCGCGGCGACGGCCACGGCGCCGACCGGCACATCGCCGTGGGCGACCGCGGCCTCGGCCTCGTCCAAGGCGAGCTGCATGGCACGTTCGTGGGTGATAGCGGGCTGGGGCTCCACGGCGGAGGGAGTGGGATTCGAACCCACGGGGACCGGAGCCCCACGGCTTTTCAAGAGCCGCGCATTCGTCCGCTCTGCCATCCCTCCGGGCACGGCACTTCCTCCCGCATCACTGCGGGGCGGTCTCGCGGGGCCGAGGCTACCGCCGACTCAGTCCCGAGCGGCGCGAGCCCTGCTGCGCGTCCGCCCGCGCACCGCGCCGTCGAGCACCACCTTGCGCAGACGCACCGTCTTGGGGGTGACCTCGACGCACTCGTCCTCGGCGATGAACTCGAGCGCCTGCTCAAGGGACAGCAACAGCGGCGGGGTGAGGCGCTCGAGCTCTTCGGCGGTGGAGGAACGGATGTTGGTCAGCTTCTTCTCCTTGGCGGGGTTCACGTCCATGTCGTCGCGGCGCGAGCTCTCCCCGACGATCATCCCCTCGTAGACCTCGGCCGCGGGTCCGACCAGGAGCGTGCCGCGCTCCTGGAGGTTCATCAGCGCGAAGGTGGTCGTGACGCCACGACGGTCCGCGACCATCGACCCATTGCGGCGCGTGCGGAGCTCACCCTGCCACGGGGCCCAGCCGTCGAACACATGATGGAGCATGCCGGTCCCGCGCGTCTCGGTCAGGAACTCGGTGCGAAACCCGACGAGCCCGCGGGCGGGCACGCGGTAGTCGACACGCACCCAGCCCGTGCCGTGGTTGACCATCTCGAGCATGGTGCCCCTGCGCAGTGCCAGGAGCTGCGTGACGACGCCGAGGTAGTCCTCGGGGACGTCGATCGCCACGCTCTCCATCGGCTCGCAACGTTGGCCGTCGATCTCGCGGGTGACCACCTGTGGTTTGCCGACCGTCAGCTCGAACCCCTCTCGTCGCATCGTCTCGACGAGCACGGCGAGCTGGAGCTCCCCGCGGCCGTGCACCTCCCACGCGTCGGGTCGCTCCGTGGGAGCGACGCGCAACGAGACGTTGCCGATCAGCTCGGTGTCGAGCCGGCTCTTCACGAGTCGTGCCGTGAGCTTCGTGCCGTCGGTGCCGGCCAAGGGTGACGTGTTGATCCCGATCGTCATCGTCAGGCTCGGCTCGTCGACCGTGATGGCCGGGAGGGGACGCGGGTCGTCGGCGTCGGCGATCGTCTCGCCGATCGTGACCTCCGCGAGACCTGCGATCGCAGCGATCTCTCCGGGTCCGGCTTCGTCGGCGGGAACCCGTTCGAGCGCGTCGGTCACGTACAGCTCGGTCACCTTCGCCCGCTCCACCGAGCCGTCCAGCCGGCACCATCCGATGACGGATCCTCTGCGCAGCGTGCCGTGGTAGATCCGGCAGATCGCGAGACGGCCCACGTACGGCGAGGCGTCGAGATTGCACACGAGCGCCTGGAGCGGTGCCTCGGGGTCGTACAGCGGGGCAGGCACGTGCTCGACGATGGTGCGGAACAGCGGCTGGAGGTCCGTCCCCTCGGTCCCGCGCTCGGACGTCGCCCACCCGGCGCGAGCGTTGGAGAAGAGGATGGGGAATCCGATCTGGTGCTCGTCGGCGCCGAGGTCCAAGAAGAGCTCCTCCACCTCGTGCACCACGTCGTCGATCCGCGCGTCGGGCCGGTCCACCTTGTTCACCACCAGCACGACGGGAAGGCGGGCCTCGAGCGTCTTGCGCAGCACGAAGCGCGTCTGAGGGAGTGGACCCTCGGAGGCGTCGACCAGCAGCAGGACGCCGTCGACCATCGTGAGGCCGCGCTCCACCTCCCCGCCGAAGTCGGCGTGACCAGGCGTGTCGACGATGTTGATCTTCACGTCGCCGACGCGGACGGCCGTGTTCTTCGCGAGGATGGTGATGCCCTTCTCGCGTTCGAGGTCGCCCGAGTCGAGCACGCGGTCAGTCAGCTCTTCGTGGGCACCGAAGGCACCCGTCTGGCGCAGCATCGCGTCCACGAGCGTGGTCTTGCCATGGTCGACGTGGGCGACGATGGCGACGTTTCGGATGTCTTCGCGGAGTTGCATGGGGAGGATCCACGTTACCGGCCGGTGGACCCGTCCCCGTCCTCGGCCGCTCCGAGGAGGACGCCGGCGGACCGGACTACGGCATCTGCGGTCTCGCCGAGGGCTGGCGCGTCGATCGGCACGATCCACGCCTTGCCGCAGTCGGGCCACCACCCGATGACCCGGTCCGGCACGTGCCCGGCGCCCTTCGCCAGCGCGTCGACCAGCGCGGAGAGTTTGAGGGCGGACCGGCTACCAGCGTTCGGAAGACCGTCGAGCAGCGTCAGGCAGGCGCCACCGGCGAGGCGGACGTCGACCCGACCTCGCAGCGCCACACGGACTGCGCCCGCCCAGTGCCACCCACGGTCGGCGGGCCCGACCTGCGTCGGCGGGCCGAGCCGGTGCCAATCGAGAGCGGTCCACAGCTGCGTGGCCCACGTGGTCGCCTCGGCGCCGACCGCGGCGCGCGCCGGGGCAGCGAGCGACGCGAGCCAGTCCGCACACGATCCGGGCCCCGAACGGCCCACCCCGAACGGCCCAGCGGGATCCGACACCACGAGTGCCACCGCGTCCAGCGGAGTGGCGGCGCGCCCGTCGAGGCCAGCTCGGACCGCAGCCAGTCCGATCGCGCGGCGTGCGGTGCGCGCGCTCCACCGGAAGGCTGGCGGCGAGAGCTCGGTCCCAGACGCGCACGGCCCGCTCGCGATGCGGCTGAGCTGGTACAAACCGATGCGGACGACGCGGACGCCGTGGGGGATGCAGGGGCGGTTCGCGACGCGGGCGAGGCCATGCTCGAGCCGCTCGCGCAGCTGCGCGATCGCACGATCGTCACACGCCGACGGTCCGGTGGCGAGCAACGCGTCGGTGAGCGCGGCGCAACGAGGCAGCGCGAGCGTCGACACGCTCGTGGGCTCCGTCAGCGCCTGCCCCGTCATGGCCGTGCCAGCGCCGCGGCGACGTCGCCGACCGCCTCAGTGAGGAAGGTATCGGTGACCTCTTCGCAGACCAGCGTCCCCGACGCGGGACGGTAACTCGCGACCCGCAACGGCGCCGCGCCGCTGCACACGGTCTCGAGCAGCGCGAGGAACCGCAAGGCGCGCACGTCGCCGACAGCGGACGTGGTCGCACCGTCGGTACGGACCCGGACGAGGCACACCGATGCCGTCCTGACTGCGGGACGGCCGAGCACCAGGTCCGCGGTCGCGCGCAGCACGACGTCGCCGCCCCCGAGCGCCACGCGTCGTCGTTCGCCGGTCCGCGGGAGCCACGCCGCGGGTGCGCGGCGCCACTGTGCCGCCGTGGTCGCCGCGCACGTGTGCGCGGCGATGCGCAGCGCCGCGCGCGCGGGTGAAGGCAGCAGACGCACCGCCTCGAGCAGTTCGGGACCACCCTCGCAGACGGCGAGCGCGGCGAGCGCATCCTCGAAGGGATGCAGGGGCGCACCGTCGGTCACGACGAGCCGGAAGATCATGCGTGCGATCCGCTCGGCGATTCGCCCGGCGACCTGCTCGGAGCTCCGCCCGGCGACCACGCGGGGACGCCCGGCGCCCGCTCCCTCGCTCACCGTCGCCAGCGCGCCCGTCGCCAGGGCGTCGTGCACGACAAGGCGTCCGCGACGAGGTCGCGGCACTCGCGCCGCGACCTCGTCCTCGAGCCACGCCCGCAGTCCCCCGGCGAGTCCAGCATCGACCCGCGGCCTGGAGACGTTGGGGGCACGCAGGTGCTCGAGGAGATCCGTGGTCGCTTCGAGGCGTGGGGGCGGCATGCGCTGAGGGAGCTCGGTGCGCCGAGTGGCGGGGAGTGCCGGGGCGATCGTCACCTCGTCAGCGTGCCCCGCGGGTGTGACAGGTCGGGTGACGATCTCCGACGACAGGGGGGCGTGGTGTCTAACCTCGTCGCGGTGGCGACCGTCGGGCTGATCTCCGCTGCAGGAGTCGACGCAGCGTTCGTGGTGGTGTTCGGCGTGTTTGCCGCGGCTCTCTTGGTGCTCGCCGTGGTGACGTTGCGCTGGGCGGTGCGCCGCGACCGCGTCGGCCGTGCAGAGTGGCTCCGGCGCCAAGATCCTGTGCATCCCGCGGATCCGGGCTCCCTGGGTCCGGCGCAGCCGCCCGGCTCTCCGTCTCGATCCCGAGGGTCCATGACCCGCCGAACGGATCGCCGCCGCGAGCCGGGTGGCGGGGCGTGAGCGCATTGAGCGAGGAGGTTCCGGCGCCGACGTTGTCGGAGTGATCTGGAGGGCGCGGTCGGAGGCCCCAGTTGGTGGCCACGTCAGTGACCGACGGCCGGGAGCGGTGGCTCACGGCGGCCCTGGCGGACGGCCGCCCAGGCGACCACGAGTCGCCACGCAGAGAGCGGGAGCCTGCCGCCCGGTAGCATCTTTCGCAATGGAGGGGTGTGCGGTCTGCCGGAGGCAGCACCCCGAGGAGGGCCGCTTCTGCGGCTGCTGGAGCACGCGCACCGGTTGGGGTGGCGCCACGGGGCGGCGCGGTCCGAGATCGCCGCTGCGCTCGAGGTGCTGGGTCCGGAGCCCGACGGCGACACCGCGCAGGTGCTCGAACATCTCGCCATTGCGCAGCTCTTCAGCGGCAACCAGGACGAAGCCGAGCGCTTCGCCACCGACGCGCTCTGGCTCTGCCAGGCGCTCGCGCTCGGCGGCGTCTTTCGAGTTCGCGGCGCGCCTGGCCGAACGCGCCCGGGACATGGGCACGCTGAGTCGAGCCCAGCTGCACCTCGCCCACATGCTGCACGCGCTGGGTAAACCCGAAGAGGGGCTCGAAGCGGCCCGCTCGGCGTCTGAGCACGCCCGGCGGACCGGCACTCGACTGATGCACAGCGGTGCCACCTCCAACGAGGTGATGGCGCTCATGGAGCTCGGCCGTTCGCCGGGGGCCGAGGAGCGACTCGCACAGGCGGCCGAGGAGCATTTCGACGACGGTCTCTTCTCGAGCCCACGGGCGTGCCTGGCGGCGCTCCGAGGGGACGCCGCGCGTGCCGCGGCGGCGATCGCCGTCACAACCCTGTAGGAACATGGACACGATGCCTGCGTCGTCTTCCGAGGTGCTCTGCGCCTTCCACCCTGCGGTCCGCAGGTGGTTCGAACGGCGCTTCCCGCTCGGGGCGACCGAGCCGCAGGAGGCAGCGTGGCCGCTCGTCCGCTCTGGCGTCGACGTCCTCGTGGCGTCGCCGACCGGGACCGGCAAGACCCTGGCCGGGTTTCTCGTCGCCATCGACGCGGCGCTCGAGCGCCGGGGTGCCGGCGCGGGCG
>JAJYPY010000135.1 GCA_021794995.1 Actinomycetes bacterium | reverse complement strand
CGGCGTCGCGGATCGGCCAGCACGAGGGAGGTGTCGTCTTCGGTTCGATCGGCCAAGTATCGCCGATGACCACTCAGATCCGCTGGGGGATCCAGGGCTCGCCGGCGAACAGTGCGCTGAGCACGTCCGCCGGGTCCGCGGTGGGGATAGGTCCAGCGGCGGCGGACGAGGGCCCGATGCCAGCGCAGGATCGTCTCGGGGGTGACGAGGAACGCTGCCCACCGCTCGCGTGGTACCAGCGTCGCCAGGGTGGCGATGAGTGCCCGGTCGGACCAGGAGAATTGGGGCGGGTGATCTGGCGTTGGAGCACGGCGAGTTGGTGACGGAGCACGAGGATCTCGGCGTCCTTGGCCGCGGCGTCCATCCGATGGACCCGAAGCAGTTCGGCAACACGGCGGACAAGACGGTAGACGAAGCTGAGCGCCACGGGCGAGGAGCCTCGCCGCCTCAATCGTGGCTGGTCAAGCCGGCGATGGGGTAGTTAGACCTTTCGCGCATCTCGTCGAGCGTGTCGAGCGGGTCGGCCGGCTCCGGCTCCGTCCGCCCTCGTCTCGCGCCGCCGGGTTCGAGTTCGGTCTCGATGCGCTGGCGCACCGCGGCGTTCCCGCGCGCAGAGCCTCCGCGGATCCCAGGATGTTCAATCAGCCACGGAGCCGACGGCGTCTCCCTCGGGCGAAGCGCCGCGTAACCTGGTCGCTGTGCCGGGCCAGGTCCTGAGCCAGCTCATCGAGTCCATCACGATCGACGCGTACAGCGCCGAGGAGCAGCTCATGGGCTTCCTCACGGTCTTCGGAGACGAGATCGCACTGCCGTGTGTGGCCAACATCCTCGACGTTGACGTTGAGGTTCTGGGGTTCGACGTCAAGGAGGATGAGCGCCGGGGTCTGGTCGCGTCGTGTCGGCGCGCTGGCGGGCGCCCGGGTGCCGTGTCATTCGCCGATGTCCGCTTCCATTCCGGGACGGTCGCGGCGTGGCTGCATGCCGCGTTCCGGACCTGGCTCGGGCTCGAGACGTTCCCCGCTCGGCGTCCGGCGGGCTGGAGCTGGCCGGAGCCGTGAGCCCTGCCCCGACGGTGGAGCGGTCTCGTGCCTTGGGTGCGGTGGATGGTTCTCGGGTGCGGGAAGGTGACGTGCTGGTCGCCGAGCTGGCGCGCCTTCACGATGAGCTGGCGGCGGCGAGGGCGGAGATCGCCCGCCTCAAGGAGGAGAACGACCGGCTTCGGTCGACCCACGGCGAGGCGCCGACGAGCTCATCGCACCGGTCGCAGCGAACGCCAAGGCTCTTCTCGGCGGCAGAGGAGGTACCGCTCGGAGTCGACGGCAGCTCGCCGCCGGAGGACAAGATCCGCCTCTTCCGGTCGCTCTTCGCCGGTCGAGCGGACGTCTACGCGAAGAGGTGGGAAAACCCATCTACGAAGAAGTCCGGTTGGTCGCCGGTGACGCTCGACGGAGGCAAGGCGCAAGCGTTTCGTCGCTACGCACCCCTTGACGACGCAGTCGTCGGCGCGCACCTCCAAGGGCACATCACTGCCGGGGTGTACCCGCTTATCGACGGCGACCGCTGCTGCTTTCTCGCCTGCGACTTCGACAAGGGCTCCTGGGCCCTCGACGCCCGGGCGTTCCTCGAAGTGTGCAGCGACGCGGGGGTACCGGCATGTCTGGAGCGGTCGCGCTCGGGCAACGGCGCGCACGTCTGGGTGTTCTTCGAAGAGCCGCTCGAAGCAGCGGCGGCCCGCCGGCTCGGGACCGGGCTGCTACGCGAGACCATGGCACTTCGTGCCGAAGTCGATCTGACGAGCTACGACCGGCTCTTCCCCTCCCAGGACTTCGTGCCGGCGAAGGGGTTCGGCAATCTCATCGCCCTCCCGCTCCAGGGCCGATCTCGCAAGCAGGGCAATGCGGTCTTCCTCGATCCGTCGAGCATGGAGCCATGGCCCGATCAGTGGACGTTCCTGGCGTCGATCCGCCGACTTCCTGCTGGTGACGCGAAGAGCATCGGCAACGCCATCCGGGTCACTGCCGGTCCTGGGTCGGCCGGACAGGCCACCATGACCCGCGCGAGGCGGCCCAGCCCTCCGGCGCCTCCGGTGGTCACCTCCGTGCTCGAGGCGATGCTGGCGATCGACCGGATCGGACTCCCCCCGGCGCTCGTCGCCTCGCTCAAGCACCTCGCGTCGGTGCACAACCCCGAGTTCCACCAGCGCGAGCAGCTCCGGCTCTCGACGTGGAACATCCCGCGGATGGTCCGCTGCTACGAAGAGGACCTCGATCGCCTCTACCTTCCCCGAGGGCTGCTCGACGACGCTGTCAAGGTCATCGAGGCTGCCGGAAGCCGACTCGAAGTCGATGACCGGCGCCCGGTGTCGCCGACCAAGGCGTTCACCTTCACCGGCGAGCTCAGCTTCGCCCAGGAGAAAGCGGTCGCCGAATTGGCCAGACACGACGTTGGCGTGCTCGTCGCGCCGACCGGGGCTGGCAAAACGGTCATGGCTTGCGCACTCATCGCACGGCTTGCCACGCCGACCCTCGTGCTCGTGCACACGAAGCCCCTTGCCGAGCAATGGCGACAGCGGTTCGGCGACCTGCTAGGCCTGCACAAACGGGAGATCGGTCAACTAGGCGCTGGACGAACCCGGCGCAGCGGCGTCGTCGACCTTGTCACGCTCCAGACGTTGGCGCGGCGCCAGGATGCCGCCGCAGTCTTCGAGGGTTACGGACTCGTCGTTGTCGATGAGTGCCACCACTTGCCGGCGGTGACGTTCGAGCGCTCCGTGCGCAGAGCGACGAACCGCCGATGGGTGGGTCTGACCGCCACGCCCCGTCGGCGCGACGGGCTGGAGGGCATCCTCCACATGCAACTCGGGCCCGTCCGCCACACGGTGAGCGAGGATGTCACGGCAACGGTGCTCATCCGGCGGGACCTCGTCGTCCACGACACCCTGGTCGACCTGGACGCGGCCGAAGATGCCGCTGTGCAGACGATTCTGGGGCAAGTCGCCGCCGACGAGGATCGAAACCGGCAGATCTGCGTCGACGTCGCCGACGCACACCGACGGGGGCGCAACGTCCTCGTGTTCACGGACCGGACCGAGCATCTTGCGGCCCTCCGGCTTGAGTTGAGTTCGCGTCACGGACTCGAAGCGGCGGTGCTGAAAGGCGGGACGGGCAAGAGAGCGCACAAGGCGATCCTCGACGAGTTCCGGTCGACGGACGCTCCGATCCTGTTGCTTGCCACGGGCGCCTACCTCGGTGAGGGCTTCGACCTCCCCGCACTCGACACGCTGTTCCTCACCTTTCCGATCTCGGGTCGCAGCCGAGTCGTGCAGTACGTCGGTCGGGTTACCCGCGCGCTTCCTGGCAAGACCAGCGTCGAGGTCCACGACTACCACGACAGCCTTCACCCCCTGCTGCGGCGGATGCACCATCGCCGCCTCGTCGCCCTCAAGAGCATCGGGTTCATCCCAACCGCATCCGCATGACGAGACGCGCCGGCGGCGGTTAGTTCGGCACCAGGCGGCCCCGCGGCCGCAGCGGAGCAGCGTGCCACCATGGCTGCCGTGGCACCGCGCCGATCCAGAGCTGCCCCGTCTTCCAAGAGACCTTCGAAGTGGACCGTTGAGTACTACGTCACTGCGTCTGGTGCCTCGCCCGTACTCGAGTGGCTGCGCAAGCTCCCGGATCCCAAGCGTGCGGCCTTGCTGGCCTTCGTAGACTTCGCCCTCGTGCCGATGGGCAAGGACATCGGCCAATCCGGCTACGTCAAGGCGCTCGGACAAGCGCTCTTCGAGCTCCGAGTCGATCACGATGCCGCTGAGCTGTCGCAGGTCTTTAGTGCGGACCTCTCCTCCCGTTCCGAGCTGGCCAGCTTGACCGCGGAGGGGATCCTCCTCCGGGTGTTCTGCACCTTCTACGGCGACAGAGTCGTGCTGCTCCTGTCGGGACTGGACAAAGGGGCCGATCCCAAAGCTCAGCCGAGAGCGATCCGAGCCGCACGGAAGCTCCTCGCCGACTGGCAGGTGGAGCAGGCGGCAGCCAAGGGTCGCCAGCGCAAGCGCTGACCGGTTATCTCGGCTCAGGGTGTAGAGTGATGGGTGCAAGGCCATCACCTCGGCGAGTGCTGAGGATCGACTGTTTGGAGCCACTGTGCCGACTCTCCGCCACGACGACGTGCGAAACGAGCTGCTCACAGGCCTCAGTGATGTCGGTCGTCGCCAGTACGATGCGCTTGGGGCAGTGCATGAAGCCCGTCAGGTGTCGGCCCGGCTGGCTGAGCTGCGAGAAGCCGCGAACCTCTCCCAACGCCAGGCGGCAAAGCGAGCTGGAGTGGACCAGGCAGATCTGTCGCGGATCGAGTCAGGCCAGATCACGCCCTCCCTTCCGACGCTGCTGCGCCTGCTCGATGCCGTAGGCGGCACGTTGATCGTGGCGCGCAGACGCTCGGCGTCGCTCCCATCCGACGGCGGTCGGCCGTCGCGAGCCCGGCGTGCGAACGGATCGGGAGCGACCACTGGGCCCTCCGGTCGACCGCGAGGAACGAAGAGAGCCGCTGCCCTCACGACCGCGAGCGCGGGCAAGACGGTTTGACCCTTGTTCCGCACGTCGGGCGAGGCCTTCGGCCCGAATATCACTGACAGGGCACCGGATTGCGGACAAGCGGGTCCTGCGACTCATCCGAAAGTGGGTGAACGCAGGAGTCATCGAGGACGGGGCGTGGACGGCGACCGTCTCAACTGGGAACGGATGAACCGCATCGCGATCCGGTGGCTCCCGCCTGCCCGTGTGCAGCATCCCTTCCCGAATGTGCGCTTCGACGCCAGAACCCGAGGCAGGAGCCCAGTGCGGTAGTGCCGCACGCTGGGATCTGCACGGGGGGCCGCCCGCAAGGGCGGTCCCTACCGTGATCCTCGCCCGAGACTGGGAAGTTGTTGTTACGCCCGCCCTCATGCACTGCGCTTGGTGGCCGGGGCGTCGGTGGCGGTGAGAGGGATGCGCTTGCCGTCGACGACAGCATTGATCTCGAGGTGGCCGCCGAGGGCTTCGACGTAAGCGGCGAGCGTCGAGAGCAGCATGTCGCCTTCGCGCTCGATCCGAGAGATCGTCGACTGGGGCCGCTGCATCGTGCGGGAGAGCTCCACCTGGGTGAGCTGACGGACGCGGCGCAACTCGGCCAGGGCGTCGCGTACCTGCTCGGCGACGACCTTGGCCCGCTCGCGCTGGACCCGCTCCCGTCGGGAAGCATCGGCCATCACTTCGGCTTCTAGCTCTTCGAAGCGTTTCATCGTTTGCCCCTCTTCATGGTCTCGACGTGCCGGGCGTACAGGCGCTCCGCTTCAGGAATGGCCCGGCGGTACCAGGACTGCCACTGCCCGGCCTTGTTGCCGCCGACGAGCAGGACCGCCCGACGCGACGGGTCGAAAACGAACAGCACTCGCAGGTGCGCTCGGCCGAGTGAAGCCCGGAGCTCTTTCAAGTTGGCGAGCCTGCTCGCCTGGATGGTGTCGATCGTGGGCCTCCCGAGTGCTGGGCCGTGGTCACGCAGCATGGCGATCCGGGCCGTGAGCGCTTCCTGATGCTCGTGCGGGAGAGTTCGCCACCAATACTCGAACTCATCGGTGACGAGAACCTCCCAGGGCACACCCGAGAGTATACCGCTGAGAGGTTATACCGTCAACAGGTTAGCCCGTGAGCAGCCACCGCGGCACCGCGGGGGCGTGCCGGCTACATTTCTCGGGGCCTACCCATCGCCAGCCACCAAGTTGAGTAGGGCAGCCGCCCAGGCGGCTGAATAGGTCGGGCCGCTGACCTGCGGGTTCGTCGGGTCTGTCACCCGATGGTCGTGCGATGGTCCTGAACCCCCGCCACTTTCCAACCGAGCTACTGGGTGCAGAGGCCCAGCGTGAGCTGGGCTTTCGCAATTCCAGCCGCCTCAAGAATCGCCTGTGGGTGCCGAGAACCCCGTCCGCCCAGCTCAGGCGACCATCCGGTACTCGTGGATGAGGCCACCCAGACGATCGGTTCTTCGTACCCTGGCGGCGTCGGTGTCGCCGATGGTGGGAGGGGTCGCATCGGAATCAGTGGACGGTCGCTGGCTGAGGGAGCGGTGGGGCCGGTGCGCGTTGTAATGCGACGTACTCGGCAAGGACTGCTTGGAGGTGACGGCGGCCGAGGATGAGCATCCGGTCGAGGCACTCGCGCCGGATGGTGCCGATCACGCACTCACAGATGGCGTGAGCCCGGGGTGCTCGGACGGGGGTGGTGATGACTCTGGTGCCGTCGGCGGCGAAGACGGCGTCGAAGGAGGCGATGAACTTGGTGTCGCGATCGCGGACGAGGAACTTGAGCGCGTTCGCCTGGTCGGCGAGTTCCATCGAGAGGTTGCGGGCTTGCTGGGTGACCCAGCTGGTGACCGGGTCGTGATGCCGGCGATCCGCACGAAGCGCCTGTCGTGGTGGATGAACACGAGCACATAGAGCCTGCGGAGGAGAACGGGGTCGACGTGGAAGAAGTCGCACGCCATCAGGCCTTTCGCCTGTGCGGCGAGGAACTCCGCCCAGGTCGGCCGCCGACCTGCGCGGTGATGGGTCGATACCGTGGCGCTTCAGGGTCGCCCAGACGCTCGAGGCTGCGATGACGACGCCCACGGTGGCCAGTTCGCCGTGGATGCGGCGCTAGTGCACCGCCGCGTTAGTTACACGCGTGTAGTCTTGAGCCATGTGGAAGGCACCGGTCATCGAACTGAGCGATGAGGAGCGAGCCGTGCTGCGCCGACGCGCGTCGGGGCACACCACCTCGGTC
>JAJYPY010000134.1 GCA_021794995.1 Actinomycetes bacterium | reverse complement strand
CTAGTGCACCGCCGCGTTAGTTACACGCGTGTAGTCTTGAGCCATGTGGAAGGCACCGGTCATCGAACTGAGCGATGAGGAGCGAGCCGTGCTGCGCCGACGCGCGTCGGGGCACACCACCTCGGTCCGGGACGCAAAGCGCGCACGGATCATCCTGCTTGCCGCCGACGGCGTGGCCTCTCGGCGGATCTCGAAGTCAGTGGGG
Organism: Actinomycetes bacterium; assembly: GCA_021794995.1. Lineage (GTDB taxonomy): Bacteria > Actinomycetota > Acidimicrobiia > Acidimicrobiales > RAAP-2 > JAJYVT01. Next base: position 6,612 of record JAJYPY010000134.1, on the reverse strand, counting down.
ATGCACGAGTCCAACGTCGCCAAGTGGCGCAAGCGGTTCTTGGAGCACCGCCTCGAGGGTCTCGTCGACGATCCCCGGCCGGGTCGCCCACGCATCTACGGCCACGACGATCGGATGAAAATGGCAGCAGCAGCGACGTCCGAGCGCACGCCGGGTGATCCGGTCTCGACGTGGACCTACGAGGAGCTGGCCGATCATCTCCGGGCGACCGAGGGGATCGGTGCCTCGGCGTCCCAGCTGTGGCGCATCCTGACCGGCATGCAGATTCGCCTCGACCGGGTCCGGGGATGGCTGAACCGCAGGGACGACCCCGAGTTCTGGGACCGGGTTCGAGACGTCGTCGGGCTTTACTTGAACCCCCCGGGGGAGAGGGCCCTCGTGCTCTCCGTGGACGAGAAGACGGCCATCCAGGCCAAGGAGCGCCGCTACCCCGACCAGCTCCCCGGGTCGGGGCGCCCTCGGAGGAGAGAGTTCGAGTACCGCCGCCACGGCACTGTGTCGCTCATGGCCGCCCTCGACGTCCACGGCGGCGAGGTGCTGGCGAGGGACATCACCCGCAACGATGCAGCGACTTTCTGCGACTTCCTTTGCGACATCGACCGGGCGGTCGATCCGACCATGGAGATCCACCTCGTGCTCGACAACGGGTCCTCGCACACCGCCAAGGCCACCAAGCGTTGGCTCGAGTCCCACCCTCGCTTCGTCGCCCACTACACGCCGCCACATGCGAGCTGGGTCAACCAGGTGGAGCTGTTCTTCTCGATCCTCCAACGCAAGGTGATCCGCAGTGGAAGCTTCACCTCCCGCCAGGACCTGCTCGACAAGCTCATCGCCTTCATCGCCGACTACGACCAGACGGCGAAGCCGTTCCGGTGGACCTACGCCGCCGATCCCCTGGTGGCGGTATGAACGCGCGCGGGACTTCCGCGCGGCGGCACTAGGACCCGCGATGAAGCTCGTCGATCTCCATCCCCAGGACGTGGAGCTCGATTCGCGGACGAGTCCCGAGGTCATCTTTCGTGAGGCGAAGCGGCGCCAAGCGCGCCGGCGGCTCGCTGTCGGCGCGGCACTGGTGTTGGCGGTCGCCCTCGTCGCAGCGCTCGTCTCGGTCCTCGCCTCGGGCACAGGGACTGCACCACCACGCAGAGCGACGGTGCCGAGCGCTCGTCCCCACGCAGCAGGCAGTCTACGTTGGCAGCGCGTGGTCACGACCTCTGCACCTTCCCCGCGCGATTCGGCACCAGCGGCCTACGACCCAGCGACCAGCCAGCTCGTGCTGCTTGGAGGCTTCCGAGCCGGAGGGACACGACCCACGATCCTCCACGACACCTGGGTCTTCGCGCACGATGCGTGGTCGAAGATGACCTCAGGCCCGGTACCGCCCACGGGGACACAGCCCGACGCCCTCGCCTACGACCCGGTACGAAAATCACTCATCCTGGTGACCGCACCCGCCTACTACTCGGGAACGGTGACCGTCGTTCGGCCCCCGACGACTTGGTCGTGGACCGGCTCGCAGTGGAGAGAGTTGCTTGGGAGCGGCCCAGCCTGGGGCACAGGCTCTCCGCCTTCGGCATCCGGATCTGCGTACATGGCCTACGACGCCGCCACGCATCAGCTCGTCTTCGTGGGGCACTCGCTCCATCCGGGCGGCCCAATGCCGAGCACGTACGTCCTTGGGGCCTCCGGATGGCTCGCTGAGTCAGAGCCGCCCTTTCTGAGCGGCATCGCCTTTGACCCGTCGACCCGACGGTTGCTCGGCCAGACAGGTAGCTCCGGATCGATGTGGTGGTGGACCGGGAAGAGTTGGCAGCTATTCGAGCGCTACGTCGGCGGCATGTTCGGCTCGTCGACGAGCTGGGTGACCGACGGGTCAGCTCGCAGGATCATCGCGATGGGAAAATTCGCGACAGCGGTCTTTGCTTCCACATACTTCTTCGCCTTCAGCCACGGCACTTGGCTCCCGATCCAGGCGTCGATGCACCCTGCGCCGGTCAACCCGCAGTACTTCAGCCTCGCGTACGACCCAGCCGTCGGAGGGATCGTGGCGTTCGGAAGTACTGGGACGCGAACGAGAGGCGAGTTCGAAACGTGGGAGCTTGTCCGGTCGCGATGATGCTCGACGATCCAGCGGAGGGCGATCGAACTCGCAAAGAGCGCAGGTGTCGCTTGCTCCGGTCCGGAGGGCTGCCCCCTACCGCGCATCACGGGTGTCCCATTACCGCGCCGCGATAGCGGGCCGAAGTGCCGCTTCGGGCGTAGCAACTGTCGCGAGCACCCGGGTCGTTCGGAACGGTTCACATCGCCCGAATGACGCTCAGGCGCGACGCGATGCTGACCGCTGCGCGCCCCGAATCGGCGACTTTCACCGATCGACAAGGCGTGATCCGCGCTCGAGGGACTGGACGCGCTCGCCGCGGCGCACGAGTTCTGCGTGCCACCGCCGCAGCCTTCAGCCGCACGTCGGGCGGGGGAGAAGTGTGTCGCGCTCGACCCTGAAGGGCAGGATCGAAGGCCCGAGCTCGAACGCGAGCTCCATCAGCTCGGTCAGATGGAGTGGGAGCTGGCCATTGAGCTTGCGGCGAAAGTAGTCCTCGCGCCATGGCGTGCCCATTCGCCGAGCGCGACACGGACGGCGAGCGCGAGGCGGTGCTGGAGGTAAGCGACCGCCACCTTTGCCTCGTCGTCCTCGGTGACTACTCGCCACTCGGCGTCGCCGCGCCTGCCGAACTCCTTTGGGACGACGAGGAACGAGCAGGGGCGGTAGCCGGCGGGCATCCGAGGAGTGTCGCACCCCGGGGTAGAGCGCGACAAAGTCACGAAATTCGCGACTGTCAGCCGCGCCGGGCTTCGGACGGTGCCCGGCGTGACCAAGCGAGACGAGACGATCAAAGAGCGGCTCGAGCGGTTCACCCCTCGCGCACTCAGCAGTAGGAGCTGGGCCAATGCTCGCGGTGCCGCCGTGAGTGCCGTCCTTGCCGCCAGCCCGTGCGACGAGACAAGGGCCGTCTGCCTCCTCTCCCGGCTCTGCACGTTCCTCGCCTCGCATCCGTCGTCGGCGGGCGACGCCCTGACCGACCTCGCCACGCTCTTGACCCCTGTGTCGATCGACGCCTTCGTGTCAGAGCGCCTTCGGCGCGGAGAGCGCAGGGGCACCGTCGGCGTCTACCGCACCGACCTGCGGCACATCGCGCGGGCGATCGGGACGATGGCACCTGTTGTCCCGAGCGGCAGGAGCCGGACGTGCGCGCCGGGGGTGGCCTTCTGGAGCAGCGTCGTCGACGAAGGACCGCTCAAGGCGCTGGTCGCCGCCTATGAGACCAAGGGCACGCGCTTCGAGGGCAAGACCTGGGACGTCGTCGGCGATCTCTCCTTGGATCTCGCAGGCCTCTTGGGTGACAGCGACGAGGCGAGTGCAGGCGCTGACGGCCTCACCACCATCGCGGCAGTGCGGAATGCCGCAGCGAGGTGGCGCACAGCAGCCGACGCAGAGGTCGCCCCGGCGGTCCCTGCGTCAGCTGCTTCGGGCCGCAAGGCGAGTGGTCCACAGGCGCCCGCCCATCGGGTCTCGCCCACCAGGGCCGCCCGGGCGGCCCGCGCCGCCTACGCCGCCGCGCAGGAGCGCCCGATCGAGAGCACGGCGCCAGGGCTGGACGTGGTCCCGCCGCTCCACGGTGCGCTCGCGGCTGCCGTCGTGACGTGGCGCCCGAGGAAGATCGCCCTCTCGCGCTGGGGTCGGGTGGAAGCGACCCCGCGCCTTTTGATTCGCGCCTTCGGGCCACCGAGCCGGACATGGCTCTCCTGCCAGGCTGGCTACCTCGCCCGCTTCTGCGTGTGGGTGGCGAGCCGCCCCGAACGAGAGGACCGAGACGCCGACCTGCGCCCCGAAGAGGTACTCGACCTCTCTTTGGTCGAGCGCTTCCTCGCCGACGCCATGGCCGACCACCCCGGGCCTAGCCGCTCGACGGCGCGCTCGGTCCTTCGCCGTGCCGTCCAGAACCTCTCGAGCGCTCCCAGGCCCGAGCGCATTCCCCATGCCCCGGTCCAGCCGCCCTACACCCCCCAGGAGTGCGCGGCGTTCGTGCGTCTGGCACGCAACCAGCCCACCCGAGCGCGCCGGCGGGCGCTCGGAGCGGTCGTGGCCCTGGGGCTCGGGGCGGGGCTCGACGGCACCGAGCAGGGCAAGGTCACCCCGCGCCACATCGTCGAGGTGGACCTCGGCGACCAGGGCCGCGCCCTCGGCGTCAACGTCGCGGGTCCTCGGTCGCGCCTCGTCATCGTGCGCTCCAGTTACGAGGAGCTGCTGCGCGAGGTCCTCGCTATCCACCGGGCCGAGCGGCGCGGCGAGGACCGTCCCCTCTACGGCAACGACCCCAACCGCCGCAACGTGACCGGCGCCGCCCACACGCAGGCCGTGACGGCCAACGGACGGGATGTCGAACTCAGCGCCTCCCGGCTGCGGGCGACGTGGCTCGTGGCTCCATGTCGGCGCCGGTCCCCCTCGGCGCGCTCTTGGGTGCCACCGGCCTGCGCAGCGCCCGCACCCTCGTCGACCTCGTGCCCTGCTGCTCGGCGCCCACACCCTCGGACGTGGCCCGCGTGCTGCGGACGGTAGAGGACCAAGGCACAAGTGCCTCGACGAAGCTCGGGAAGGCAGCGCGATGATCCGGCGCTGCACCCTTGACCGCACGATCGACGCGGTCCGTCGCACCGGGATCCACCGCGACCTGGAAGCCACGTTGAACCCGGGCGGCACCGGTCGGCCCCGGCAGCAGAGAATCGACGTCTTCTTGGCCGGCGTGCTGCTCACGGTGGGCGACAAGCGACCACTCACCCTCGTGAACGTCCACGGCACGCTGACCAAGAACCTGGCGCTCTCTGCACGCATCGCGCTCGGGACCGAGTACCGGCCGAGCCCCGAAGCTAGCCCGCGATCGCTTTCGATCCGCCAGGTGCGCTACCTGCTCGAGGCAATCGAAAAGAGGCTTGCCTACACCGAGGGCCGTTGCCCGGACCTCGCGCCCGAAGACCGCGAAGCGCGCGCAGGTGCGCTCCAGCACGTGCTCGACAAGATCATCGAAGCATCGCTGCCAGAACGCTTGCCCCGACCGGCGTCTCTCGCACTCGACGGGACCGGCTTCGAGTCCTGGGCGAGGGGCAAGAAGCGATCGACGGGCGCGGCGTCGGCTGCTTGTAACCCTGCGACAGGTGAGGCATCTGACCGCTTGGGAGAGAACGGGCTCGAAGAGGTCGGAGGCGAAGGCTACTCATTCGACCCAGACGCGCGCTGGGGCGATCGCACCCGTACCTACGACAACAAGTCGACCAAGTGCTTCGGCTACGAGCTCTACAACCTCGTCGGCGTTCCGGGCCTGCGCGAAGATCCATCGGCACTTCCGAAGCTCACCTATGCGCTGACGCTCCGCCCGCTTGCGACCGACGTCGTGGAACCCGGGCTCACGCTCCTCGACCGACTGACCGCAAGGAGGCACAGCGTGCGGGAGTTGCTGAACGATCGGGCGTGGTCGTACATCGTGGCCGAGCGCTGGGCCGAGCAGCTCCGGCGCCGAGGCATCGACCAGGTGTTCGACCTCCACCCCAGTGATCGCGGCGTCCGAGACTTCGAGGGCATAACCATGATCGACGGAGCACCCCACTGCAGGGCGGTGCTCGACGAGCAAGCGGCACGCCACGACCTGACGGTCGACGATCTCGCGGTCATCAACGGCCGGTCACGCTGGTCCTCGGACCGACGCGCAAGAAGGCATCCGCAGAGGAGCTGGTCAACCACGAGAAGGCGAAGCGGGAGCTCGAGGAGTTCCACGCAAAGATCGCCATTCGCCAGCTCGCCGCCTTCCGGCGCGTCCAGAACGCCCGGCCGACGGCGAAGGACCAGGGCAAGGAACGCTGGGAGTGCCCGGCACAAGCGGGCAAGGTGGTCTGTGCCAACTGTCCGGCCTCAGCACTGCTACCCGAAGGGACGCCGGAGGTCGAGCACCCACCCGCGAAGGCGGCGGCGCCCAAGTGCTGCACCCAGCGCACGGTCACCATCCCGGGCAAAGTCACGCCGAAGCTTCGCCAGACGCTGTACTGGGGAAGCCCCGAGTGGATCGAGTCCTACTCCAGGCGCACCTACGTCGAAGGCTTCTTCGGCAACATGAAGAACCCGTCGGCCGAGAACGTCCGACGCGGATGGTGCCGGGTGGTCGGCATCGTGAAGACCTCCATCCTCGCCGCCTGCGCGGCGGCCGCGACGAACATCCGGCTGCTGCGGTCGTGGGCGGAGGGCTGGGACTTCACCGACCCGCTGTGCGCGCCCGACGACCCCGACCACGGGTTCGAGGAGCTGACCGCAGCAGAGTCAGCGGCAGTGGGAGACCGACTCCTTCCATCCCGCGCCGGTCCGCCGCCTGATCCCCGCCGAACGCTGCTTCCACGCGCCCGCGCACACCTCTACACCGCCGACCATGCTGGCAGGGAGGGGCAAGGTGGCCGGCGGGACTGCCAAAGACGCGCGGCGCGTGACCTCAGCCCCCTGCTGGTGGCCCATTGGGCCCTCAAGGTCCTCGCTGGTAGGGGTTTCGTCACTCGTTTCGTAACGACCCCAGCGCG
>JAJYPY010000019.1 GCA_021794995.1 Actinomycetes bacterium | reverse complement strand
CGCGGCACCTGCGGCCGCGGCACCTGCGGCCGCAGCGTCGGCCGTCACGCGCCGCAGCAAGGTCTGCGGGCGGGCGCGCAGCCAGACCACCGTCCCCGCGCGCTGCACGAGCGCGCGGTTCGCCGGGTCGAGCACCGCGCCGCCTGCGACCGACACGACGACCGGGTCGTCACCGGCGACCGCGGCGGCGAGCGCCTCGCTCTCGAGCGGGCGGAACGCCTCTTCCCCCCCCGACTCGAACAGCTCGTGGACGCTGTGGCCGGTGAGGGACTCGACCTGTTCGTCGGAGTCGACGTAGCGCCATCCGAGACGCTGCGCGAGGAGGCGGCCAACGGTCGTCTTGCCTGCACCCATCATCCCGACGAGGAGAATCCGCCGCGCAGCGCGAGCGCCGGGCCCGGGCGCGTCCGGCATCATGCCGGCCGGGGTGGCGACAGGGTCTCCCCGAGCGCGCCCAGGTAGCCGTCGCGGTTGCGCACGACCTCTGCCACCGAGTCCCCGCCAAACTTGCGCAACGCCTCTGCCGCCAGGACGAGCGCCGTCATGGTCTCCGCCACGACCCCCATGGCGGGCACCGAGGTGACGTCCGTGCGCTCCTTGAAGCTCACGGTCGATTCCTTGGTCGCGACGTCGACGGTCTGGATCACGGGACGGCTGAGCGTGGCGAGCGGCTTCATGGCGGCGCGCGCGACGAGCAGCCCCCCGACCGACATCCCGCCTTCGATCCCTCCGGCGCGGGCGGTCTGCCGCGCGTAGCCCCCCGAGTCCCGCTCGCCGGGCGCGAGGTGGATGGCGTCGTGTGCCTCCGAGCCGCGCCGCCCCGCCACCTCCCAGCCGTCACCGATCTCGACGGCCTTGACGGCCTGGATGCTCATCAGCGCCTGGGCAAGGAGGCCGTCGAGCCTCCGGTCCCAATGGACGTGGCTGCCGAGCCCGACCGGGACGCCGTAGACGAGGACCTCGGCGACTCCGCCGAGGGAATCTCCGCTCTTCGCCGCAGCCTTGACGGCTGCGACCATCCGGGTTTCGGCGTCGGGGTCCGCCGTGCGGACCGGCGAGGCGTCGATCCGCTCGAGGTCGTCCGGGAGCGGGCGCGTGCCCTCCTTCACGCGCTCGGGCCCGAGCTGCACCACGTGGCTGAGAACGTCCATGCCCAGCTGGGCGAGCAGCAGCTTCGCCAGCGAGCCCGCGGCGACGCGTGCCGCCGTCTCACGCGCAGAGGCCCGCTCGAGCACGTCCCGCGCGTCGTCGAAGCCGTACTTGAGCATCCCGGCGAGATCCGCGTGCCCGGGGCGGGGCTGGGTGTGCACCGTGGAAGGGGCGCCGGGAGCCGGCGACATCTCCTGGGTCCACTTGCGCTCCCACTCGGAGTTCGCGATCTCGATCGCCACGGGAGAGCCGAGCGTCCTCCCGTGGCGGATCCCGCCGAGCAGCGTCACCGCGTCCGCCTCGAAGCGCATCCTCGGGCCTCGCCCGAAGCCGAGCCGGCGTCTGGCGAGCTCGGCAGCGACGTCGTCCACCGTGACGCGCAGACCCGCGGGCAGGCCTTCCACCACCACGACGAGGGCTCTGCCGTGCGATTCTCCGGCGGTCAGGAATCGAAGCACCGCACCACGCTACAGAGGATGCAGCCAGAGGTCCCCCAGCCACCCTCCCCACAAGACGCCGAACATCGTGCCGACCGCCAGCGCCGGCGCGAACGGGAGCCGGTGCGTGCCGCGCAGGACGAGCAGCACGAGACCCATGAGCGCCCCGCCCACGCACGCCGCCAAGAACCCCAGGTACAGCGGCGCGAAGCCGAGCCATCCGAGCGCGCCCCCGCAGAGCCCGGCCAGCCGCACGTCCCCGAAGCCCATCGCCTTGGGGGAGATCCACCACACGGCGCCGAACAGCACGAAGGTGACCCCTCCGCCGACGACCGCCGTCAGCATGCGCCGCCAGTCGTCGAGAGACGCCGATGCCGCGGCCAGCGCGACCGCCTCGACCACGAGCGTCGGGTAGAGGAGGCGTCGTGGGACGAGGCCGGTGCGAAGGTCCGTGACCGACACCGCCACGAGGCCGGCGGCCAGCACGCACGTGGCCGCGAGCTGCGGGACCGCACCCACGCGGACCGCCGCCAGGCCGCACACGACCGCCATCACCGCCGCCACGACGAGCGCCTCTCCCACGACGAGGTCCGGGAAGGTCCGCCGCGCCACGGTGGCCGCGACCGCCGGTACCGCCGGTGCCGCCGGTGCCGCCGGTGGTGTGGGCGCCGCGGGCGATGTCGGCATCGACGGTCCGGGGATCTCTGCGCCGGGCGCCGGAGCCCGCGGGACGCGCCGCGCCGCCAGGTCGACCAGCGGGCCGGAGAGGCCCCCACCGATCGCGCAGGCGGCCACCACCCCCCAGGCCGTCACCGCAGGACTAGTAGTAGGGGTTCGCGCCGCCCGTGTGGTCCGTCACGTCGACCACCCGGCTGACCTCGGGAACCTCCTCGCGCAGCGCCGTCTCGATGCCCTGCGTCAGGGTCATCCGGGACATCGCACAGCCCTGGCAACCCCCCGACAGCCGCAGGTACGCGACACCCTCGCTCTCGTCGATCGCGACGAGGTCCGCGCGACCTCCGTGCGAGGCGATCGAGGGATTCACGACCTCCTCCAGCACCGCCGAGACCCGGCTGCCGAGCGGGCCGGCCGTTCCAGCCGCCATGACGTCGGCGGGCACCCCGAGCTCCTCGGGTGCAGGCGAGTTCGGATTGACCAGCACGAGGCCGCCCTCGCCTTCGGCGTTCCACTCGAGACGCGCGCCACGCAACCGGTCGACGCTCGCCGCGGGGACGACCACGGTCAGGTCCCCGTCATCGACCACCACGTCGTCCTCCGCTGCATCGGCGGCAGCTTGGAAATACAGGTCGTAGACGAACTGGGCGGCCTGCACCCCGCGGACTTCGAGCCATAAGGCGAGACGTTCGGGGTCCGGCTCCTGGCCCAGCGCTTCCTTCACCACCTGGCGCGCCTCGGGCGCAATCCCGACGACGGCGAGATCTTCAGCGGTTCGTGCCATTCCGCCATTGTACGGGCTATCGTCCGCCGCCATGGCCACCGCGAGGTCGCCGGGCCCGCCGCCGGTGCACGAATGGGTCAGTTTCGAGGACCCCGACGAGGACAGGACCTGGGTGTTCGACGTCACGTTCCTCACCAGCCGCTGGACCTGCATCTACGGGCAGGGCTGCCAGGGGGTGCTGACCGAGCCTGCGCCCGAGCTGGTGCACGGCTGCTGCTCGTACGGCGCGCACTTCGTCGACGACGACGACGTGCGCCGCGTGGCGCGCGCGGCGGAGCACCTGTCGGACGGCGAATGGCAGTTCCGCCGGCGCGCCCTGCGCAAGGGGATCACCCGCACCAACAAGCGCGGGGAGACCGTCACGCGCCTCGTCGACGGCGCATGCATCTTCCTCAACCGTCCCGGCTTCCCGACGGGCCCGGGCTGCGCGCTCCACCAGGCGGCCCTCGCGCGCGGCCGCCATCCGCTCGAGCTCAAGCCCGAGGTCTGCTGGCAGTTGCCGCTCCGGCGCGAGGACCAGGTGGCCGACGACGGCCACGTCACCTCGACGGTGAGCCAGTGGGACCGGCGCCACTGGGGCGCAGGGGGTCAGGAATTCGCATGGTGGTGCACGGAGTCCCCGGAGGCCTTCGTCGGCACGGCACCGGTGTACGAGCAGATGGACGCCGAGCTCCTCGCGATGACCGGGAAGAAGGTGCAGCGGGCGCTCCGCGCGTATCTCGCGGACCGCGGTCAGCGGGTCCGCACGCCGCTCCCCCATCCTGCAGTGCGCCGCCGCAGCTGAGCAGGGGGCGGCGAACCCTCGGCGGGGTCCGGGTCAGCTCGAGCGACGATCGACCGGTTCGTCGTCGAGGGGGTCGGGCTCCCGGTCCTCGCGCGACGGAGCCAGCGATCCGAGGATCCGGTCGTACTGGTCCTCCTCGGCAAGGCACCACGAGGCGTGCACGTCTTCGGGCTCGGCGCCGCATTCCGCGCACCGCTCCCCGGCGGTGGTGACCGAACGCTTGAGGCTTCGCGCTTCTTCGAAGCGCCGATGGCGTCCCTTTTTCACGACCACTCCCTTGCTGCCCGCCCGGGGCCGAGGCGCATGCTCGGCGAGCCGGAGGGCACGGTGCCGACCAGGCCGACGTCGACCGCCAGTGGTGGCGAGCGCCCGGCCGCTCGGACCAGTGTAGTCGTTCGCCGGCGCCGGGCTCGTCGTCAGCGCTGCGTGCGGACCCCGTACGCCGGCGCTTCCGACCTGCCTAAGCTGGCCCGCCGATGGAGTTCGATCCCGATGCCATGGTGGCGCGCTTCGCTCAGCGGGCCCGGGCGGTCCGCGAGCGCGGCCTCCCTCCCGTGGAGGGACCCGAGCGCCAGCGCTTCAGGGAGCAGGCGCAGCTGGACTACATGGACTTCGCCATGATCGCCGACGCCCGGGCGACGATCGAAGACGGGGTGCTCGTCCTGCGCGTCGACCTGCGCCCCGACGGCGGCTGAGCCTGCCGCCCGAGCTCCGCGCTCCGCGTTCCTAGCCGCCGTAGTGCATCCTCGTGTCCTCCATCCGCAGCACCGGGAGGACATCGCCGTCCGGACCGCCGACAGCCACCACCTCTCCCACGAACACGTCGTGACTCCCGAGCTCGAGCCGGTGACGGAGCGCGCAGTCCACCCACGCCACGGCCCGCGCGAGCACCGGTGCGCCCGTCGCATGGAGCTCGACCGGCTCGCCCGCCACGGACACCACGCGCCCGCCCTCGGCGACCACGTCGGCCTCGGGGACCGGCTTGACGAAGCGGCGCACGACCGCGCGGTCCTCGCGCGCCAAGAAGCTGAGCGAGAAACACCCGCCGGCGGCGACAAGGCGATGGGTGAGCGCTGCCACGTCGATCGCCACCGCGACGAGCGTCGGCTCGGTGGCCACCTGGACGGCGAGATTGGCCGTCATGAGGTTCACCCTGCCCCCCGCCGCACTTCCCACGACGTAGAGCCCGCTCGGCATGGCCCACAGCACCCTGCGGCGCAACCGGGCATCGATCGGCGCGCTCACAGGAATGTCGCTGTCACGTTGGGCACGGTCGTGGTCGTCGTCGGCACCGACCGACCGGTCTTCGCCCGGAGGCGGCGTAGGACCTGGGCGAAGACCCTCGACGCCGTCGTGATGTCGTGCTCCGCACGTCCCATGAGGCCAGACGCGGGCGACGCCGCGCGGTAGCAGGACTCCGCCGCGTCGTACTCCAGCCCGTAGGCACGCGCCAGCAGCTGCGTGACCACGCTGTCGGGCGACGGCAGGTTGTCGTTGAATGTCTGGGCGTCGTTCGCCATGGCGGCGCAGATGGTATGGACGGCCCCCATGCCCTTGTGCTCGGCCAGTGCCTCCCGCACATGCCCGCCGTCCCCTTCGAGCGTGCCGATGTCCTGGCCGAGGGTCGTGCTCTCGACCCAGCTCTGCAGCCGCTGCGCGGCGGTCCCCGACGGCGCGCGGCCGGTGGAGACGAAGGCGACCACGCCCACGGCGACGACCACGAGCGCACCGAGCGCGAGCCAGGCCCTCCCGATCACGGCACCGAGCCGGAGCCCACTGCCGACCTCACTCGGCCGCAAGCACGTGCACGTCCCTCCGGCCCCGTCGCAGCACCACGTAGCGGCCGTGCAAGAGGTCCGCGACACCGAGCACCCTGTCGGCGTCGTCGACGCGCCGGTTGTTCACGTACGCCCCCCCCTGGGCGATGACGCGCCGCGCCTCGCCTCGGGAAGACAGGAGGCCCGTGGCGGCCATGGCGTCGACGAGCGACATGTCGCCTCGCGCGATCGCATCGCGGGCCACCCGGCTCGACGGTGCGTCGTCGATGACGTCGAGGAACGTCGGCTCGTCGAGGCTCGCGATCTCCTCCCCGAACAGCGCGACCGACGCACGCTCCGCTCGCAGCGTCTCCTCCTCGCCGTGCACGAGCGCGCACACCTCGCGCGCGAGCGCCCGCTGGGCGGCACGGCGCTCCGGGCGCTCCGCGGTCTCCTTGTCGAGCGCCTCGATCTCCTCGTGGCAGAGGAACGTGAAGTAGCGGAGATACGTGCCGGCGACGGCGTCGTCGCTCTGGAGGAGGAACTGGTAGAGGCGGAAGGGGGTCGTTCGCTCCGGAGCGAGCCACACGGTCCCAGACTCGGTCTTCCCGAACTTGGTGCCGTCGGCCTTCGTGACGAGGGGCGTCGTCATGGCGAACGCATGCGCTCCGGCAAGCTTGCGGATCAGCTCCACGCCGATCGTGACGTTGCCCCACTGGTCACTGCCTCCCACCTGCAGCTCGCAGCCGTGGTCGGCGTGCAGCCGGAAGAAGTCGTAGGCCTGCAGCAGCATGTAGCTGAATTCCGTGTAGGAGATCCCCTGGTCCGGACGCTCGAAGCGCGCCCGGACCGACTCCTTGGCGACCATCTGGTTGACCGTGAAGTGCTTGCCGACGTCGCGCAGGAATTCGATCACCGAGAGCGACGACAGCCACGCGCTGTTGTCGAGGACCAATCCGTCGCTGAGATCGATGAAGCGACCGAGCTGCGGCACGATGCCCGCGACGTTCTCGTCGAGCTGCGCCTCCGTGAGGAGAACCCGCTCCCCCGCCTTCCCTCCCGGATCGCCGATCAACCCGGTCCCGCCACCGGCCAGCGCGATGGGACGGTGCCCTGCGAGCTGGAAGCGCCGGAGCGTGACGAGCTGCAGGAGATTGCCGATGTGCAGGCTCGACGACGACGGGTCGAAGCCGCTGTACAGCGTCAGGCGGTCGCCGCCGTCCATGCGCGCGAACAGCTGCTCGTCGGTGACCTGGCTGATCACCCCGCGGAACCGCAGGTCCTCCGAGAGGGTCGGCATCGATCCAGCCTGCCATATCGGGCAGTCGACCCGTTCTCAGGAAAGGGCCCCGACCGCCGCAGCCACCGCAGCGTGCACGCGGTCGTGGACGGCGACGTTCTCCCGTCGATCCGGTACCCGGACGCGCACCACCGTGAGACCTCGCGCGCGGGTGGCCGCCGTAACCGCGCCGTCCAGCTCGTGCGGCGTGCCCACGTCGGCGGTGCGCGCGCCGAGCCCGGCTGCCGCCTCGACGACGTCGGGGAGCTGAGGCGTCGCGAACAGCCGGTCGAAACGCGCGCGGTCGAGCGTCTCCGCCTGGGCCAGGAACTCGAAGATCCCTCCTCCGGCATTGTCGACGACCACGAGCGTGCAGCTGCCCCCGGGGCCTGTCGCCGCCGGGGTGACGAGCGCCGAGAGGTCGTGGAAGAACGCGAGGTCTCCGAGGAGCCCGACGACCGGGCCTCGCGAGCATGCCGCCGCGCCGAGCGCGGTCGAGCTCACGCCGTCGATGCCGTTGGCTCCCCTGTTCGCCAGCACCCTGGGCGGAGCGCCCGTGGCCGGTGCGAACCACTCCAGGTCCCGCACGGGCATGGACGAGGCGACGACCACGGTCGCGTCTGCGGGCAGCGCCCCATAGAGGCGTCTCGCGACGAGCGGCTCGCTCAGCCGGTCCTCTCCGAGCGCCCCGTCGATGGCGCACTGCGCCGCGCGCTCTGCCTCCTGCCAACCGGCGAGCCACGTGTCGTGCGTCGGGGGCGGCACGCTGCGGGAGGCCGCGGCGAGCCACCGCGCCGGATCCGCGCGGACCACCACGGCGGCAGTGCGATCGGGATCCTCCCAGCGCCACCACGGGTCCACCGCCACGACCTCGGCGTGCGACACGAAGGCGGGCAGCGCCTTGGACGCCCACGCCGTGCCGAGTCTCACGACGACGTCGGGGCGCAGGTGCGCGGGTGCGACGCGGGCGAGCGCGTCCGCCGCCGCGACGACGTGGGGGTGGGCGAGGCGGCACCCCGATGGGGGATCTGCAAGCACCGGCCAGCCGAGATGCTCGGCGAGCGCGAGGACGGCAGCCGGCGGCCCGCAGCGCGCGCCGGCCACGATCACGCCCCTGGATCCGGCCCACGGTGCGACCTCGAGACCGCTCGCGTCGCCGTGCGGGACGACCCGGTGCACGGGCTCACCGTCGGCACGCCCCGCCGGAAGCACGCCTGGCTCGCCGACGAGCGGGTCACGGAACGCCAGGTTGAGGTGGACGGGTCCGGGGCCGAGAGGTCCAGCGCGTGCCTCGAGCACCGCGCGCGCCCCGAGGGAGCGCCACGACCACGCGGACTCCTGGACCGGCACACCCGGCTCGGCAGACCAGCGCACCGAGGTCCCGTAGAGCGACGACTGCCCGATCGTCTGCGGCGCTCCTACACCGTGCAGCTCCGGCGGGCGGTCGGCCGTGCACACGACCAGCGGGACGCGACCGTGGTGGGCCTCGACGACGGCCGGGTGGAGCTCGGCTGCCGCCGTGCCGCTCGTCACGCACACGACGACCGGACGGCCGCTCGCGGCAGCGAGCCCGATGGCGAAGAAGCCGGCGCCGCGCTCGTCGAGACGGACGTGGACGCGAAGCTCGCGCCGGCCGCCGAGGGCGAGCGCAAGCGGCGTCGACCGGGATCCGGGGCAGACGACCGCGTCGGTGACACCGGCCCGCACCCACTCGTCGACGAGGGTTGCCGCGAACGTCGCCTGCACTACGCTCACGGCACGTGCTGCATGCAGAGTCCGGCGGTTCGGGGCCGCGGATCGTGCTGGCGCACGGGTTCACCCAGACCGCGCGCTCGTGGGGACGTTTCGGCGAGCTGCTCGAGTCGTCGCACGAGGTGGTGCGCGTGGACCTTCCCGGGCACGGCGGGTCGGCTGCGGTGCGCGCAGACCTCGTCCGGAGCGCTGAGCTGCTGCTCGAGGCGGCGTCGTCGGCTCCCGCCGGGAGGGCCGGGGACACCGGGGGCACTGAGGGGGAGCAGTGCGACGTCGTGGGCTACTCGCTCGGGGCACGTGTCGCGTTGCACGCAGTCCTGAGCCGGCCCGAGCGCGTGCGTCGCCTCGTCCTCATCGGCGGGACCGCGGGGATCGAGGATCCGGCCGCGAGGGAGGCTCGCCGTCAACGGGACGAGGAGCTGGCGGAGCAAGCCCAGGCGGACGTGGAGGGTTTCCTCGAGCGTTGGGTGGCGGCGCCGATGTTCGCGGGCCTGCGCGATCCGGGCCTCGAGGAACGGCGTCGCAACTCCGCCGACGGTCTCGCGTCGAGCCTGCGCCTTGCGGGCACGGGGACCCAGCTCCCACTCTGGGACCGGCTCGGCGACATCAGCTGCCCCGTCCTGGCACTCGCCGGTGCGGACGACGTGCGGTTCGCGCTCGCCGCCGCCCGCATCGCACGGCTGGTGCCGCGGGGCGCCTTCTCGCTGGTTGCCGGCGCGGGTCACGCAGCACATCTCGCACAGCCCGAGATCTGCGCAGCGATCGTCGAGCGATTCCTCGCCTGATCGCTCACAGCAGGATGCCGAGGGCGAGCATCGCGCCGACAGCCACCTGCAGCCTTCCCGTCCCCCCGAGCACGGGAAGAAGGCCGCGCCCCTGCGCACCGTCGAGAACCGCCCGCGCCGGGCCCACACCGAGGACGACGAGGGGGACCAGGGCGATGAGGGCCCACGGACGCGCCGCCGCCACGGCCGCGATCCCGGCACCCGTCGCCACGAGGACGCCGACGTAGAGCCAGCGGGCACGCAACGGCCCGACGCGCACGGCGAGGGTCTTCTTCCCGGCCACCGTGTCGCCCGCGACGTCGCGCAGGTTGTTCGCCTCAAGCAACGCCGTCGCGAGCAGCCCGACCGGCACGGACGCCCACCACAGGTCGAGGTGCCCGGCGTGCCCGACCTGGACGTAGGCGGAGCCCACCGTGGCCACCACCCCGAAGAAGATGAAGACGAACACCTCTCCGAGCCCGAGGTAGCCGTACGGCCGCGGCCCCCCCGTATAGAGCCAGCCCGCGGCGACGCACGCCGCACCGATCGGGAGCAGCCACCAGCTGGTGGCCGCGGCGAGCGCGAGACCCGCGGCGCCGGCGAGCGCGAAGCTGACGAACGCCGCCATCCGCACCGCACTGGGGCGTGCCGCGCCCGATGCCACGAGCCGCAGCGGTCCGACACGGCCTCGATCGGTACCGCGCACGCCGTCGGAATAGTCGTTCGCGTAGTTGGTGCCGACCTGCAGGGCGACGGCGACGACGAGCGCGCACGCCGCCCGCCACCAGATCACCGCGCCCGGGCTCCCCACCGGCCGCGTCCCCCATTCCCCGCCGCTGCGCAGCCACCACCCCACCGCCGTGCCGACGACGACCGGCACCGCCGCCGCGGCGAGCGTCCGGGGTCGTGCGCCGAGCACCCACCGACCGACCGGGCCGGGAATCGCCGCCGGGGCGGTCGTCACGGCCGGCGGGGAAACGTGGAGAAATCCGGTGGGCGCCGCTCGACATAGGCGTTGCGCCCCTCCTGACCCTCCTCGGTCATGTAGAAGAGCATCGTCGCGTCCCCCGCCAATTGCTGCAGCCCGGCGAGTCCGTCGTCCGCCGCGTGGAATCCTCCCTTCAGCATGCGCAGGGCGATGGGGCTGAGCTTGCAGATCCGCCGGCACCACGCGGCGGTCTCCGCGTCGAGATCGTCGAGGGGAACGACGGCGTTGACAAGACCCCAGTCGAGGGCCTGCGCGGCGTCGTACTGGCGGCAGAGGAACCAGATCTCTTTCGCCCGCTTCAGCCCGATGGTGCGCGCAAGCAGGCTGGCCCCGTAGCCACCGTCGAAGCTGCCGACCACCGGACCCGTTTGCCCGAACCGGGCGTTGTCGGCGGCGATCGTGAGGTCGCACACGAGATGCAGCACGTGACCGCCGCCGATGGCGTAGCCGGCCACACTCGCGATGACCGGCTTGGGCAGCCTGCGGATCTGCACCTGGAGGTCCAAGACGTTGAGCCGCCCGATCCCGCGCCGTCCGACCTCGTCGTCCCCGATGTAGCCGTCGTCGCCGCGTATCCGCTGGTCCCCGCCCGAGCAGAAGGCGTCCGGCCCCTCCCCACGCAGGACCACGACGCCGATCTCAGGGTCGTCACGGGCGAGCTCGAAGGCACGGGAGAGCTCGAACAACGTCTGCGGGCGGAACGCGTTGCGCACGTGCGGGCGGCAGATCGTGATGCGCGCGATGCCTTCTGCGGTCTCGTAGCGGATGTCCCGCCACTCGCCGGACGCTGCGTACTCGGGAAGCGGCAGGGAGCGCAGGTCGTCGAGCGGATCGTTCGGCTTGCCGGAGATGACCGTGTGCACGGGCACCTAACCTACCGGCCGGTGCCCGACCTCGTCGCCCTCGATCTCCCTGGTGGACGCGCCTTCGTCGATGCGCTTCGGGCGGTCTGGGACACGGGCGACGCGGTGGCACCACTCGACCCGCGCCTTCCTCCTCCCGCCGCCCGCGCCCTCGTGCGCGCGCTGGCACCAACGCGTGTGGTGGGATCGGACGGAGAGATCGTGGCGTTGCGCGACGGGATCCCGGTGGAGGACGGCGACGCCCTCGTGATCGCGACGAGCGGCTCGACGGGCCTTCCTCGCGGGGTCGTCCTCACCCACGACGCCGTCGAGGCGAGCGCGCGCGCCACCTCCCGCCGGCTCGGTGTCGACCCGGCGCACCACCGCTGGCTCGCGTGCCTGCCGCTCGCACACGTCGGGGGACTGTCCGTCCTCACCCGGGCGATCGTCACCGGGACGCCCTGCACGGTCCTGCCCGGGTTCGATCCCGAGGAGATAGCCCGCCTCGCGTGCCAAGGTGAGGCGACCCACGTCTCGCTCGTGTCGACCGCCCTGCGGCGCCTCGATCCCCCGGCGGTGTCGCGCTTCGCATGCATCCTGCTCGGCGGAGCGGCGCCTCCGGGAGATCTCCCCGGGAACGTCGTCACCACCTACGGCATGACCGAGACCGGATCCGGCGTCGTCTACGACGGCCGGCCGCTCGACGGCGTCGAGATCGCGATCGGCACCGGCCTCCCGGGGCAGGGCGCCCACGGCGAGCTGCTCGTGCGCGGCCCGATGCTGCTGCGCGCATACCGGGACGGCAGCGACCCGAGGGTGCCGGGACCTGATGGCAAGGGGGGATGGCTCCCGACGGGGGATGGCGGCCGGCTCGATGCCGACGGGCGGCTCGTCGTCGACGGCCGCCTCGCAGAGGTCATCACGACGGGTGGGGAGAAGGTCTGGCCCGTGCCGGTCGAGCAGCTGGTCGCGATGCATCCGCTCGTCGCCGACGCGGCGATCTGGCGCCGCGACGACCCGGAGTGGGGTCAGCGGGTGGTGGCATGGGTGGTGCCGAGCGACCCGTCAGAGCCGCCGTCGCTCGGTGCGATCGCAGACCTGGTCAGAGCGGGGCTGCCGCCGTGGGCAGCGCCGAAGGAGCTCGTCATCGTGTCACAGCTGCCGAGGACGGCCTCGGGGAAGGTGCGCCGGGCGGACCTCACGTGAGCGGGGCATGCGCGCGCGGGGGCGGGGCGCGGCGGGCGGGTGCGGGGCGGGGCGGCTACCCCACCCCTCCCGAGGGTCGACTCGTTGCGCCGCCGTCGACGGCAAGGACGGCGCCGGTGATCCACGAGGCCGCATCGGAGACGAGGAAGAGCGCCGCGGACCCGATGTCGTCCGGCTCACCGATGCGACGCAAGGGGATCTGTGCGGAGACGCCAGCCTCGTGCGGTTCCCACAGTGCCCGCGCGAAGTGGGTACGGACGAGACCCGGGGCGAGGGCGTTGACCCGGACCCCGGGGGCAAGTTCGAACGCGAGCTGGCGGGTGAGGTGGATCACCGCCGCCTTCGTGACGTTGTACCACCCGATCCCGGGCTCGGGACCCAGACCGCCGATCGACGCGATGTTGACGATCGCACCGCCGTGCTGCTCGAACGCGGCACGGTACGCGGCCTGGCACCACCCGAGCACCCCGAGCTGGTTGACCTCGACCGTCTTCATGGCCTGGGCGCGATCGATCTCGAGCATCGGCCCGAAGTGGGGGTTCGTCGCCGCATTGTTCACCAAGATGTCGAGCGACCCGAACCGCTCGAGCGTTGCGGCGATGCACGCCGACGCCTGGTCGGGATCTCCGGCGTGCGCGGCGTACCACGCCACGTCCCCGTCGAGCCCGGCGAGTTCGGCAGCCGCCTCCTCGAGCGCCGCGGGCTTCCTCGAGGACAGCATCACCTGCGCCCCCGCCTCTGCCAACCGGCGCGCGATCGCAAGACCGATCCCGCGGCTCGCTCCCGTCACGATCGCCGTCTTGCCGTCGAGCCGCAGGTCCATGCGGCCAACCCTACCGACGCCCGGACCGCCCTACCATCGACCGGGTGAACCGGTTGGCCGGGTCTTCCAGCCCCTACCTGCGTCAGCACGCCGCCAATCCCGTCGACTGGTATCCGTGGGGCGAGGAGGCACTCGCACGAGCGCGCGACGAGGACAAGCCGCTGTTTGTCTCGATCGGCTACGCGGCGTGCCACTGGTGCCACGTGATGGCCCACGAGAGCTTCGAAGACCCCGAGATCGGCCAGGCCCTCGATCGGTCGTTCGTCTCGGTCAAGGTCGACCGCGAGGAGCGTCCCGACGTGGACGCGGTCTACATGGCCGCTGTCCAGTCGATGACCGGCTCGGGCGGCTGGCCCATGTCCGTGTTCTGCACCCCCGACGGGCGACCCTTCTTCGCCGGCACCTACTTTCCCCCGACCGACCGTCACGGCATGCCGTCCTTCCGGCGGATCCTCGAGGCGGTCGCGATCTCGTGGTCGGAGCGACGCGAGGACGTCGAGGCGCAAGCCGATGCCCTCGCCCGCGCCCTCGAGCACGAGGCGCGCGCCGTCGACCGGCTGGGGGCGACCGCGCGTCCGGACCACCCCGTCCCCGATTCGGACGTCCTGGTCGCCGGGATGGTCCGCGCACTTGCCGACCGGTTCGACTCCGTCTGGGGCGGGTTCGGCCCGGCACCGAAATTCCCCCGTCCCACGCTGGTGGAGCTCTGCCTCCGCGAGGTCCTGCGCTCCGACGACCGCCGCGCCCTCACGATGGCGACGACCACCCTCGACGCCATGGCCGCCGGCGGGATGTACGACCATCTCGAGGGCGGCTTCGCGAGGTACTCGACCGACGAACGATGGCTCGTGCCGCACTTCGAGAAGATGCTCACGGATCAGGCGCTGCTCGCCCGCTGCTATCTCCACGCGTGGCAGGTGACCGGGTCCGCCGACTACCTCCAGGTCGTGCGCGAGACGATCGACTTCGTGTGCGACGCGTTGCGGGCACCCACGGGGGGATTCTGCGCATCACTGGACGCCGATGCCGCGGGCGCCGAGGGGAGTCATGCGACGTGGACGCCTGACGAAGTCCGCGATGCCCTCGCGGTGGCCGGGATCACTGATCCCCACGCCTTCGCGTCGGTCTGCGAGTGGTACGGCGTCAGCGAGCGGGGCGACTTCGACGGGCGCGCGGTCCTTCATCGTCCGCTCGGCGCCCCGCTCGAGCGGCCGCCGCTCATCGAGGAGGCACGTCGCGCGCTCGTGGCGGCCCGCCGCCGCCGGCCCCAGCCAGCTCGCGACGACAAGGTCCTCACCGAATGGAATGCCATGTTCGTCGCGGTCCTCGCGGAGGCCGCTGCCGTGTGCCAGCAGCCCTCATGGGCGGCGCACGCCGAGTCCGCCGCAGCGCACCTGTTCGCACACAACCGACGCAGCGACGGCCGGTGGCTGCGGACCGCGGGGAGCGACGTGCCGGCGTTTGCCGCGGACCACGCGTGGCTGGTCGAGAGCTGCACGCGCCTCGCCGAGCTCACCGGTCGGTCGGTGTGGATCGCGCGGGGCGAGGAGATCGCCGAGCGGATGCTCGACGTGTTCTGGGACGACGAGGCTGGCGGGCTCTTCACCACCGGGCACGACGCCGAGCGCCTGGTGGTCCGGCCCAAGGACGTCTACGACGCCGCCGTGCCGTCGGCGAACGCGATCGGCGCGTACGCGCTGGCTCGGATCGCCGCCCTGACCGGCAGCTCTCGGTGCGCGAGCGCGGCCGAGCGGATCGTCGAGTTCGTCGCTCCCGTGCTCGACACGCAACCGTTGGCGGTCGCCGACATCGTGTCGCCGGTGGCGCTGTTGGACGCAGGAGCGCAGGTCGTGGTCGCCGGCGACCGTCCGGACCTCCTCGCCGCACTTCGCCGGCACTGGCTCCCCGACGCGGTGATCGCATGGGGAGAGCCGACTGCGTCGGGTCTGTGGACCGGTCGAGCGCCCGGCGCGGCCTACGTCTGCAGGCATTTCTCCTGCGAGGCGCCCGCACACGATGTCGAGACGCTCGAGAGCCAGCTCCTCCACCTCCAACGAGGGGCTCCCCGATAGGCTCCGCCCGATCAGCCGGTACCGACCACGTGTCGGGACGCGACGCAGCGACGATCGAGGAGGAACACCGAGTGCGCGGCTCCAAAGGCCATGGACGGCATGCACCAGCACACGTGCGCCACGAGCGCGCTGCGGGTGGCGCGCAGGCACTGGCATCTGGGCCGTCGACAGACTGGGAGACAGGGTCGCCGGCAGACTGGGAGACAGGGCAGACGGCAGGGCCCGGCGACGCGCCAGCGGTGCACTTGCAACGCGGACGCGCGGTCCTTCGCGGCGTCTCACGGCGAGACCGCGCCCTCATGGTCGGCGGAGCACGGCTGCGCCTGCTCGTCCTGGCGTGCAGCGCCGAGGACTCGACGGCGGTCGACATCGCGTCTGGATCGATCCTGCGGCTGAGGATCCCCTGGCCCGAGGGCCACGCGCCAGATCTCTCCCCCTTCGACGTCATCGAGGCGACGCTCGCAGACGACCCCGAGCGCGACGACCTCGCCCAGCCCGAGGCCGCGTCGGTGGCGACGCTGCCGCGCCACGTCGGCTCGCTGCGCGGCAGGCGTGCCCGGCGGATCCTGGCACACCTCGCGGCCGTGCACGACGGCCCGCTGCTCGGGTTCCACGGGCCGTCCGCCCCCTATTGGGACTTCCGGGGGCTTCGCCCCTCGGTCGCGCTCGTCCACCCGACCCGTGGACCCCAGCTCATCCGGCGTCCGGCCGATGGGTCGACGTGGGTGCGCTTCGGATGGGAGCGGGACGATGTCTGGCTGCCCGTCGAAGAAGCTCGGACGGTGCGAGCGCTCAACGCCTCACGGCGCGAACGGCTCGCGGGCAAACCGCTGTCGACCGCGCTCGGGTTCGCCCCGTACTACCTGCTGGTTGCCGTCAGCAGCCCGCGTGGCGGCCACTGCTACAAGATCTGCTCGGCGGTGCTGCCGCGCGGGTGACGCCCGGCGGTGCCGCCGGCATCCGCCGCGCCGCCGATGTCAGCGGCGTCAGCGGCGTCAGCGGCGTCAGCGGGAGAACTTCCCCGCCGCGAGATCCTCGGCCATGGCCCAGCCGAACACGACCAGCCGGTCACCCCGGCTGGCGTCGAGCCCGCCGAACAACTGCTCTGCACCCTCTGGGAGCTTGACCTTCGGGTGGGCGAAGTCGAGCCCTCCCGCCGTCGCTCCGTCGCCCTTGACCACGAAGCTCCGGTCGTCGAGCCTGCTCTCGGAGCCGAACCGCTTGGCGAGGCGCCGTGCCCAGGCCCGCTCCTCGCCGGACACCCGGTGACCGGCGGAAGGCACGACGTCGGCGAGACCGGCAAACGCCCGGAATCCGTCGGGAGCGAGGAGCCTCGTCCCCAAAAGCACGTCCTCGTCGGGGAACGCGAGCAGGGCCCGGCGGAATTGGTCGGCCATCATCGCCTTCAACGCCGACTCGGCCCGGCTCGTCCGGTCGACGGAGGCGACCCCTACGAGCAGCGACGGGGTCCCGCCGATCCGCTCCAGGGTGCAAAAGGAGTACGCCCGGAGCTTCCTGCCGTCGCGTACGGTGGTCACCAGGACCCACTCTTCACGCTCTTTGGAGAGGAACCCGATATCGAACCCCGAGGACTCGACCCCGAGGTTGGCCAGCTCCTCCAGCTCAGCATCGCTGAGAGCGGTGCAATCTTTCGTTGTGACCACCATCGGCATAGCGGGATTCTACCGCCGCAGACCGCGCGCCACATCCGGGACTGACGGGACGCCGCCCGTCCGGCGCCGAGCTGTGCTCTGGGCGATCGCGCCGGGCGACCAGCACCTCCGCGGTCCGAGCTGCGAGCCTTGGGGAAGCTCAGAGGTACGTCCCGGGCCGCGGCGACGGCGAGAAGTCCTCCTCGCCGCGGGGCAGCCCTCGCTGGCGCATCTGGTCGAGCTGGGCGCGCGCCGCCATCTGCTGGGCGACCAGCGTCGCTTGGATGCCGTGGAAGAGGCCCTCGAGCCACCCCACGAGCTGGGCTTGGGCGACCCGCAGCTCCGCCTCTGAGGGGACCTTCTCGTCGAAGGGCAGCGCCATGCGGTCGAGCTCATCAACCAGGTCCTGCGAGAGCCCGGTCGACAGCTCGCGCACCGACTGCTCGTAGATCTCCTTCAGGCGGGCGCGGCCTGCCTCGTCCATGGGCGCCTGGCGCACCTCGTCGAGCAACTGCTTGACCATGGTGCCGATCCGCATCACCTTGCCAGGCTGCTCGACGGACTCGCGGCGCTCCGCGTCGTCAGCGGCCGGTTCCCCGGCCGCGCTGTCGGCGTCGGACGACGAGGGACGGCCCGGCGCCGGGAGGACCTCGTCGGGGGATACCGGCCCGGACCCTTCAGTGTGGGGGGGCATGCTGTCGGCTGCGGTCATACCGTGGATGATGCCAGACCGCCCGGGGTGGATCCGACGGCGTCACGTCGCCGGTGCCCGCCAGGCGAGAAGCGGGACGAGCATCTCGTCGTCGGTGAGCGAACCGTGTCGGCAGACGAGACGCTGCTCGCCGGTGTCGGCAGGGTCCAGAAAGGCGGTCGGCGCGAACGGCACCAGGACGACATCGCCGAGACGCGCACGCACCTCCGGCACCGGCACCCCACCGAGCCACCCATCGTCGAGGACCTGCTCGATCGAGCGCACCCAGGCGAGATGTCCGTAGCGCGATGACGCGATGTCCCAGAGCGCTCGTGCCGCGCCGCGCCGCGCGTGCAGCCACCTGAAGCGTCCCTCGCCGGAGATGAGCTCTACGCAGTCCATGACGTCTCCACCGAGGACCTCGACGGACGCGCCCACTTCCACTTGCCCATGGTCGGCGGTGACCACGAGCACCGCGTCGGGTGGCAGCACGGCGAGGACGTCGCCCACGAGCCGGTCGACCGCACGCAGCTCCGCGTCGTAGTGCTCCCCCAGCCCGAGCGCGTGCGCCGTCCTGTCGATCCCGTCGTAATAGGCGTAGACGAAAGGCGCGCCACCCGCGAGCACGCGGCCGACCTCGACGACGAGGCCCGCCGGCGTGTACCAGCCATGGAGCGCGGCGTCCCCCAGGTGCGCGGCCGTGAAGCCGGTCGCGCCGTAGTCGTGCCGGGACACGACCGGCGTGCTCCCGCCTCCCCCGGGGAACACCGGGAACGGCTGGAAGGCGCGCGGCGGCACGACGCGGCGAGCATCGCGGTCGCCGATCCTCCACCCGAGGACGTTCAAGATGTCGCCACCGACGGCGACGCGGTAGCCGACGACCCCGTGCACGGCCGGTGCACGCCCGGTCGCCAGGCTCGTGAGCGCCGCGGCCGTGGTGCTCGGGGCGACGGAGGTCAACGTGACGCCCGATCCCGAGCTGAGCACCGGAGCCAGCCGGGCGCGGTGCTCGAGCTGCGCCGACCCGAGGCCATCGAGCACCAACAGCACGATCTGGCGAGCCCCCTGCACGCACTCGGGCAACCAGGCGGGCACGATGCGCTCATGCGCCGGCGGCTGCACTTGGGCGAGGAGTGCGGGGACGACCTCGGTGAGGCATCGGCCACCGAAATCCGGAACGAGCGGCGGTGGCGCGCGACCCGGCTCGGACCTGGACGCGTCGCTCACGATGGACGCGCCCGCTGGTGCGCACGGCGCCAGGGCTCTCCCGACGGCGCGGGTCGCCCCAAGAAGGCGCCGGACACCCCGAACGTGCGCACCCGTGAAGCGTAGGGGAGACCCGATCGGGCTGCGAGCCCGCCGAGGGGAATGCCGCACCGGACCCTGCCCCACCGTCGGTGCCCGATAGCATCGATCCACGTGAAGGTGTCCACCCGCGGCGACTACGCCTCGCGTGCGCTCTTGTCGCTCGCGCTGCACGGGTCCCTCTCGACACCGACGTCCGTTCGGGACATCGCAGAGCGCACCGGTCTCCCGCAGCCGTATCTCGAACAGATCCTGCTTGCGTTGAAGGGCGCCGGCCTGGTGCGCTCCAAGCGCGGCGTCGGCGGTGGCTACGTGCTTGCCCGCGACCCCGCGGACATCACCTTGGCCCAGGTGGTCTCGGCGGTCGACGGGCCCATCGTCGCCGGTGACTTCGGAGAACCGCACGAGAACGGCGCGTGCGATCACGAGGGGCAGTGCGTGCTGCTTGCGGTGTGGGCGGAAGTCGGTGAGACCATGCGCGAGCACCTCCAGTCCTTCACGCTCGCCGACATGGTCGAACGGGCACGCGGTGCGGGATCCCCATCCCCGGGTCCTGGTGCGCAGGGGGCTCGTGCGCCGGACGCCCTCGACGCGCTCCTCGCGCCCCTCGCCCGCTCCCCCGCCTGACGCACGACCTGTCAAGGGGGGGCGGTGGCGTTCCAGCGCGACAGCACCGCGGTCTCCCGCTCCCATCCGAGCACGCTCACTGCGCCGGCACCCAGCGCCAGCACCCGTCCCCCTGCGGGTGGGAGCCCGACCCAGCGCGCGCCGAGGACCCGCAGGAAGTGGCCGTGGGAGAACACGAGCACGTCTCCTCCCGCCGCGAGGGCCCGCTCGACGACCCGGTCGGCCCGCCTGCCCACATCCGAGGCCGTCTCTCCGCCAGGCACACCGTCTGCCCACAGCGTCCAACTGGGACGCTGGATCCGGATGTCGTCGGTGGTTCGCCCCTCGTACTCGCCGTAGTCCCATTCGACGAGGTCGTCACAGGGTTCCGCCCGGGTCTCGTACCCCGCGAGGCGGCACGTGTCTGCGGCTCGGGACAACGGGCTGGTCAGCACGAGCGCCGGATCGGGCACCAACTGGGCCAGCCACCGCCCGACCGCCCGCGCCTGGGCCTCACCCTCCGGCAGGAGGGGGACGTCGGTTCGGCCGGTGTGCCGACCCGACCGGCTCCATTGCGTCGCGCCGTGCCGGACCAGCCATACGTTCACGGGCTCACGTCAGCATCCCCAGCCCGGGAGGCGCAAGCCGGAGCCGCACCGCTCGGCGGCACGCTCGGCCAAGGGGGAATACCGGGCGATCTCGTGGCGTTGGATCCACCCCCGGGGCGCTGCCACGCAGGAGGCGAGGCATCCGTGCCGGGCACGAGGTGGAATGCCCGGAGCGGCATGGGCGTTGTATCTGGTGAAACGGGTAGGGCTCAGAGGGACGTGCACGGACCCACTGAGCGGCCGGCTGCACATGGCCACCGACGGAACCGAGACCACGAAGGCCGAGACAAGAGAGCGACGAAGCGGCACATATGAGCACCCTCACCAAGACCGGAGCAGCCACGACCGACAGTCTCGGCCTGTTGCTGCGTGACCTCGACCAGTACCCGATGCCCGACCACGAGCAGCAGGTCGCGCTCGCAAAGCGCGTCGCGGCGGGCGACGAACGGGCACGCAAGGAGATGGTGGCGGCAAACCTCAGACTGGTCGTGCACTGGGCGCGTCGCTACCAGGACCGCGGGGTCGATCTCACCGACCTCGTGCAGGAAGGCACCTTCGGGCTGCTGCGCGCCGTCGAGAAGTTCGACTGGGAGCGCGGTTTTCGCTTCTCGACGTACGCGACCTGGTGGATCCGCCAGGCGCTGCAGCGGGCCGTCCAGCAACACGGCCGCACGATCCGTATCCCCCTCGAAGTGGGAGAGCGTCTGCAGCGTCTCGACGCCATCACCGCCGAGCTCGCGGGCCAGCTGGGCCGCCAGCCGACGGACGACGAGCTGACCGAGGTCACCGGCATGACGCTCACAGAGCGACGCGGGCTCGAAGACGTGGCGCGTGTGACCGCGAGCCTGGACCAGCCCGCCGCAGTGGACTCGTCCACCTCGCTCGGCGATCTCGTGGCGCCGGACGACGACAACTGGACCGAGCGCGTCGACCGCGACATGGTCTTCGAGCGGGTCCGCGACGCGATCGACCGCCTGCCCGACCTCCAGCGTGACGTCCTTCGGATGCGCTTCGGGTTCGACGGCGACACGCCCGCGTCACTCCAGACCACCGCCGAACGCTTGGGCGTCGGGGTGCGCCGGGTGCGCCGTGCGGAGGAAGAGGCGCTGGCGACGCTCTCGGCGGACGGTGGCGTTCTCGGCGCGCACGACGCGGCCGCGTAGGCCGCATCGGGGCTAGCCGGTCGCGCCCCCCCCGCGCGCGGGGGTCCCGGGCGCCGGTCCTCTCTCCACGATCTGGGAGAGGTCGGGCGGCAGCGGCGAGCTCCACGAGAGCCGCTCGGAGGAAACCGGATGGTCGATCGAGAGCTCGGCCGCGTGGAGGAAGAACCGTCCCGGTGCCAGCAGGCGTCGGCCTGCGCGCCCGTAGCGCTCATCACCCACCACGGGATGGCCGATGGCGGCAAGGTGCACCCGGATCTGATGCGTGCGCCCCGTCTCGAGCGTGCAGGCCAGGAGCGTCGTCGGGATGTCAAGCGACCCCGAACGCACGGACACACGGCTGAAGCGCTCGAGCACCACGTACCCCGTCCGGGCGGCACGCCCTGCTGCGGTGACGGCCATCTTGGTCGGCGTGCGCGCCGATCGGCCGATCGGCGCGTCGACGACGCCCTGGTCGTCCGGCACGTGCCCTGCGACGAGCGCGAGGTAGCGTCGACCGACCGCTCGAGCTGCCATCTGGGAGACGAGGGAACGGTACGCGACCGGCGATCGCGCGACGACGAGCAACCCCGAGGTGCCCTTGTCGAGGCGATGGACGATGCCGGGCCGCATGGGATCGCACGCACTCCCCCCGAGCTGGGCGATGTCGGGGAACCGGGCCAGGAGCCCGGCGACGAGCGTCCCGCCGCGCGTGCCGGCGCCGGGATGGACCACGACGCCAGGAGGCTTGTCGACGACGACGAGATCGTCGTCGCAGTGGACCACCTCGAAGGGGACGTCGGGATCGGGCACGAGCTCTTCGGGCTGGGGCAGTGTGACCGTCAGCTGGCCGCCGACCCCGAGCGGCATGCTGCGGGTGCCGACGACGACCCCGTCGACCCGGACGCAGCCACGGGCGACCAACGACGCGGCCTTCGACCTCGAGACCCCGGTGAGGAGCGAGAGCGCACGGTCGACGCGGACGCCGGCGAGCGAGTGGGGCACTGTCGCGACCACGCGTGCGCCCGTCCCTGCGCTCATCGCGCCCAACCCGAATCGGTCCCGGTGTCCTCTCCACGCGAGGCGCGACCGTGACGCGAGACCCCGTCACGCGCGCCCCGGCGGGGACCGCGCACGAATGTGGCGATCACGATCAGCACCCCGGCGCTGATGCACGCGTCGGCGACGTTGAAGGTGGGCCAATGGCTCAGGGTCACGAAATCGACGACGTCGCCGCGGTGCCCCCGGAACAGGCGGTCCGCGAGATTGCCCAACGCCCCGCCGACCACGAGCCCGAACGCCACGGCCGAGAGCGTCCGACGGACCCGCCATGCGAGTGCTCCGACGACGACGAGCGCAGCGACCACGATCGGGATCAGCCAGTAGCCCGATCGCGAGCCCGACAAGAGGCTGAACGCCGTCCCCGAGTTGTACTCGAGCCCGAGACCGAGGGGACCGAGAAGGTGCACACGGCGATGGAGGTCTGCCACCGCCCAGGACGTCGTGACCTGATCGAGCACGACCACCACAGCAGCGACCGCGGCGGTCACCACGAGGGTGCGGTGGCGTCCGCCGCCGATCAGCGCCGCGACAATCCCCCGCTCTTGCAGGCCACGCACAACCTGGCGAACGGAAGCGCCTTCAGGCGCGGCTTCGGGATGGGGTGCAGACAGCGCTCGCATGCGCCGTACGTGCGATTCTCGATACGCGCCAGGGCGGCGTCGATCTCCTCGACCGCGGCGAGGGCCTGCGCCGACAGCGCGAGGTCCCGCTCGCGGTCCACCGTCACCGTTCCTCCTTCGCCGGACTCCTCGTCGAACTGCACGTCCCCAGGCTCGCGCTCTTGGGCCAGGGAATCGGCCTCCGCCTTCAAGTCCGACGCCTGACTCTGGTGGACCTTGCGTTCCTCCTCGAGCAACTGCCGCTGCTCGAGGAGGAACTTCTCGTCATGTGCGTAGGGACCCGCCGGCGCAGCACGCCGAGGCCCTCTCTTCTTGGCCGGTGCGGAGGGGGCTGCCGCCGGTCTCGGGATCTTGGCGGCGGGCTTGGGGGCGGGCTTGGCGGCGGGCTTGGCGGCGGGCTTGGCGGCGGCGCTGTTGGCCGCGACAGGGGATTTGGCAGCCTTGGCGGCACGGGGAGATGCCGCGGGCTCCCCACCCTTGCGCTCCGTTCCTTTCGGCTCTTTCGGCTCCTTCGACGTACGTGCGATCGACGTCACTGCGCTCTTCACCGTCTCCTTCGAGGCCGTCTTCCTGACAGCCTTCGTCGTCTTCGCTCCTGCCCGCTCGGCTGACCTCGCGCCTGCGCGCCCCACAGTCCCTGCGGTGGCACGTCGTGGCGCCCTGGCGGTCGTGGCCGATGCTCGTCCGGCCACCTTGGTGGGTGCACTCTTGGCCGTCCGGGTGGTGGTCTTCACCGCTGCCTGCGACGTCTTGGCGGTCCGTGCGGATCCTGCGCGCGTCGCACGCGCGACCGGCGTCGCCCGTCCCCGCACCGGCGCCCGCTTCGCCGCGTTGGACGCGCCCGCCTTCGTCGCTGGCGTCATGTGCTCCTCCTCTCCGCCCGTCCTGCCTCGTACCCTCGTACCGGCAACTTGTCTGCGGCGGGAGCCGGTGACCCTAGCGGACCCAGGCCCGCGACGCCGCGCGCAGGACGCGCGGGAGGGCTCCGACCGTCACTGCGGGCGGCGGGTGCCCTCGGCGCCGTTGTCCGCGCTCCGGCCGGCGTCGAACAGCCCACCGCCCAGTGATGCCACGGAGGCCCCGACGGGCGCGTGCGTCCGCTCCGGCTCGGGCGTCCCCGGCACGGCGCCGGTGGGGGGCCGCTCCTGCCCCTCGGAGCCCCCTGCACCGGCCGATGGCCGCGTCCCCGCGGCACCCCCCGGACGCGGCGAGCTCGCAGCCGCGGCTGATCCCGCAATGGTCGCCGGGCCACCGGGCACGCGCGACGCGCCCTCGCCACCACCAGGGGACCTGCGCACTGTCGACTGAGAGGCGGACGCTCGCGTCTCGTCGAGCTGTGCGCGTCCTTCCTCCGCTCGCGGCGGCGTACCCGGGGCACGCTCCTCCACCCACTTGAGTGCTTCGGTGAGCGACGCCCGCATCTTCGCCCGCTGGTCCTCGAATTGCTCGTGCATCGCCTTGACGTCTGCCGCGAGACGCGTCCGCATGGCCTCGAGACGTGCGACTTCGTCGCGTAGGCGCTGTTCGGCCTCGGTGCTCATCTGGCGAGCTCGCTCTTCTGCCTGCGACAGCACCGCCCGAGCACGCTCTTCGGCGCGCCCGACGATCTCGGCGGCTTCGGCTTCGCTCTCGCGCTTGGTCTGATCGACGAACTTCTGCGCGAGCAGCAAGGTGCGCTGAAGGCTGTCGGCCTCCTCGGCACTTCCCGCTGGTCCTGCCGCTGACGCCGCGGGGCGCTCAGGAGACTTGGAGGGGGCGGCAGACGGCGAGCGCTGCAGCTCCGCCTCCATCTGGCTGATCCGCTCGGTGGCTTGGCGAAGGCGCTCGTTGGCGGTGCGCAGCCGCTCTTGCACCTGCTCCGCCTCCAGCGCCGCCTTTTCGAGGTACTCGTCGACCTCGTCGACGTTGTAGCCCTTCAAACCCAGGCGGAACTCCACGGTCCGCAGCGTGTCGAGGATGGAATTGGAGGTGGTGGAAGCGCTGTTGTCCATGTGGGCGGAGTGTACTCCTGTGGTCGGCGCGGGCCTCGGATCCCGGCACCGCGCACCAGGAGCGAGCGCTCACCCCCGGAGCAGTGGAATGACCACCAATTCCGCCACGATCACGACCACGATGATCGACAGATCGATCCCCATCCCTCCTGCCCGGATCGGCGGGAGGATCCGTCGGATCGGCCGCAGGACCGGCTCGGTGATCGCGTCGAGCGCGCGGACCACCCGGAAGAGCAACGTCCCCGGGCGCGCCGGGAGCCAGCTCAAGAGCGCGCGCCCGATGAGGACGATGACGTACGCCTCGACGACGTACGCGAGGATGTGCAGGACGATCACGGGTCAGCTTCGCCCGTACCCACGCTCCTGCAGTCGCTGGCGCTCCTCATCGGACACCTTCACGTTGGTGGGTGCGAGGAGGAAGACCTCGTCAGCGACTTTCTCCATCTCGCCGCTGAGGGCGTACGTGACGCCGCTGCAGAAGTCGATCATGCGTCGCTGGAGATCGCGGTCGGCGACTTGGAGGTTCACGATGACCGGACGATTCGTCTTGAGGCAGTCTGCGATCTCCTTTGCGTCGCCAAAGCGCGTCGGCGCGACCACTTGGACGCGCGTCGCCTCCCCAGCGCTCATCGGGCGGATCACCGGCGTGCGGGTCGCGATCGCGCCGCTCCCGAACGACGACGGCGACGCCCCGTCTCGCGGAAGCGTCCGGATGCGGCCGACCGGCACCGCGGCCGTTCGCTCCTCGTCGAGCGGCACCGGGTCCGGCGCTCCCCGCATCTCTGCACGCACGCCGGGAGCCACGCTCCGCTGGGGGTGATCGTCGTACTCGTCGTACTCGTCGTACTCGTCGTCGAGCAATCCGAGATAGACCATCGTCTTTTTCAAAAAGGTGGGCATCGCACGTCTCCTCGGGGCGTAGCGTACTTCCTCGCCCGCCGCTGGGGCGGACACTCCCGCGGCATCTGCGGGTCACCCCGCGGACGGGCGGGGGCCGAAGAGCGCCCTGCCGAGCCGAACCATGGTGGAACCCTCTGCCACCGCGAGCTCGAGATCGTCGCTCATCCCCATGGAGCGCTCCGGCAGCTCAAGGAGGTCGGCGAGCCCGCGCACCGTCCGGAACGCCTGCCGAGCCCCCTGCGGGTCACGAGGCGCCACCGTCATGAGCCCGGCCACATCCAGGTCCAGGGCGCGCAGTGCCGCCACGAGGGCGGCAACGTCGTGCGGAGCGCACCCGCTGCGCTGCGACGCCCCCGTCGTCTCCACCTCGACGAGCACCCTCGCCCCGGGACGCCGGCGGGCGACCGCCTCTCCCTCGACGAACCGGGCGACGCTCTGCCAGCACGACACGACGGGGCTGAGCGCCGCCACCTTGTTCCGCTGGATCGTGCCCAGGAAATGCCAGCGGAGCAAGGAGAGCCCCGGGGCGGGCGCCGGCCCGGCGGGCGCCGGCCCGGCGGGCTCCGGCCCGGCTGCGAGCGCGTGCAGCGCGGCATGCTTTCGGACGAGCTCCTGTGCGTAGTTCTCCCCCACGTCGACGATGCCGGCGGCGAGGGCGGCTTGCACCGCGGCCGGGCCGAAGCCCTTCGTGACGGCGACGATCCGAAGGGCCTGCGGATCTCCCCCCGCCGCGGCGATCCGGCGGTGCGCCTCGGTGAGCCGCGACGTGATGTCGAGGGTCCCGGCCGCGTCGGTCACCACGAGGTGCGATGCCGTGCCACGCCGTGACGCGGCGCGGCCCTGCGCTCAGCGAAGGAACGACGGCACGTCGAAGTCGTCGTCGTCGCCGAGGTCGACGCCACCGTTCTCGCTCGCCTCTCCGAAGATGTCCAACGGACCCGTCGAGTCGAGGCCGAGGGACTTCTCCGACGCGGCGGAGTGTCCGCGCGCGGGTTCCTCCCACCGCTCGAATCCCGCCGCGATCACCGTCACCCGCACCTCGTCGCCCATGTCGTCGTCGATGACCGCACCAAAGATGATGTTCGCGTCTGGATGCGCGACCCCGTGGATGATCTCGGCCGCTTCGTTCACTTCGAACAGGCCGAGGTCGCTGCCACCCGCGATGTTCAGCAAGATGCCCCGGGCCCCCTCGATCGAGGCCTCGAGCAACGGGCTCGTGATCGCGGCGCGTGCCGCGTTGACCGCGCGCCCCTCGCCGCTCGCGCCTCCGATGCCCATGATCGCGGTGCCGGCATTCAACATGATCATCTTCACGTCGGCGAAGTCGGTGTTGATGAGGCCCGGCACCGTAATGAGGTCGGTGATGCCGCGCACGCCCTGGAGGAGCACTTCGTCGGCCATCTTGAAGGCGTTCATCATCGACGTCTTTTCCGTGGACACCGTGAGGAGGCGGTCGTTCGGGATGACGATGAGGGTGTCGACCTTGTCCTTGAGCGTCTGGATGCCCTTTTCCGCCTGCATCGCCCGCCGTCGTCCTTCGAAGGTGAACGGCCTCGTGACCACGCCGATGGTCAGCGCGCCGAGCCCCTTGGCGATCTCGGCCACGACCGGCGCCGCGCCGGTGCCGGTGCCGCCTCCTTTGCCGGCGGTGATGAACACCATGTCCGCGCCCTGGAGCGCCTCTTCGATCTCGCCCCGGTGCTCCTCGGCCGCCTGGCGCCCCACTTCGGGGTCGCTGCCTGCACCGAGCCCCTTGGTCAGCTGGCGCCCGATGTCGAGCTTTAGGTCCGCGTCGCTCATGAGCAGCGCCTGGGCGTCGGTGTTCGCCGCGATGAACTCGACGTGCTTCAGCCCGGCATCGATCATGCGGTTCACGGCGTTCACGCCGCCACCCCCCACGCCCACCACTTTGATCAGTGCGAGGTAGTTACTCTGTGACGGAACGGTCATGTGCTCCCTCGATGCTGTCGCGACCGCCGGCCCGGTCGCGCTGCCCTCGCGGCCCCCGCAACGCGCCGGCAAAGGAGCGGGCTCCTGCATCTCCGCGACCGCATCTCAACCTGACGCGGAGGTCGACGCCACTTCGGCGTAACCCGCCGACACCCTAAGTGAGCGACCAGGCTCGGTCAAGCGGACCGCACAAGCTCGCTGCGGGACGCCGGGGCGCACCTGCCGGTGCCGAGCAGGTCAAGGCTTGACCACGGGCGTGCTCGGCGCCGAGACGTCGATGACCTCGCCCGACGCGAGCTGCGCTCCCGAGAGGATGGCGGCGACGTCTTCGTACTTCCGGCGCAGATCGCTGGTCGACCCGAGGTAGACGGTGAGCGACGACGTCAACTGGAGGGTGACGTCGCCCCGGGGGTCTTCGCCGACGCTGCGCACCTGCGCGACGAACGCCTTGGGCAGCGTCCGGGCGACGTCGAGCGCCGCCCTGCTCTGACGCACCGTGGAGCCGGGCGACCCCGGCGGAGCCGTCCCCGAGAGCCTCACGACGCCGGGCGGCGGAGCGGGCGAGACCGCCAGGACCCGCCCGCTGCGGTCGACGAGCGCCCAGCCGGCGGTTGCCGGGACCTCTGGCACCGCCGCCGCGACGGTGCGCTCGACCACGGTGATCCGCACGCCGTCGGGCCACTCCCTCGAGACCGTGGCATGTGCGATCCACGGGAGTCGCTCGATCCCCGCGACGGCGCCTGCACCCACGTCAAGGAGCGGCGGCTGGTTCTCCAAGCCTGCCGCCCGCTCGATCTGGGCAACAGGGGTGTGCACCGCCCCGACCACGGTCACCACCCGCGCGGAGAACAGGCGGGAGTGGAGCGCGTACCAGGCGCCGGCCACGACGACGATGAGGCAGAGCACGCCCAGCGCCATGCGCAGGCGGCGCC
>JAJYPY010000133.1 GCA_021794995.1 Actinomycetes bacterium | reverse complement strand
ACGAGGCGAGATCTGGCTGGCCGAGCTCGACAAGCGCCGTCCGGTCGTGGTGCTTACCCGGGATCCGATGGGACGGGTGCTGCACTCGGTGATCGTCGGGCCGGTCACCTCGACCGTGCGCGGTCTGCACACCGAGGTCCACCTGACCGAGGCCGACGGCGTCCGCACGCCCTCCGTCGTCAATCTGGACAACCTCCAGCTGGTTCCCCGGACGCGCTTTGTGCGACGAGTGGGCCGGGCGACGACGGCGACCCTGGACGCGATCTGTGCAGCCACGGCCGAGGCGATCCGCTGCCCTGTGCCATGACCAGGTGACGTGCTGCCGGCGTCCCGCCACGGGGAAACGCCGCGCCGATCGGCGGCGCGCTGTCGCGACAGTAGCGGTGAGGTCGACATGCTCGTCGACCCCGGTTCTCTGGCGCTGAGGGGTGGGTACGCCGCGGGCAGGCGTGCGGCTCGTTGCGCCGTCAGGCGCCGGGCGCACGCGGGCCGCGAGCGTGACTGATCCGCCGCCGTCGGACGCAGCACGCGTGTCGCGGGAGTTGCACGATGTCGTGAGGCGCGCGCCGACGCGCAGCAGGCGCCGGTAATTTGGCGCGATGGCGCGCGGTGCTCCACCTCCCGGCGCGACATCGGCGACGTATGGCGTGAGCCGGCGCGCGTCGCGCCGCCGGCGCTGGCCGAAGCGGCTGGTCGTGAGCCTCTGCGTCCTGGTCGTGCTCGCCCTTGTCGGGGCGGGCGGCGCGTACGCCTATCTCATGTATCGCGTCGGGCAGATCCCGCGCGTCGCGGTCCCCGCGCTCGCGCGCTCGACCGGCGGGCCGTTCAACGTGCTGCTGGTCGGGTCGGACCACCTGAACGGGGGCCGTCGAGCGGACACCATGGTCGTGGCACGAGTGGACCCGAGCACGCAGCGGGTGGCGCTCCTCGACATCCCCTACGACTATTTCGCGACAGTCGTCGGCATGGGTGGGCCGAACAAGATCAGCGACGCCCTCGGCGGCGGCCCGCAGGCGATGGTGGCGACCGTCGAGCACGACCTCGGCATTCCGATCAACCACTACGTCCAGGTCGGCTTCTCGGGCGTGGTGAACGTGGTCAACGCGCTGGGCGGGGTGCAGCTCGACTTCCCGGTCCCCGCCTACGACAAGATGTCGGGGCTGTCGGTGCCGACGGCCGGCTGCCAGACGCTCGACGGGACCCAGGCCCTCGCCCTCGTGCGCAGCCGGTTCTACACCTACGACGAGAACGGTTCGTGGCAGCAGACACCGACCGGTGACTTCGGGCGCATCAAGCGCCAGGACGCGTTCTTGCGCGCGGTGCTCCAGCGCGTGAAGGCGAGCATCCTGGGCGACCCGCTGCGGCTGAACAGCTTCGTGTCCGCGGTGGTGCACGACCTCACCGTCGACAAGGGGCTGGGCACCTCCACGCTGCTCCAGATGGCAGAGGCGTTCCGCAGCCTCGGTGGCTCCAGCCTCACCACGTTCACGCTCCCCACCCAGATCGTGAACACATACGGCGTGTACGGCGACGTGCTCATGCCGGTCCCGAGCCTCGACCGCGCGACGATCGCGTCGTGGGAGGCCGCGGTGGGCGCCCCACCCCCGACGGGCGCCCCGGGGCCGCCACCGAGCGCAAGCGCCGCGAGCGCGCCGCCGGCGGGCGGCGGGTCGATCGTCACGAACCGCACAACGCCGCCGTTCGACCCGAGGCCCTGCTGAGCGAGCTTCGCGTGCGGCGCGCGGCAGGCGCCGCGCCGCTCGTGTCAGAAGGCCAGGGCGACCGCCATCTGGTTGGCCGCTTGCTGGCTGATGGCGTAGAGGCCCCCGAGGATCGTGAGGTGTGTCATCTTCTTGCCGTCGATGCCCGATGTCCCGGCCTCCGCGAGGAAGCCGAGGAGGTTTGTCCCCGGGGTCGTCGGGGACTCGGTGAGGAGGAGAGGCTCGGGTGACGCGCTGCCCGGTCCGTCCGCCGCGACGACCGCCCCGGCGAGCCCGTCGGTGAAGCCGTTGCCCCGTGCCACCGTCACGCCACCGGTCGCCGGCCAGTTGAGGCCGACGTGCCCTGTGGCAGGGCCGAGCTCGCACGTCGCGAGCTCGGTGGCGGTCTGCGTGGCGTCGGACCCGGCGATCCGCAGCACCGAGACGTTGTCCGCCACGAGCGCGCGCACCACTGTGTCGGAGACCGCGAGCGGGCCGCCCATCACGATCACCTGCGCGATCCCGAGCTTCGAGATCGCTGTCGTCACCTGGGGGGAGAGCGTCGAGGATGTCGTGAGCAGGATCGGCAGGTGCTGCGCGTAGGCGAGGGTGCTCGCCGACTCGGCGTCCTGGAACGTCTTGCCGGTGGCGAGCACCGCCGTCGGCATCGGTGTCGTGCTTGCGGCTGCGCTGGAGGCGGTGCCCGAGGTCTGGTTGTAGAGGCCGAGACCGTGCTGGGCGTTCTGGTAGCCGTAGGCGCCCGCGAGGTCGACGCTGCCGACGTCTGTCTTGCTCGGCGTGGTCGCGATGTCGCGCGCGGTGTCGTAGGCAGTCGGGCCGAAGATCCGCTGCACTGTCAGGTTCTTGCCGAGGGTGTTCGCGCCGCCGCAGGCGTAGGCGGGCGTCGATTTCAGCTGGTCGGCGACCCCTGTCGTGATGGCGAGCGGGCCGCCGACGATGTCGATCTTCGTGATGCCCTCCATCTTCAAGGCGTCGAGGGTTGTCTGTGAGAGCGACGTCGGGGAGGTGAGGAGCGTCCCGGTCCCGAGGCTGCTCGCGAGGTACGCGCTCGCCAGCGCGTCCGCGTAGGTCTTGTCGGTCGCCAGCACGACGGCACGTGTCCCTGTCGTGCCTGGGCAGTGCCCGGCGGGGAACTGGTGCTCGAGCTCCTGGGCGGCCGTGCCGTCTGCCGTTGTGCCGAAGATGCGGGCGGGGACGGCCACGTAGCGGTCGGTGAAGCTCTCTGTGGCGGCGGAGATGACTGTGGTGGCGACGGTCGCCACGTTGCCCGCTGTGTCGAACATGTAGACGGCGGTCGCTGTCGCCATGGGTGCAGGGGCCGGGGTGCCGCCTCCCTCTGCCATCGTGAGGTGGGAGAAGGTCGTCGAGCCGTAGTCGGCGAGGGGGAGCGCCGTCAGCGTGCCGCCTGTGTTCACGTATGTGCGCGCCGTGCCCCACGCCACCGAATTCGCGGTCATGGCGTAGTCGACCGTCGTGGTGAAGGTCCAGCCGGCGGTCGTGTCGTGGATGGTGATGGTCCAGCGTGTGGTCCCGGCGCTCGAGACCGAGGCCTGCACCACGTCACCCGGTGCCACGGTGTCGGAGGCGGCGCCCCCTGGCGTGGCAGCTGTTGTGAGATAGACCTCTGTCGCCGGGGAGAGCTCGTAGAAGGCGCGCTCGCGGACCGCTCCGGCTGTCGTCGACTCGCTCGTGCCGAGCGCGAGGGCCGTTGTCGCTCCCTGCGCGGCGTCGATCCCTGTGAGCGCCACCGTCTCGCTGCTCGCCGCGGTGACGGTCGGGACCGTCCAGGTCCCCCCGAGCGACGTCACATCGGTGCCGATCTCGGCGGTCCCGGCGAACCCGTATGTCCCGACGACGGGCTCTCCTGTGGCCGTTGTGTACGCCGGGGCGTGCAGCGTGGGCGTGGACATCCGGCGCCCTCCGGACGTGCCGGGGGCGCGGCCGCCGGCTGCCCCGTCGTGATGGCCCGAGGCGACGGAGCCCGCGGCACCGGCCTGGGGCACCGCCAGCAGCCCGATCGCCGCACCCGGGACGCACAGCGCGCCCGCGACGAACAACGACGACCACCGAACGCTGCGCATGACGCCCACCTCCCTGACCGCCGGCTCCTCGGTCCACCGCCGGTCGGCGCGGATGCTCGCACGTCGGGGGGCGCGATGCAATGGGTCATCGACAGCGCGCTCCGGCCGCATCCCGCTCGGCGGCATCGCCGCCCCGCATGCGTCGTGCGGTAGCGTGGCGCACCGTGTCGCAGTCACGGTCAGAGCGGGGGGGACGCACCATGGGTCACGGTGGACGTGTTCGAGCAGTCTGGTGCGGGGCGCTGGCGGTCCTCGCGCTCGCCACCACCCTTGTCGTCGTGCCGGCCGGCGTGAGCGGGGCGACCATCTCGGTCACGGGGAACGACGTCTCGTACCCCAACTGCGCGGCGACCTGGCCGTCGACGCCCGCCTTCGCCGTCATTGGGGTGGACGGCGGTGTGGCGAGCGACCAGAACCCCTGCCTCGGGCCGAACCCCTCGTACACGAAGAGCGAGCTGTACTGGGCCGTGGCCACATCGTCGGGGATCCGGCCACAGCCCAAGGCGTCGCTCTACGTGAACACGGGCGACCCGGGCAACGTGTACACAGGCACAGCGATCGCGGACTGGCCGACCTACGGCACAACCCCCTACGGCCCGTGCACGACCACCACCGTTACGACGAACTCGGGCACAGCGACCGTGGGGCAGAACTCGAACGCGTGCGCCTGGGAGTACGGGGACCAGCGCGCGATCCAGGACGTGACATGGATGATCTCGGCGGCCAACGCCCTGAACGCGCTCGGACCACCGGTGACCGTGCCCAACTCGCCGAGCGACTACCCGTGGTGGCTGGACGTCGAGACGGTCAACACCTGGCAGACAGGGACGGCTGGGCAGGCGATGAACGTGGCCGCCCTCCAGGGGATCGTGGCCGGCCTCAAGGCGGCGGGCGCCCCCTCGGTCGGGGTGTACTCGACCAGTTACCAGTGGGGCGTGATCACGGGGGCGCCGTCGGCCTCCGTCGGGTCGCTCTCGAGCCTAGAGACCTGGATCCCCGGTGCGGCGACAGCCGCCGGGGCGGAGGCCACCTGTGCGGGGCCGTCGTTCACGAACGGGCCGGTCGCCCTTGCGCAGTTCCCGGACGGCGCGACCGACGGCGACGTCGTGTGCGGTCCGAAGGTCTCGCGGGTCTACGGCTCGGACGCCATCGCGACCGCGATCGCCGTCTCGCAGGCGAGCTTCCCGGCTCCCGGCTCGGCCAAGGCGGTGGTGCTCGCCCGCTCGGACTTCTTCTCCGACGCGCTCGCGGGCGGCCCGCTCGCCGCGCAGCTCGGTGGGCCGCTCCTCATCACCCCGGGCGCGTCGATCTCCTCGAGTCTCGATCCCCGGGTCCAGGCCGAGATCCAGCGGGTCTTACCGACCGGGTCGACCGTCTACATCCTGGGCGGTGATCTCGCCCTCAGTCCGTCGATCGACACCCAGCTCCAGAGCCTCGGGTACAAGACCACGCGCATCGCGGGGGCGAACGAGTACGCCACGGCGGTCGACATCGCCGAGCAGATGGGGAACCCCTCGACCGTCTTCGAGACGACCGGTCTGAGCTTCTACGACGCCCTCTCGGCGGTCCCGGCCGCCATCGCGACACACGGGGCGATCCTGCTCACCGACGGCGCGACGCAGGCGCCCGAGACGGCCGCCTACCTGTCCGCCCACCCCTCCGACACGCGCTACGCCATCGGCGGCCCGCTGGCGGCCGCAGGGGCCGACCCGGGCGCGACCGCCATCTACGGCGCGAACCTCTACGACACGTCGGCCGCCGTCGCCCGCACCTTCTTCCCGGTGCCCGAGAGCTTCGGCGCCGCGACGAGCGCGAGCTTCTCCGACGCCCTCTCCGGCGGCCCGGTGCTCGGCGGGGCCCGCGCGCCGATGCTCCTCGTCCCCTCGACGGGCCCGTTGCCCCCGGCGGTCGCCAGTTACCTCTCCTCGTACGCCACAAAGCTCGTCGCGGGCACGCTCTTCGGGGGGCCGCTCGCGGTCGGAAACGACGTCCTCACAGAGCTGAACGCCGCCGCCTGAGCCCGGCGCCGCCCCGGCGGGCGTCGTGCGGTGACGCCGGCGTGACGCGGCGGCGGGCCATCCGCTCGAACGCCGCGCGGTGCACGGGGATGAGGAGCGTCCAGTAACACAGGCCCGGGATGCCGCGGGGGCGGAACGCGGCGACCAGGCGGAGGACGCCGTGCCGGACGCGGTACCCGAGCCACGCATCGCCGGGGAACCATCCGACGCTGCGCAGCACCAGCTCGTCGGACCCGGCGACGGCGACGCGCCACCAGTCGACGAGCGCGCCGGGGACCACGGCTTCGGGCCGCCGCCGTCGCAGGCGCTCGCCGACGAGGCGCCCGAGCGCGAGGCGGGCGATCCACCCGGGGACCGCGCCATACCACCCGAACCGCCCGCCGATCGCCCACAAGTCGCGCACGACCGCCTCTGTGGCGCCCGGGGGGACGTCGACGTCGACCACGAGTGCGTAGACGCCATCGCGCAGGCCGCACGGGCGTGTGCACAGCGAGTGGGCGATCGCGTCGTCCTGATCGTCGAGCGCGGCGGCGAGCGCGCGGTCGACCCCCATGGGCGTGACCGAGAACGCCCGCCTGGCCGGCTCTGGGTCGCGCACCACCACCTCGGTGACGAGGCTCTCGATCAGCGCTTGGCTGATCGAGCGGTCGACCGGCGTCACGAGGTCGACCCAGTACGACGAGAGGTGGGGCGTGAGCCAGGGGATGTCGATGATGCGACAGGGACGGAGCCCGCGCACGCGGGCGTAGGCGCAGATCATCTCGCGGTAGGTCGTGACGTCCGCGCCGCCGATCTCGTAGATGCCGGGGGCGGCGTGGAGCGACTGCTCCAGGTAGTCGAGCAGGTCGACGAGCGCGATGGGCTGGATCCGGGTGCGGACCCACCGTGGGCAGACCATGGCCGGCAGCCGCTCCGTCAGGGTCCGGAGCATCTCGAAGGAGATGCTGCCCGAGCCGAAGACGACCGCCGCGCGGAGCTCGACCACCGCCACGCCCGCGGCGCCGAGGGCTGCGCCCACCTCGTGCCT
>JAJYPY010000132.1 GCA_021794995.1 Actinomycetes bacterium | reverse complement strand
CTGCGACGCCGGCGTCCGCAGGTGCCGCACACGTCACCTCGGATGGACCACTTGCGTTGGATGTCTCGGTGGGCTTGGCCGGTGAGGTACCCGTGGCCAAGCTTGGCCAACGCGAGTAGTTGCGGCGAACATCTGGTCGTGGTGGAGAACACCCCGGCCGTCCACAACGTGGTGGTCTGCACGCTGTGCTCGTGCTACCCATGGTCGGTACTGGGCCTCCCACCCTCGTGGTACAAGTCGTCCGAGTACCGGGCGAGGATG
Source organism: Actinomycetes bacterium (assembly GCA_021794995.1). Taxonomy (GTDB): domain Bacteria; phylum Actinomycetota; class Acidimicrobiia; order Acidimicrobiales; family RAAP-2; genus JAJYVT01. Next base: position 6,607 of record JAJYPY010000132.1, on the reverse strand, counting down.
GTGATCGAGCCCCGCGCGGTGCTGGCCGAATTCGGCCTGGAGATCGCCGACGACAAGGAGGTCGTCGTCTGGGACAGCACCGCCGAGACGCGCTACATGGTCCTCCCCGAGCGCCCGGCGGGGACCGAGCGGCTCGACGAAGAGGAGCTGGTGGCACTGGTCACCCGTGACTCGATGGTGGGGGTGGCGACGGTCGCCTCGCCCCTCGCCGTCCCATGACGTCGTACGCCGGGCTCACCCCCGACGACGAGGTCGCCCCGCCCCGGCGTAACGGCGAACTGATCTTCGAGGCGCCGTGGGAGGGCCGGATCTTCGCAGTGACGGTGGCCATGGCCGAGCGGGGCCTCTTCGAGTGGGGCGCGTTCCGTGCGCTCCTCGTCGAAGAGACGGCCGACGACGACGCGGCCGAGCGCGCCGGCCAGCCGCCCCGGCCCTACTACGTGCGCTGGGAGCGGGCTGTCGAGCGGCTCCTGACCGAGCTCGGCACCGTGGGCGGCCCCGAGCTCACCGCCGCGACCGAGGCGGCCATCGCAGAGGACCATCACGCCGATCGTGCGGCGCGGCTCGAGCTTCAAGGACGGCCGGTCCTGTCCGGCGGGGCATAGCGGTACCACACCCGGCCCCAAACGGCCCTGCGGTCGACCGGCCCGAACGTCCTGCTGTCGGTGCTCGCCTGCGGGTTGTCGCCGGCCAGCCGAACCCGTCTCCCGTCGACGGCGGCGACGCGTTTGACGATGAGGCGGCCGGGATCTCTCGGGTCGCGCGCCGCGACCAGGTCCCCCGGCCGGACGGGCCACCGCCCGGGAAGGCGCGCGACGACGAGACGGTCGCCCGGGACGAGCGCGGGGGTCATGCTCGTGCCCTCCACGGCCACGCGTCGAAGACCTGCGCGCAGGACCAGTGCCGCCGCGCCGACCAGGAGGACACCGGCCGCGGCCCACCAGGTCCTGCCAACCCCGCCGGGCGGGAGCACCAGGCGGCACCCGGGGAGGCGGTGCCCGGGGAGGCGGTGCCCGGGGCGGCGGGGTTGCCTGTGCCGGTCCCAGGCGCAGCTCGATAGTCTGGAACGGGCGGACATTCCCCCACTGTGCACGACCCGGCGTCCCCCTGCCGGAACCGCGAAGGAGCCCACATGCGCATGCTCGACCGAGTGCTGACGGCCGCCGACCGAGTGCGGCCACCCACGACCGTCCACGCCCACTGCGACCTGCCGTGCGGCGTCTACGACCCGGCGCAGGCCCGCATCGAAGCCGAGTCGGTGAAAGCGATCCAAGAGAAGCACAACGCGTCCAATGACGCGGAGTTCCGCCAGCGTGCGATCCAGATCAAAGAAGAGCGCGCCGACCTCGTGAAGCACCATCTGTGGGTCTTGTGGACGGACTACTTCAAGCCCGAGCACCTCGAGAAGCATCCCCAGCTCCACGAGCTCTTCTGGAAGGCGACCAAGTCCGCGGGCGAGTCGAAGAAGACGACGGACGTGGCCGTCGGCCAGCGGTTGCTCGACGAGATCGCCGAGATCACAAAGATCTTCTGGGAGACGAAGAAGGGCTAGCCCCGCGGCCCGTGGCCGGCGCAGTGCAGGGCCGTCGGGTCCTGAGCCAGGACCATGTCGTCGATCGGCGCGCCGCACGCGGCGCAAGTGCCGTAGGTGCCGTCGGCGAGCGCGGAGAGCGCCCGGTCGACACCGTCGAGCACCCTCCCCGCCGACTCCAGCCTCGAGCGGTACTCCTCGACGGCCACCGCCCGGGCGAGGGCAAGACCGGCGGGATCGGGATCGGGATCCGGCTGCGCCGGAGGCTCGGGGCTGCGGGACGGCTCCATGCGCGCGCCAACCTATCGTCACCCCGCCCGGTGCCTGCGGCATCGGCATGACCGGAGCGGGTCACCGGGTCCCCCCGGCGCCTCCGTAGGCTGTGACCATGAGAACCTGGGCCACCCCTGCGGCCGTCCCCAGTGACACCGCAGGCGACGGCGCGCTGGTGCCGCTGCTCGGCGCCGGCCTGCTGGTGCCGTGCCTCGACGGCGCCGAGCGCCCATACCGCGATCTGGACTGCGCGGCGTCCACCCCGGCGACCGCCGGCGTCGCCGCCGCGGTCGCCGACGCGCTGCCGCGCTATTCGAGCGTCCACCGCGGCGCCGGGTACAAGTCGAGGCTGACGACCGCCGCGTACGAGGCGGCCCGGGAGCGCGCCCTCCTCCACGCGGGGCGCGACGGAGGCGCGGGGCGCGACGGAGGCGCGGGGCGCGACGACACGGCGGTCATCTGCCGCAACACGACCGAAGCGCTCAACCACCTGGCGTTCCGGCTCCGCTTCGAGCCCGACGACGTGGTGCTCACGACGGTCGTGGAGCACCACGCGAACTTGCTGCCGTGGGCGCGTTTCGCGCGCCGCAGGTACGTCGAGTGCGGCACCGATGGCACGTTCGGCGTCGACGACGTGGTCGCCGGGCTCTCGTCGTCCCCCGCGCCCAAGGTGCTCGCCATCACCGGCGCGTCGAACGTCACGGGCTGGCTCCCCGACATCGGCGAGATCTGCGACGCAGCACAGGCGCGCGGCGTCCCCGTGGTGCTCGACGCCGCGCAGCTCGCCCCGCACCGACCCGTTCCGGCCGGCCCCGACTACGTCGCGTGGAGCGGCCACAAGATGTACGCCCCGTTCGGCGCCGGCGTGCTCGTCGGCCCGCGGGAGTCCTTTGCCTCGGGCGAGCCCTTCCTCGCCGGTGGCGGTGCCGTCGAGCTCGTCGACCTCGACGAAGTCCTCTGGACCGCCCCACCCGAGCGCGAGGAAGCAGGCTCGCCCAATGTGATCGGGGCGGTGGCGCTGGGCGCCGCCATCGACGAGCTCGCCGGCATCGGGTGGGACGAGATCGCCCGCCACGAGTCGCGGCTTGCCAGCCGTCTGCGTCGGGGCCTCGCCGCGATCGACGGCGTGCGCCTGCTCGGACCTCCGCTCGACACCGACACGCTGGCGGTCGCCGCGTTCACCGTCGAAGGGATGCACCACAGCCTCGTGGCCGCGCGGCTCAGTGCGGAGTGGGGCATCGGTGTGCGCCACGGGTGCTTCTGCGCCCATCCCTACCTGCTCCGGCTGCTCGGGCTCGGCGCCGACGACATCGCCTCCGCACGGTCGCAGGTCCTGGCGGGCGACCGGCGCCAGATCCCAGGCGCCGTACGGGCGAGCGCCGGGCTCGGGACCTCGCTGGAGGATGTCGACGCGCTCTTGGAGGCGGTTGACGAGCTCGCCGCCGGCGCGCCCGCTCCGGTCGCCTACGTCCAAGACCCGGCGAGCGGCGACTACTTTCCCGACGCCGAGCGTCGCGGGTGGTGGTCCGCGGAACACGCCGCGGGAGGAGGTTGCGCGCGGGGGTGACCCGAGCGTGACCGGGGTGTCGCTCCTGGTGCGGTAGGTGGTGGTCGCGTCGGATCAGCCGGTGCGACGCTTTCGGCTGTCGCTTGCCACCCGCTCCGTGCGGTCCGTGCGGTCCACCCGCTCCGTGCGGCGCTTTCCCGTGCCTTCTGCGCCTTTTGCAGCGTCGACGACCGGGAGCACCCTCGTCGGTGTTGATGTGACGTAGACGCCCTCTGGACGGGCAGGGTCTCCGGGCAGATCGTCGACCGCGTCGGTCTGGATCGCGTCGATCATGACCGTCTCATCAGCGTCCCACCCGTCGGGCGGAGCGGCACGGTCCGAGCCCGAGGCGCTCTCGCCCGCGCCGGGGTCGTCGGGAGCCTCGGCGCCGTCGAGCGCTGGCCCGATCTCTGAAGGTTCGGCCTGTCCAGCCACCTCGGCGATCCGCTGCTGGAGCTGGACAAGCGCGTCGACGGCCTCCTTCCTCGTCCCGCGCAGCTCTGCGATGCTCGCCTCCATCGCACGCTGCGCCTCACGAGCGTGTTCGACGATCCGCTCAGCCTCAGTGTGCGCTCGCTCCAGGAGCTGTTCGGTCTCTGCAGCGACCTCCTCACGTTGCCGGCGGGCCTCGCGTTCGGCCTCGGCCCGCAGCTCCTGGGCAGCTTCCATCGCGGACTGCATCACCTGGCTCATGCGCTCGCTGAACGCGCTCATCGACTTGGGAGCGGGCATGCCCGCACGCTCCTCGAGCATGGCCACGGTCGCGCGCAGGTCGACGGCCTCCCGCGCGAGCACCTCGCGGGCGCGCTCCGCGGCGATCGCACGGTTCTCTGCGTCCGCGAGCCACTCGAGCACGCGCCCGAAGTACGCGTCGACCTGGGTGCGGTCGTACCCTCGCACCGCGACCGCGAACTCCGGTCGGGTGATGTGCTCTGGCTGGGGGGTCGGCATCCGGTCTACCTCCTCGATGGACCTGTTCCCCCGCAACGCCGATTCGTACCATGGCACTCCCGGCATGGCACTCCCGGCATGGCACTCCCGGCAGCCATGGCGCCGCCATCAGCCGACGGCCATCGTCCCAGACTGAGGTTCCGGCCCGGAGCCGCCGAGCCGCCCATCCATGGAGAACCAATACAGCACTCGCAGAGCCCGAAGCGTGTTCCAGCGACTCGGGCGGCCGTCCCCGTCCTCCATGGTGAAATGCACCGCCCCACGGTGCGAGTTCTCGAGCAGCCAGGTGCCGTCGGCCTGGCGCTTTTCGCGTACCAAGGAGATGGCTTCAGCCATGCGCGGATCTGGCTCACTGCCGCCAGCGCGGAAGTGCTCCAGGCCGCGCAGCACGTCGTAGTGCCACTGCGTCGGGAAGGAGAACCGCAGCCAGTCGGCGTCGACAACCTCGCCGGTGCTCCCTCGCCGGAACAGCCGGCGCTCCAACAGGTACTCCTCCCCACGCCGTCGCGCCGCCATCGTCTCGGGCGTGCCACCGGTCGCGTGCTCATAGGCGAGCAGACCGTCGAGGACGCACATCGTGGTGTGGAACGACGAGCGCACCGAGCCGTTCTCCGCCTCGCAGTTCCAGCCTCCGTCGGCGAGTTGCTCGCCGAGCAGCCGGGCGACGACGCCGTCGACGGGCACGCCGAAGTAGGCACCGAGGGCCACCACTCTGCCGTTGATGCACGGCTCGACCTCGCCGTCGAAGAATGCCTGGCCGGCGTGCTCCCACCTGCAGTTGAGCCGAACCAGGTCGATGATCCTGCGCACCGGCTCCACCGCGGGATCGACGCCGAGCTCCCGCAACAGGACAAGGGTGGGAAGAGTCGACGTCCAGGGCTGGCCCTTTGAGAAGTCCCCGTCGAAGTCCCGCGGGAAGCAGGCACCGCCGGCCCACTGCCCGTCCTCGTCGCAGCGCGCGAGCAGCCGCGCACCCCAGCCCTCCGTGGCGACCCGGGCGCGCTCAGCGGCCACGTCGGCCGCAGGCACGTCGGTGAGGTCGCCCAGCACCTGCCACCGCAGCGCTGGATCGGAGTCGAGCAGCCAATCCATCAGGTGCTGGTCCGCAGGCAGACCCACAGCGGAACCGTAGCCGCCGGAGTCTTGCGCGTTTTCTTGTACGTTCTCATCCAGCCCCGGGCCGCTAGCTCATCGGGAAGAGCAGGGGACTTTTAATCCCAAGGTGCCGGGATCGAGACCCGGGCGGCCCACCTGGTCACGGCAGCAGGTGAACCGAAGTCCGGCACGACGTACGTGCGGCTTGACGCGACAGAGGGGTAGGCGCGCCCAGGAGATGACACCGCGCTCGCCGAACGTGAGCGGGCGAAGATGGCGGCGAAGGTCGCGAAGGGCAATACGACGACCGGGACCGAGACGGTCGCCGGTCCCATCGACCGTTGGTTGGCGCGCTGCGACTCGATCGGCCGATCGTCGACCGCGTTGCGGCCGTACCGCAGCATCGTGGAGAACGTGAGAACGCGGGAGCTCGGCGAGGTGCGACTCTCCGACCTCACCGCCGGAGACCTCGACCGTCTCGACGCCAAGCTCACCGCCAAGGGCGACAAGGCAGCGACGGTGCGGCGCGTGCCAACGTGGTCGAGGCCGAAAAGGTCAAACCGGCACTCGCCGCCATGTTGCTCCTGGCTGGGCTTACCGGTGCCCGGCGCGGCGAGCTGTGCGCTCTGCAGTGGCACGACCTCGACTGGCATCAAGCAGACACGCGGACCATCGCCCGCTCGGCCGATGACACTGGCGGCGCGGCTGGGCCGAGAAGGCGAGAACGACCCACCCGGTGCGCCGGATCGGGCCCGACCGCTTCGCCCCCGACGTCCTACGACAGCACCGGTCGTTGCCGAGCCGCACCGATCGGACGTGTGGACCAAGGTCACGATCCGGACGGTCCAGAAGGCGAAGGTCCGACGCAGCTGCACGCCCTCCACCATTTCTCCGCGACGCAAGCCATTGCCGTCGGCTACGACGTCGTGACGGTCGGTGCCTGCCTCGGGCACGCCGATCCGAGCATCACCCTAATCCCTCTGCGGCGCTGGCAGCGACCGTCGCCCAGACCGCTCGTGGGCGGGCGTGGTCACCGCGCGCGCACCTCGAGGGCACGGGAACTGCATTCCACACGTACGACGTTTCGGTACTCCACGGTCCGACAGGAGGACACAGAGATGTCCCGGCGCCCGGAGACGCTCGGGCTACGCTCGTTCGTGCCGACAATCGGCACGGTCAGGAGGCAAAAAGTGACTGTCAAGCTGGTGGCC
>JAJYPY010000131.1 GCA_021794995.1 Actinomycetes bacterium | reverse complement strand
TCCCCCTTAGCACGCTCACATCAGTCGGTTCAGCTCCCCGACGCCAGCCCGGCCACCCGACGAAGTTGTGGTCAATTCCCTGTCGTGGAAATCGGCGCTAATGCAGACTTCGAGCCCTCGGGTGCGCGTCAACGTACTGGTGAACTCCGCATTGCGAGGCGGTTCTCGGGTCGAGTGGTGGTGGCGCGAGACGCCTACGCCGACAGCGGCAAGGGCCCTCGAGGCCGACCTCATCTCGTCATGGCGGCCGCCGTGGAACCGGATGATCCCGTTCGTGCCGGAGTCCGTGGATCCGACTCCGGCCGCGCCTCTCGCCGAGACCGAGCGTCTTCTCGGCGCCCTCCGCCTGTACAGGGCGGCGCGTCAGGTCTTCCTGGGCGCGCTCGGGATCGCGGCGTCCAACCGCGATCCGCTCGCCGAGTTCGCCGAGCTGATCGCCTGCGCCGAGCTCGGCGGCACCATGGCCACGAGCCGGGTGCAGAAGGGCTGGGACCTCGTCGACCCTGACGGCAACACGGTCCAGGTTCGCTATGTCGCGAACCCAGCAGGCACCTGGGTCAACGAGCCGCTGATCGACTTCTCTGGCGGGTGCGACCGCTTCGCTCTCGTCGTCTATGAGGCGCTCGATGTGAGAGCGCTCCTCGTCTTCTCCGCGCCGAGGATCGCCGAGGTCTGCGCCCGGCTCGGGAAGCGCCACAGAGATACCGACACCCGCCTGGGGCTCACTCAGCGGAACTACCTCGAGATCCTTGCCAACCAACAGGAGTTCGGCGCCCTGGGCGTCGACGTCCACGTCTTCTAAGGCCGCAACGACTCGCCAGATCTACAATTCGCGGCCATGGTTGCCTGGTTCTTCGAGGACGACGCCGGCTACGTGGCCTGGCTGCGTGCCAACCCCTCCGGCTTCGTGGTCAACTGCGAGCGCGAGCCGAAGGCGCGCTACGTCGTTTTTCACCGGGCGGGCTGCTCGACCATCTCCGGCACTCCGTCCAACGGAGGCTCCTGGACCTCCGCGTATGCGAAGGCCTGTGCGAGCACCAGGGCCGAGCTCGAGAGATGGTGCGTCGAGCGCACCGGACGAGGACCGACCGCTTGTGGGCGTTGTGCTGACTGAAGGCGCGTCCAGTGGCAAGCAGGCGGTCGGCGCACCTCACGTTGGTATGGCGACCCTTTCGACGTCGCACGGGGCGACGAGCCGGCGCACCCGAGGAGCCGTTCTTCGAGCTGGCAGACCTTCCCCAAATGGCCATCTCGGGGCGAGGTACCAATCGTCAAAACGCTCTCTGTGCCCGCGAGGTACGCCTCCGCCGGTACCGACGGACTGTGGCAGCTCGGCGAGGTGCTCCCGCCACTCGCCGCGTAGCACCTGCCCGGACTGTTCTGTAGGCACGGAACGCCGCTGCCTGTGCCTAGGGACGTAACCTTGCAGGCCGATGTCGACAACCAGTCGTCCGCCGGTGCGTCCAGAGCTCGATGGCTGCGTAGCGAAGCTTGACCGCGCCGAGGAGATCTTCAAGGGCTTGTACGAGGAGATCCGGGCTCACCCCGAGTTCCAGCAATTCGAATTGATTCTGCGACCCAACGAAGACCACTCGTACTCGGTTTTGGTCGCTCGACCCCACACCCTTCCCCGGTTGGACTGGGGCATCCGGTTAGGTGAAGTTGTCCACGATGTTCGGAGTTCCCTTGACCAGCTGGTCGCCGTGCTAGTCGTCGAGGCGGGCGCCCGTGTAGCAACCAATCACCAGTTCCCCATCTGTGACGATCCGGACCGCTGGAGCAAGGAGGTCAACGACCGGCACCGGCTGGAATCGGTTGATGCGGCACACGTGACGACGATCGAGGCAGCCCAGCCGTACAAGCGCTCCGGCTTCCGTTCGTTGGCCGCTGTCAGGGACCTTTCGAACACGGACAAGCACCGCGTGATTCCAGCGCTCCGGATCAACCTGCAGGGACGACCGTCGATCGCCAACCCAAGCTGGGTCGTGCCCGCAACCGTCTCGCACGTTCGTATTCCTGACTTGCCACCAATTCTCGAGGAAGGCGCGGAGTTGGCCCGCCTCAATCTCAGCTGGCTGCATGGCATCGACCAAACCGATGGGCGCATCCACCTACCCGACGGCACGAAGCCGGACATGGACCTGCAACTCAAAGCCGCCGTCGGATTCGGCACCGCTGAGGGCGAGCCAGTGCTCATGCAGGAAGTGCAAGCGGCCATCTCCGACTGCCGCCTCCTCCTTGCGCGCTTCTAGTGTCCTGAGGCCGAAGTTGGCTAGAAATCTGTCGAAACCAGGAATTTTCTGTTGCCGAGCGCGTTCTTCCCCATTGTCAGCCACGATGGGAGGAACGATGGGACACGGAGGACGCCCGAAGACCGAGCTGGTGCTGAGCCTCGAGGAACGCTTGGCGCTCGAACGCCTGGCCAACCGGCGCAAGAGCGCGCAGGCGATGGCGATGCGTGCGCGGATCGTGATGTGCTGCGCCAAGGGCGGCGCGACCAACCGCGATGTCGCAGCCAAACTCGGGGTGAGCGAGGCAATGGTCGGCAAATGGCGCCGGCGCTTCGTCGAGCACCGCCTCGACGGCCTCAGTGACGATCCGCGTCCCGGCGCTCCGAGGAAGATCACCGACGACCAGGTCGAAGCCGTGATCGTAAAGACGCTGGAGGAAAAGCCCAAGGACGCCACCCACTGGTCGACTCGTTCGATGGCCACCCAGGTGGGCATGAGCCAGACCACCATCGGCCGGATCTGGCGGGCCTTCGGGCTCCAGCCGCATCGCTCGGAGTCCTTCAAGCTCTCCACCGACCCGTTCTTCGTGGAAAAGGTCCGAGACATCGTGGGGCTCTACCTCGATCCTCCCGAACGCGCGGTCGTGCTCTGCGTCGACGAGAAGTCCCAGATCCAGGCGCTCAACCGCTTCCAGCCGATCCTGCCCATGATGCCGGCCACCCCCGAGCGCAGATCCCACGACTACGTACGTCACGGCACCACCAGCCTGTTCGCCGCCTTGGACATGGCGAGCGGCAAGGTGATCGGCTCGCTGCGCCAGCAACACCGAGCCGCCGAGTTCAAGAAGTTCCTCATCCAGATCGACGAAGAAGTGCCCGCCGAGCTCAGCGTGCACTTGATCCTCGACAACTACGCCACCCACAAGACGCCCGAGATCCGCCGGTGGCTGTTGCGCCACCCGCGCTTCCACCTGCACTTCACGCCGACCTCGGGGTCGTGGCTCAACATGGTGGAGAGATGGTTCGGCGAGCTCACCACCAAGAAGATCAAGCGGGGCGCCCACACGAGCGTCAAGGCGCTCGAAAAGGACATCCGCGAGTGGATCGCCACTTGGAACGAGAACCCCCGTCCCTACGTCTGGGTGAAGACTGCCGACCAGATCCTCGCATCCCTCGCCCGGTACTGCGAGCGAGTATCGGCCGCAGCCACGGGGGTTCGCGATGCCTGATACGAGTTATTCGGCGAACTTCGGCCTCGGGACATTAGCGACGTGGACTCTCGTCGGCGACGCATGGCCGGGTACTGGAGAGCAGACCGCCGAGGGGACGCCTGATCGGGTCTTGTGCGGTGGCGATCCCTGGCGCAGCGATCCGGGTCGACTCGCCGGATGTTGCCCGACGGACACGATGAGCACGGCGGCGGCACTCTCGGTGACCATGGCCGATGGTCAAGCTGTCGCCACGCGTGCTCACCGTGTCGTCGCTGCTCCTCAGGCTGTCGGTGTCACTCCGCGGTGATCTCGGCAACCGCCATGCGCGCCGAGGACTCGTCGACGATCGCCTTTTTCGTCGCGTAGGCGGCGACGAGGGACTGGATCGCGAGATTGTTCACCGCGCGCGGCAGCCCTCGGCTCACCTGGTGGACGAGCGCGATCGCGTCGTCGGAGAAGAGCCGGTCCGATCTGCCTGCAAGGCCGAGGTGGTGCGAGACGTAGGTGCCGGTCTCGGTCGCCGTCATTCCCTGGAGGTGGAATCGGAGCGCGATCCTCTGGTCGAGCGCGGCGAACGCGCCGAGGCGGATCCTCCTTCTCAATGCCGGCTGGCCACACAGCACGAGGCTGAACGGCGCGACGGAGTCGAGCTCCGCGTTCATCAAGAGGCGGACCGCCTCGAGCTGCTCGGGTGAGCACAGATGTGCTTCGTCCAAGACGACCACGACGCGCTTTCCCCGTTCGGTGGACTCCGCCGCGAGCAGCTCCTCAGCTTGGGGCACGAGCGCCGCCGCGTGGAACCGGGGGACGCCGCCGAGGGCGGTGACGATCGCGCCGTGCAGGCCTCGGACCCCGACGGTGTGGTTGGCGAGGTAGATGACGCTGTGGCGGCTCGCGTCGAGGCCGAAGAGCGCGGCCCGCAGCGCCACGGTCTTGCCCGCGCCGACCTCGCCGGTGAGCACTCCGGCGGCCGACTCCGCGATGAGAAAGCCGATGCGCGCGACCGCCTCTTGGTGACCGGCGCTTTGATGGAGCGACCCTGGGGCGATGTCCTTGGAGAAGGGCATCTTCGAAAAGCCGTAGTGGGCGCGAAGCAGCTCGATGCTCATCGTCCCTCCTCTTCGATCGCGTTGTCCTCGATCGGCTGGTCGTTCGCGAGGTCCCAGGTGGCCGGACCTTCGACGACGACCTGCTCAGCGTCGACGAACGCCCCCTCAGGGAGCTCGAGGTAGGCGATCCGCTCCTCGAGCGCCTCGCGGTGGCGAGCCGTGACGAGGCCGAGGTAGTCGATCCCGCTCGGCTCGGCCGGCGGCGTCGGGTCCTCGAGCGCCCGGGGATGGCTGTGGCGCCGCGTCACGTGCGCCACCGCCTCGCCCATCGATCGTCCTTCGAAGCGAACCTCGACGCGGCTGAGGTCGAACGCATCGAAGACGAGCTCGATGCGACGACCAACGAGCGCGGGGTCGACCTCGTAGCGGTTGCCGAACAAGTTCACCGTCCCGGTCTTCGCGACGATGCGCTGCTCTGCCCAGAGAAATGCCTCGGCGAGCAGCTCCGCCGAGGGGAGCTTTGGCGGCCCGCCCGCCAAGAACCGTTCGATCGGCGCCTCTTTGGTCTCGGAGTGGACGCGGCGGTGATAGATCGACTCGACCCAGGCGTCGAAGCGTTCGTTCAGCTCGGCGAGGGTGCTCACCGTCGCGGCTGTGACCTCGACGAGGAACTGGCTCCGGACCGTGCCGAACACCCGTTCGATCTTTCCGCGGCCTTCGGGGCGCCCGGGCGCGCTGTGGGTCAGCTTGGTCCCGAGCACCGCGAGCGCTCGCAGCAGCTGGCGGGAGATCATCGCCGATCCGTTGTCCAAATAGGCCGTTTCGGGGACGCCGCGCCGCTCGATCCCTCGGCGCAGTGCGGCCTCCAAGCGGACCGTGTCCTCCGCGTAGCCGAAGCGGTAACCGGTCAAGGCGCGGCTGTAGTCGTCGATGAAGGCAAACAGGTAGGTCTTTCTGCCCCCGATCGCCGGACCGTGAAGGGCGTCTCCGGTCCACAGCTCGTTCGGCCGCTCGGCCTCGAAGCGGCCGAAGGCGACCTTTGGCCGGGTCTCGCGCCGCGAGAGGCCGGTGCGCACGAAGTGGCGCTGGATGGTCCGCTCATCCGGAGCCCAGCCCGAGACGGTCCTTATGAGCTCGCAGATGTGCGCCGCGGTGCGCTCGGGGCGCTCCCGTCGCAGCCGCTCGGCAAGCTCGAGGGTCTCTTTGGGGGTGCGGGGGTTGGCGTGGCGGGCCTCGGGCTTGAGCGCCTCGAAGCCGCCCTTGCGCAGCATCCGCACCCAGCGGTCGAGCGTCGGGCGAGAGACGCGCACCTCGGTGCCGTCGGGGCCGGCGTGGCTGGCCTCTGAAAGGGCGCGCACCATCCGGCCGCGCTCGGCCTTGGTGAGCGACTCGTCAAGCAGTGCCCGCACGAGGCTGTAGCGGAACAACGCGATGTCGGTCGCGTGGTCGGTCATGGCTCCTCCTTTGTCGGCCGATCTGGCCTGCGAGAGAGGGTGCCCGAGGTCCAGGGTGCGATCGAGAGGGTGCTCGTGTTGGCAAGGAGTCGCCCTGCGGTGATCACCGCCGCCCACCCCCACCCAGGGCGCGGACCGAAGCGCCGCGTCGCTGCGGCGACGGCGAGGCCGATCGCCGAGACGGCGTCGGCGAAGACCGATCCCGCCGGCGCGATCGGCCCGAGCGAGGCGTCGAGTGCGTGCGCCCATGCCCAGCAGTGCGCCCGCCACCCCTCGGCCCGCAGCGCGAAGCGACGCAGCCATCCCCGCACGGTGTCCGGGTGGACCCCGAGGCGCCTCCCGATCAGCCGGCTGCCCTCGCCTGTCGCTTTCGCGAGCAGGGCCGCGCCGATGACCGCGAGCGCGTCCCGGCGGCGCAAAAGCGTCGTGTCCGGCAACAAGACGTGGGTCTTCTCGCACGAAGCGCAGCGAGACCGCCTCGGCGTGCACACCGTCTCGGTGCCGAGCTCACGCACAGGGCGTGGACGCGCCGAGCCCCACGGCCGCAGCTCGCCGCGACAGTGCGGGCAGTGAAGTTCACGAGCGGCAAGAAGCTGCTCGACCGCGGCGCGGTCTCTCCCTACGATGAGCACGGACGCCCTCCGGGGTGTTTGTGGAGGACCCCCTCGTTTGCTCTGTCAGAGGTTGGCGGGGGGGTCCTCGCTCGTACTGGACACCCTCACGCTGCCGCTACCTCATCGACAGCGCAACCACCACTGCTCACTCAACGCGTGATCATCGCCAATGACTGAACACTGGCTCGGGATGTTCAACGAAAGAGTCGTTCAACACCGGGGTGTGCTTGCAAAAGTGCCCATGTCACCAAGTGACATTTCTCGGCGACATTCCACGCGGTTTCACACGTGACGCTCGATCCTGATCTCGTCGGGCGCCTCGACCAGCGCGTGCGCGACGAGCAGGTGTCCCAGAAGCTGCCCACGCTCGTCGTCGGGCTCGCGCGAGACGGCGTGCCGGTGTGGTGGGCCGCT
>JAJYPY010000018.1 GCA_021794995.1 Actinomycetes bacterium | reverse complement strand
GGAGGAGCGGGAGGACGGGAGGAGCGGGAGGACGGGAGGGCGGGAGGAGCGGGAGGACGGGAGGAGCGGGAGGACGGGAGGACGGGAGGACGGGAGGACGGGAGGACGGGAGGACGGGAGGACGGGAGGACGGGAGGACGGGAGGAGCGGGAGGACGGGAAGGGGGACGGCCCCTCGGGCGCTTGGGGGCCCTCAGGCGCGCACGACGTCCCAGGGAGGGCCGGCGGGCAGCACGTCGAGCAGACCCTGTGCGGTCCACTCCCCCGCGCCGAGCTCGCCGAGCCCGACCGCCGCGCCGGCGAGCGCCTCGCACAGTGCGGCACCCTCCTCTTCGCCGATCGAGAGCAGCTCGACCAGGCCCTCCGGTGCCCATCGGCGGTAGGCGCAGCCCTGGACGAGGGTACCCTGCCGGCTCCTCCACTGGGCGAGCCCGACGAGCTTGCGACCGCCCGCGAGGACCTCGCCCGGACCCACGCCGGCGAAGCACACCAGGTCGCTCCCCGGCGAAGGCACGGACCCCTGGTCGTGGACCGTCAGTCCGGGCACCACCCGCTCGAGCGCGTCGGCCCACCACCGCCCTGCGATCACCGCGGCATGACGGGGCTCATCGGTCCACAGCGGATCTGCGCGCGGCACCCAGAGGTCGACCCAGACCTGCGCTCCGGGCTCCAGCAGCACGGCACCACCGCCGCTGCGCCTGCGGACCACGCGGGCCGAGCGCTGCGTGGCGCGGCGCGCGTCGACGACCGACGCACGTTGCGTGCTCCCGAGGACGACGACGGGACGGTCGACATCGCGTACCACGACGCGCCGGCCCGCGCCACGCAATGGCTCCACGTCGAACCAACCGTCGGGTTCCCGGCCGGGTTCGTGGCCGGCGACCGTCACGCTCAGGATGCAGCCGCCAGGTACGGCTCCCACAACGGGTCGATCTCGGCGAGGTGACGGAGCCTCCAGAGGTGGCCGTCGGGTGCCCAGGGAGTGAACGAGAGGCTCCACCCGAGCTCGGAGAGCAGCTGATCGCCCTTCATCAGGTTGTCCCGCTTGCACGACGCCACGACGTTCGTCCACTCGTGGCGCCCTCCCCTGCTGCGGGGCACGACGTGGTCGACGGTGTCTGCCGCCTGCGCGCAGTACGCGCACATTCCCCCGTCGCGGCGCAGCACCGCGCGCCGAGTGAGCGGGGGGGTCCTCGCCCACCGGGGGATTCGCACCATGCGTGACAATCGCACGATCGCCGGCACCTCGACGGCGAGCTGCGCCGAGCGGAAGACGGTGCCCGACGGGCGGAACGCGACGGCCTCCGCGCGCCCGGCGAGCAGCAGCACCACCGCCCGGCGATCGGAGACGAGCGCCAGCGGCTCGTACGTCGCATTGAGCAGGAGGACCCGCTCCATGCAGGCAGAGGCTACCGGAGTGCCCGCCTCTGCCGGCGCCATCTCCCACGACACCATTCGAGGAACTCCACGACGTCGACCGGATCGGGGGCGGCGTCACCGGACCCCCCGTACGCCGTCGTCATCCGGAAGCGCCAGTACGACGGGTCGGGCCACGGCACCGGTGGCCACCGCCGCCACCACCCCGGCCCCGCGAGGCGCAGCGCCGTCCACATCGCCACCGCCCACAGGTCCGGGCGGCGAGCGACCGCACGCAGGAGCGGACGCACTCCGACCGGGGGGGTCATGGAGCCGCCGCGCCCGTCTCCGGGCACACGCCTCGAAGGTCGGCACGCCGGTGGATGCCCCGCAGCCCGACGGCTCCGGCGCCGACGAGGGGCCCGGCGGCGTCCAGGCTGCCCGGGACGATACGCGCCGCGGCGGCAAAGGAGATCCTCGCACGCTCCTTCAGCTCTCGCCGGGCGGCGTCGAAGAAGGGCTCGCCGTACCCGAGCGCGACCGACCCCGACACGACGGCGAGCTCGAGATCCAAGAGCGCCGCCACCGACGCGATCGCGCGGCCGACAAGCGTGCCCGCCCGCTCGACGACCTCCGCCGGGGCCTCCGCAGCGGGGCGTCCGGTGATCGCCGCGATCGCCGTCCCCGACGCCTCGGCTTCGAGACAGCCTCGACCGCCACACGCACAGCGCCGCCCCTCCGGCTCGACCACGAGATGCCCGATGTGCCCGGCATTGCCGAGCCGCCCGTCGAGCAGCTTCCCATCGAGGACGATGCCCCCGCCGACCCCGGTGGAGACGACCATGGCCAGGTACTCGGCGCAGCCGATCGCCGCCCCGCACCATCCTTCTGCCAGCGCGAGAGCCTTCGCGTCGTTGTCGACGAAGGTGGGCAATCCAGTCAGCTCGGCCAGCCGCGCCCGCAGGGGAAAGTCCCGCCAGCCCGGGATGTTGAGCGGAGAGACCGTCTGTGCATCGGGTGTCATCGGACCGCCGCAGCCGACGCCGCACGCGGCGACACCTGCGACGCCGCCGTCACCGGCGTCGCCGTCGTCGCCGGCGTCGCCGGCGTCGCCGGTGACCGGTCCACCGGGCACGGCCCCGCGGGCGCACTCGAGCATCGAGGTCACGAGCCCTGCGAGTGCCTCCCAGAGGGTGTCCCCGGGGGCGCCGGGTGGCGTTGCGACGCGTGCAGAGGTGAGCACCCGGCCGGCATCGTTGACGAGCCCGGCTTCGAACTTGGTGCCGCCGACGTCGACGGCGAGGACGACGTCGCGGGTCAGTGGTCGCGCCGGAACAGGCGTGAGCGGAGCCAGTCGCGCGTGCCCTGCACCGCGTGCTCGATGCCGACCGGTGCCTCCCCTTGGCGCCGCGCGTGCGTGATGTCGTGCCAACTGGCCTTGCCGAGTCGCCGCAGGTTCCTCTCGAACACGACGGCGGAGGCAAACATCAGCGCGACGCCGACGAGGCCGACGGCGACGGACTGCGAATAGAACGCGACGAGCACCGCCAGGCCTGCCATGAACCCGAGCGCCGCCCACTTGCACTGGCGGCCGGCGTGCCGGTAGACGGTCTTCGAACGGACGCGCTCGGCGAACTGAGGATCTTGGCGGACGAGCGACTCTTCGAGCTCCGCCAGAATCCGCTGCTCGTGCTCAGACAGCGGCACCGACCGACCCCTCCTCCACGTCTTCCTGCGGCCCCTGCACGGCGAAGGACCTCCCTGCCCATTTGCGCTGCGCGTCGCCGACCATGTTCGCGCGAGGCGCGGGTCGCGTCCAAGAGTCTACGGCGCCCTGCGGCGCAACGCGACGCGGCGCGAGGCGGGCGGGGTGGGCGGCGCGAGACGGGCGGGGTAGGCGGCGCGAGGCGGGCGGCACAAGGTGCCAGCGCTCGCCTCCGACCGTTCGCTCCCCGCCCCATCACTGCGTCACTTAGCGCGGCGGGCGTGCAGCGCGGCGGCGCCGGATGCGCGACCAGAGCCCGGCGGAGACCGCCCCCAACGACCCGGAGATCGCGATGACCACGATCAGCGGGGCTCCCTCGGTCACGATCCAAAAGTGGATGCGCACGACTTGGAGGTTCGCGGCGGCAAACCACACGAGGAGGACCAGGGCGCACCCGGTGAGCACGAACCTTGCCGGCCGCTGTCGCTCGCGTGACGTCGTGGGCGGGTGGCCGGGGAGAGCAGGGCGGCCAGGGCGGCCGGAAGGGCCTGGGCGGCCGAGTTCCATCGGGTCCATCGGGTCCACCGGCCCTGGAGGGATCGCGCGCGTCAGTTCCCGCGGACGCCGACGGGACAGGCGACGCCCGTCCCCCCGAGCCCGCAGTACCCGCTCGGGTTCGCTGCGAGGTACTGCTGGTGGTACGGCTCCGCGTAGTAGAAGGGGCCGGCGACCGCGATCTCGGTGGTGATCCGACCGTACCCCGAGCGGGTCAGCAGCTCTTGATAGCGCTCCGCTGACGCGCGTGCCGCGGCGAGCTGTTCGTCGGACGTCGCGTAGATCGCCGAGCGGTACTGGGTTCCGACGTCGTTTCCCTGCCGCATCCCCTGCGTCGGATCGTGCCCTTCGAAGAATACACGGAGCAATTCCTCGTAGGCGATCCTGGTGGGGTCGACCACGCACAGGACCACCTCTGCATGCCCCGTCATCCCGCTGCACACTTCTTCGTACGTGGGGTTCGGCGTGAACCCTCCGCTGTAGCCCACGGCGGTCGTGTACACCCCTTCGAGCTGCCAGAACATCCGCTCGGCGCCCCAGAAGCAGCCCATGGCGAACAGCGCTCGCTCGGATCCCTCGGGGAACGGAGGGACGAGAGGCGTCCCGAGGACGAGGTGGCGATCCGAGATGACCATGGGTGTCGGGCGGCCGCGCAGCGCGGCGTCGGCGGTCACCATCCCGCGCGTGCCCTTCGTCGTCGTGGTGAAGGCGGACAGTCCCACCGCGCCTCCTTCTTCGGGCGATCGTCTCGGGCGCACATGCCCCGCGTCACCCTAGCGGCGCCACGTCGAGGTCCCTCTCCGCCGGCCGGGAAGTCGACCGTCAAGAAGACTCCACGGGGGACTGCTCCCCCGCGCGAGATGGAGCGTCGGCATCGGGACCGGCCGAGGACGATGGGCGCGGCGATGGGCGCGGCGATGTGGGCGCGCGCGTGGCCCCGTGACCGGGCCCGTCCGGCGTGCGGCGGTTCCAAGACCGCCACACGAGCCGGTGCACCGGGACGAGCCGGGGCACGTCGCGCAGCCCCGGGACGAAGGGCACGGCAAGGAGCAGCAGCGTTGCCACGCCCGTCATGTACACCGCGATCAAGTCGACGTTGGGCGACGAGCGCCATCCGGGCACCTGGTACCACAGGGTGTACAGCCACAGCCACGGCTGGCCCGGGTAGCTACCGGTCTCGTTCATGACGCCCCATTGGGAGCCCGTGAGGTGCTGGGCCGTCGCGAGGGACGAGAAGTAATTCCCGTCTTCGAGGAAAAGCAGCGGCTTGGTGTAGTTCGTGCCGTAGAAGGGCTGCTGTGCGAGGAGGTCCGCGTCGAGCGCCCCCGAGCGCGCGAGGGTCAGCTCGCCGGAGACCATGATCGGCACCGGCCCGTCGGCTGCCTTCGGGACCGAGGGCACGCCGGAGCGGAACCTGACCTTGGTCACGACCCCCAGATAGGCCTCCGCCCAGCGCTTCTGCGTGGCCGCAGGCGCCGCGTCGTAGCGCGCCAGCGCGCGAGCGATCGCGGGGTCGGTGGCCGCGAGCTTGCCGAGCGGCGAGAGCACGAAGACGCGCGCGGCGTTGATCGGCTGGCGAACCCCGGCGAGCAGCTGCCAGGAGACCCCGAGCCGCTGGACCGACTGTGACGAGTGGTTGTACGGCGGCCCGTACTGTGCGGTCTTGCTCGTTCCCGCGAGCTCGCTCGCGGCCGTCGCCACGAAATCGGCGGGTGCAACCCGTGCCCAGCTCTGCACGGTCACGGGCGGCTCGTCGGGCGAGGAGAGCACTGCCGCAAGCAGGACGACGAGGACCACGACCACGAGTCCCGCGATGGTCGCCTCCTTCAAGATGTCGTACCGCCGCTTTGGCCCCTTCCACTCGGCGCCGTCGGCGATCGCGAGCGCACGACGCGCAGCACGGCCGCGCGCCGCGCGCACCGGAAGCGGGTGGGACACACCGCGGACGCGCACCAAGAGCACGTGCGCACCCACGAGCGCCACCAGCACGATCGGGAGCAGCACGATGTGCCACATCAGCATCTGGCCGAAGTTCATGAGGTCGAAGATCGACCCCAGCCCGGTCGCGTTGATGGCGTCCTTCCCGTTCGTCGAGATCCATTGCGAGTCGAAATTCTGCTGGGAGAGGTAGCCCGTGAAGCACTCGACGACCGACGCCATGAACGCGACGACGCCCGTCACCCAGGTCAGCGCACGGCGCCCGCGCCAGGCCGCCATCCAGAACTTCCCCCATAGGTGGATGACCATGAACGCCATGAACATCTCGACGCTCCACAAGTGGAGGCTGTTGAAGAAGTGGCCGATGGCGACGTAGTGCCACCAGTCGGGACCCCCGAGCGCCAACGCGAACCCAGAGACGATCGCGATGGCGAGCGCCGCAAGCGTCGCGACGCCGAAGACGTAGACCCATGAGCTGACGTAGGCCGGCTGCGAATCGGGCAGGAGCTTGCCGGGAGGAAGAAGGCGGAGACCGAGGCGGCGCAGGCGCGCCGTCCACATCGTGGAGTCGCCGTCGCTCTGCGCATGTGCCGTGTCCTGCGCGCTCGCGTCCGATGTCGTCGCGCCCGGATCTCCCTCACCGGCCGCGCCTGGGGCGTGCCGGGCGGAGTGGCTCGAGGGGAACGGCAACAGCAGCGCGGCGCCGAAGATCACGACCATCACCGCGACGAGGACGAGATTCGAGATCGAGACCTGGAAGATGCCCCAATGGACGTAATTGCCGGGTGAGTTCAGGTTGACCGCGAGCTGGACCGCTGGCATGCGATGACTCCTTTCAAGGCCGACGCAGACACGCGCGGCCGGTCGCGCCCACTCCCTCCGAGCGGACACTGCGCCGTTGGGTCATAGCGTGCGCACGCGGGTCGCTCGGAGGTAGGGCCGGAGGTCCTGAGCCACCGCAACGCTCCCGTCCCCCACCGGTGGGCGGCGGCAAGGGCGAGTCCAGCCCTGCCGAGCCCGCGTCCCGTCAGGTCCGGGGTCCGTCCTCGCCCCTTTGGGCGCCGCCGCCCTCGGCACGCGCCTCGATCTCGGTGATCGGCCCGTCAGAGAAGAGGTAGGTGCGCATGTGCGCGTCCAGCACGGGGTCGTGGCGGCGGAGCCACTCGAGGAGCATCATGGCGTGCTCCTTCTCCTCGTCCCGGTTGTGCGCCAGGATCGACCGGAGCTCGGCGTCGCGAGTCGCGTCGACTCGCTGGTCGTACCAGTCGGCCGCCTCCAGCTCTTCTTGGAGCGACGTCAGCGCCCGATGGCGATCGATCGTCTCGGGTGACAGCGACGCCTCCGGCTCGTGCAGACCCTCGCTGTTGGCCATGCCTCCTCCTCACGATCGACGCCCCGGGGCACCCGTCCGCCTCGCGGTCACGGTACCAGTTGCCCTGCGGCGGCCGGCGCTTCCCGACGCGCTCCACCGTCTCGTGTGGCCGCTCGGCTTCCTCGTCGAGAGCCGGTCCGGACGCTCGCCGATGCGACGGACGTGTGCCGGGTCGTCCGCGATGCGCGTGCGCTCGCTCCCGTCCCCTCCGCTGCCGGCGCGGACATCGGCGATCGCGGCGCCAGCGTCCGGACGGTCAGGGCATCTCGGTGTGACGAGCCCGCCCGTGCGCGGTGCGCGCGAGCTGCGCGAGCTGTCCGAGATGCTCGAGATGCTCGAGATGCTCGCCGAGACGGCGTCGGATCTCCTCGTCCATCGCCCGGGCGAGCTCGGTGTGGACGAGCGTGGTCACCAGTGGGCGCAGTGCTGCGACGAGCGCAGCGAGCCGCTGGAGGTCCGCCGCAGCGAGGGGCGCCCCGAGGGGCGCGACCACGTGGTCTTCCACGAGGGCGACGAACCGCTGCCCCACGTCTGCGACGTCTGTGCGCAGGGCGCGAGCCACGTCGAGCACTGCGACCAGCGGCACGCCCGCCGCGACCAGCACCTTTCCGACCTCGAGCGCTGCGGGGTTCGTCACCCGGAACCGCCCGTCGGGATGCTGCTCGAGCAGACCGACGTCGACGGCGTCGGCGATGAAGGGTTCCACGCCCTCACCGAAGCCGGCCGCAAGCTCGGCCGCGGTCACGAACTCGACCGGGTGGTCGTCCCAGGGTCCGCCGAGGGCCGCCTCCAGACCGAGGACCGCACCGACGTTTCGTCCCCTTTCCCACGCCGAAACGAGCTCGGCGATGTTGGCGAGCGTGTACCCGCGACCGAGCAGGTCTGCGATCAGCCGGAGACGTGCGAGATGAGCGTCGGAGTACAGGCCCACCCGCCCCTGCCGGCGGGGTGGCGGGAGCAACCCGCGATCCTGGTATGCACGGACGTTGCGCACGGTGGTCCCTGCTTCCCGGGCGAGCTCGTCCACGCGGTACTCGCGTGCGTTCGGTGCCACCCGCGCGACCGGCGGTCCACCCGCCGCGCCGGGAGGCGGGGGTTGCGAGGGCGGAGACGGCGCCTCCCGGGGGGGAGCCACCCCCCCGGGCGCCTCCCGGGGGGGCGCGAGCGAGTCGGAAGTGGAAGATCGCCTTGACATTACCATTGTTGACTGATACAGTATCAGATGGGAACGGAGGGATCAACCAGCGCGACGGGCACCAGGGAGGAACCGTTGACCGTCACCATCCCCCGTCCCACATCCGAGCCGAGCCCCCCCGACGACGCCACCCGGTTCGGGGCTCTCGTCGGGCGGCTGAGCCGACAATCGGTGGAGAAGCACTTCGACGCCTATGCAGACGTCGACTGGGACGCGCTCGACCTGCGCATCGACCTCGCCGACCCGCGGTGGGAGCTCGAGGACTTCGACCCGATCGCCACCACCAAGTGGTACCGCGCGCAACCCCAGGGGGTGCGCTCGCGTCTCGGGCTGCAGCGGATCGCCATCACGATGCGGACGGGCTGGGAGTTCGAGAACGTCTTGCAACGCGGGCTCTTGGCGTATGCCTTCTGGCTGCCCAACAGCCGCCCGGAGTTCCGTTACGTGCACCACGAGGTCATCGAAGAGTCGCAGCACACCATGATGTTCCAGGAATTCGTGAACCGGACCGGCATGGACGTGCGCGGGCTGCCACGGCGCATCAAGCTCGCCGCCGAGCTCCTTGTGATCCCCCTCGCCCGCTTGTCTCCAGCACTGTTCTTCTTCTTCGTCGTAGGGGGTGAAGAACCGATCGACCACGTCCAGCGGAGGAGGTTGCGCGCGGGGATCGCGCATCCACTGCTCGAACGGATCATCCGGATCCATGTGACCGAGGAGGCGCGGCACCTCTCCTTTGCACGCCACTACTTGCAGCGTGAGGTCCCCCGCTTGCCGCGGTGGCGCAGGGGCGTCCTCTCGGTTGCCGTCCCCCTGCTCCTCGGCACCATGGTGCGCCTGATGCTCGCTCCCCCACGTGGCTTCGCGCGGCGCAATGGCGTCCCGGCCGACGTCGTACGAGACGCGAAGCGCTCCCCGGCGCATCGGGAGCTGCTGCGCGACTCGGTCGCCAGGATACGGCGGCTCTGCGTGGCGACGGGCCTGGTGAACCCCGTGTCGAGGCTCGCTTGGCGCGCTGTCGGACTCTGGGAGCATCCCACCGACGGTGACGCAGCGAATGCTCCCGAGGCCGCGCCGGCGGGAGGGCCGGCATGAATCGACCGCGCGCCGAACCGGGCGGCGGTCCAGCTCCGCATCACCGTGTCGCGATCGTCGGGGCAGGCTTCTCGGGTCTGGGCCTCGCCATCCGGCTCATCCGGCGCGGCACAACGGATGTCGTCCTCTTCGAGCGCGCCGAGGACGTCGGCGGGACGTGGCGCGACAACACCTACCCCGGTGCGGCATGCGATGTGCCGTCGGCCCTGTACTCGTTCTCCTTTGCCCCCAATCCGTCGTGGAGCAGATCGTTCTCTCCGCAGCACGAGATCCAGGAGTACCTCCGCGATTGCGCGCGCCGCTTCGGGGTCCTTCCCCACATCCGCTTCGGTCACGAGGTGACCGGCGCGGCATGGAACGAGCCCGCACGGCAATGGGAGATCGAGACGTCCCGGGGGCGGTTCCGCGCGTCCGTGCTGGTGTCGGCTCGCGGACCGCTCAGCGAGCCACGTCTCCCCGACGTCCCCGGACTCGACACCTTCGATGGGCCGGTGTTCCACTCGGCGCGCTGGGACCACACCCACCGCCTCGCGCGCCAACGCGTCGCGGTGATCGGGACGGGCGCATCCGCCGTCCAGTTCGTGCCCGAGATCCAGCCGGACGTTGCGAAGCTCTCGGTGTTCCAGCGCACGCCGCCATGGATCCTCCCACGGCGAGACCGGCGCGTCACCCGAGCCGAGCGCGCGCTGTTCCACGCCGTCCCCGCCGCCCAGCTCCTGCAACGCGCAGCGATCTACTGGGCGCGCGAGGCGTTCGTCCTCGGTTTCGTCGGCGACGCCCGACGCCGCCATGCGAGGTCGCGGATCGCCAGGGTTGCCGCGCGCAAGCTGCTCGAGTCTCAGGTCAGCGATCCCGCCCTGCGCGCGAAGCTCATGCCGCACTTCGAGCTCGGGTGCAAACGCGTCCTCTTGTCGAACGAGTACTACCCCGCCCTCACCAAGGAGAACGTCGAAGTGGTGACGGAGCCCATCGTGTCGGTGCGACCGCACAGCATCGTGACGCGCGACGGTGCCGAGCGCCCCGTCGACACCATCGTGCTCGGCACCGGGTTCGACGTCACCGGGCATGGCGCGGCGGCACGCACGGTCGGTCGCAACGGCACCACGCTCGCCGACGCGTGGGCACCGCGCCTCGCAGCGTACAAAGGCATGACCGTGCCAGGGTTCCCCAACATGTTTCTCATGGTCGGACCGAACTCCGGCTTGGGTCACTCGTCGATCGTCTTCGTCATCGAGTCCCAGATCGCCTACGTCTTGAGTGCCCTCGATGTCATGGCCGATCGCGGCATCGCCGCCGTCGACGTCACCACCGCGGCGCTGCGCCGCTGGACCGAAGAGATCGAGACGCGCAGTGCGGAGACGGTGTGGACGGGAGGAAGCTGTTCGAGCTACTACATCGACGGCGCAGGACACAACGTTGCGCTCTGGCCGGGAACGAGCTGGAGCTACCGGCAGCGCACCAGGAAGTTCGACCTCGACGCCTACGAGGTTCACGACAGGCGGCACCCGATGGCGGCGGCTCGCAACGGCCACGGCACGACCGAAGTGTCACCCGCAGGGGTGCCCCTCGGCGTCGGCGCGGCGGCACCCGCCGGCGTCGGGTCCGCGCCAGCCCGGTGAGTCCCCGCCGTCTACGCGCGGAAGGAGCCCGGTTCGACGGCGCGCTCGCGGTCATCACCGGAGCTGGCAGCGGGATCGGGCGCGCCACCGCGCGCGAGCTCGCACGACTCGGCGCACGCGTCGTCGCGACCGATATCGATGCCGCGTCCGCGACGTCCGTCGCAGCGGAGACCGGCGGAGAGGCACACGCGCTCGACGTCTCCGACGACACCGCCATGCAGTCCTTCGCCGAGCGGATCGTCTCCACGCACGGAGCGCCGGACGTCCTCGTGAACAATGCGGGAGTGGGCCTGTCGGGAAGGTTCCTCGATACGGCGCCGGACGACTGGAACTGGATCCTCGGCACCAATCTCCATGGCGTGATCCATGGGTGCCGGGCGTTCGGCCCGGCGATGCTCGCACGCGGGCGCGGCCACGTGGTGAACGTCTCCTCCGGCCTGGCCTACGTCCCCCGGGCGACGGAGCCCGCCTACGTCACCTCGAAGGCCGCCGTCCTCGCCCTGACCAGGTGCCTCCGGGCGGACTGGGGACCGAAGGGCGTCGCTGTCTCGGCGGTCTGCCCGGGCGTGATCGCCACCTCGATCGTCGAACGCGGTCGCTTCCGAGGGGAGCGGGCGAGCGAGGACGCGGTCGCCCAGGTGCGACGCCTCTTCTCTCGAGGGCACCCGCCCGAGCTCGTGGCTCGCGCCATCGTCGACGCCATCCGGAGAAGCCGCCCCGTGGTCCCCGTCGGCATCGAAGCACGCGTCGGGTGGGCACTGCACGGGGCGCTGCCGGCCGGTGTCGTCGATCGTCTTGCACGCGCGAACGTGGACTGGGTCTCACGCCCCCGCGACGGGGCCCCTCAGACGGCCTAGCGCGACGAGACGGTGACCAGGTCCTCCGGGAGGTAGGGACAGGTCGGGTCCTCAGCCAGCGGGTCGCCCAGGCGCGCGTACGCCTGGGCACGGGAGCCGCCGCAGATGGCGTGCAGCTCGCACCTCCCACAGCGCCCACCGAGCGCACTCGGCTCGCGCAACGCCCGCAGGAGCGGCGCGCTGGCGTAGAGCTCCACGAGCGACGTGTCGCGCACGTTGCCGACGACCTGGGGCAAGAACCCGCTCGGCTGCACGTCACCGTTGTGGGAGACGAACACGACACCACGGCCGTCCCCCACCGCAAGGGGCGCACGACGGCGCCCGTCCCTCTCGCGCGTGGTCCGCACGGCTGCTCCAGAGCGCTCCGCCTCCGGCCAGACGTCGCCCAGGCGCGCGTGCAGGCGGTCGTAGAGGTTCCCGGGGCGAGGTCCGACCGTTCCCTGCGAGCGGTGGACAAGGATCCGGCGATAGGCCGGTGCCTCCGTCGTCTTCAGTGGGACCGAGGTCGAGATGTCGTAGAGAAAGGCGAGGACATCCTCGGTCTCGGCGGCCGACAGCGCCTGGCCGGCCACCGCGCGACCGGTGGGCACCACGAAGAAGAGGCTCCACAACCCCGCATGCAGCTCGCTCACGAGCCTGGCAAGCGCGGGGAGCTCGAGCACCGTTGTGGCACAGACCGTCGTGTTCACCTGCAGCCTGAGGCCGATGCGAGCCGCAGCCCGGCAGCCCGCGAGCGTCCAGCGAAACGAGCCCTTCACGCCGCGAAACGCGTCGTGCACGTGCTCGTTGGCGGCGTCGAGCGAGAAGGAGACGCCGCTCGCCCCCGCGAAACGCAACCTGGCCAGCGACGCCGCACTGGCCCGGGGGGTCCCCGCAGGCGAGACGGCGACCGAGAGCCCCGCTCGGGACGCGTGCTGCACCAGGGCATCGAGATCGGGACGCTGCAACGGATCCCCGCCGGTGAAGACGACCCGCGGCCGCGGGGGGCCCATGGCCCCGAGGTCATCGAGCACCCTGCACACCTCCGCGCTCGAGAGCTCGTCGACGCTGCGACCGGGCACCGCCTCGGCGCGGCAGTGCCTGCAGGCGAGGGCACAGGCTCTCGTCAGCTCGAAGAGGATCAAGAATGGACGCGTCGATGTATCGAAGTGCAGGTGACGCACGATCCGTGCGTCCTCCACGACGTCTCCTGCCCGTTCCATCCGGCCGAGGATAGAGAGAGCGCCGCGGCACGGGTAGGGCCAATCGGCCCATCCTCGGAGCGCACGGCGCAGATGCGGAGGCGGGCGGCGGGCGGCGGGCGGCTGGCGACCGCGTCGGTTCGGGGACAGGATGGGACATGACTGTCGTGCGCATCAACGCGATCACGGTCGCGCCGGGTGATGGCGAGGAGCTGGTTCGGCGGTTTGCGGCGCGCGCCGGCGCTGTGGACAAGGCCGGGGGATTCGAAGGATTCGAGCTCCTCCGACCCACCGACGCACGCGACACGTGGCTCGTCGTCACCCGATGGCGGGACGAGGAGGCGTTTGCGGCATGGGTCTCGTCCCCCGCGTTCGCCCACGGGCATCGCGGCGTCTCCAAGGACACCGAGTCTCCGCACGGCACGGGCGGCGCCGGTGACCACGACCACCGCGCCCCTGTCGCCACCGGCAGCGAGCTCTGGTCCTACGAGGTCGTCGACCTCGGCCCTCGCCCGTGAACCTCAGCGTGGCAGGAAGACGCGCGCCTGCCACGTGCCCGTGAGGGGAACGATCGCCAGCGCCGCACCGGCCCTGAGCATCCAGTCGAGCACCACCGCATGGGGCGTCTCGGGAGGCGGGTGGACGACGAGGCCCCGGCGCCCGTGGTCCTGGCGCACACGCCACCCGCCCGGCAGCGGCACACCCAGGGTCTCGAGCTGACGGACGACGACGCGTCCTCGAGGGTGAAGGACGCCGACGGTCTCCTCGGAGGCGCCGCGCCGGCCGGCGGCCGACGGGATCCACGTGCACATGCTGACCGGCGCCTGGGCGGTGCCAAAGAGCGCCGAGAACACCCCACCTGAGGGCGCGTCCACCTCCTCTTCGGGGACTCCTGGAAGCACGTTGATCCACCCGTCGTGCGCCGCCGAGAGGGCGTCCATGCGCGCGAGCACGGCGACGACTGTCGCCGGAAGGAACTCGAACTCCTCGACGCGGCGTCGGCGGCTCATCGCAGAGTGTCTACCGGCAGGGGTGGCCCAGACGCCATCTTCGGCCGCACGCGAACCCGCCCTCCGGGCAGCGCCAACCCGGAGGGCGATCCGCCTCGGCCACGCGAGGACCCGTCAGGCCGCCTTGCCCCTCGCAACCGAGAACGCCTTGGGGAACTCGGCCTCGGCCGGAGTGCGCTGGATGTGCCACAGCCCGAGCCCGGTGAGGATCAGCATGACGAACGCGGCGCAGAACGCTGCGAGCGCCCCGTCGAACGCAAGCTGGCCGAAGACCGAGAACCCATAGGCCTCGAGCAGCATGGCCCGCAACGTCGTCCCGCGGAACACCGTCTGCACCTCGGCCGCCAGTGCGGCTGTCGTGGGCTTGGCCATCGCCGCGGCGCTCACCTTCGAGTACACGCCGCCATAGGGCATCTCGGACAGGTGGACCCGGATGAAGTGTGTGGCGTACGCCTGCGCCTGTGCCCCGGTGAGGACCTCTTGACCCGCGTACTGGAGCAGGTACGGCTTCATTGTCGGGGTGATCTCGGTCCCCGCCTTGGCGTGTGCGAACGCCGCCGCAGGCGGAAAGTAGACATGCTGCATGGACAGCTGGTTACGGACCTCGTGATCGGTGAAGTTCGATCCCCACATGAGCAGCGCCCCCGCTGCGAGGAGCACCACCATCAGCGCTGCACCGCCTGCCGTGAGGATGAGGTCGAGGGTCTTGCGTCTCATGACGAGCTCCTTGTCTCCCAGTCGCTTCTCGGACGCTCCCGCTCGGAACGTCTGCAATCAGCGTTGGTCGCCGCGACCCGACGTCAGGAGGGTCAGAAGTCCCATGGTGCTGGACCAAACGTCACTCCGCCGCACTCCTCGGTCGGGCTCAGGATGCCCACTCGACGCGCGGCAAGCTGTCCCGCAGCGTCGCAAGGGCCCGGAGCTCGATCTGGCGCACTCGCTCTGGGGAGATGGACAACGCCGCGGCGACCTCGGACGCGGTGCGCGGCCCGCACGTGCTCCCGATGCCGTAGCGCATCCGCACGACCGCTGCCGCCGACGGGGACAGGTGATCGAGCACGTGGTCGATCTCGACGGAGAGCGCCGATGCGGCCGCCGCGTCACCGACGTCGCGACCGGGATCGGCGACGAGCTCGCCAAGTTCGCTGCCGTCTTCATCGATTGGGGCGGACATCGAGGCCACAGGTGCAGCCGCTCGCCGGATCGCCACGACGTCGGCCATCTGGATGCCCGCCTCGATCGAAAGCTCGCGCGTCCCCGGCGCGCGACCGAGCCGGCGCTCGAGGTGCTCGACGGTGTCGGCGAGGACTTTCGCCTGCTCCCGCCGGTGTCGCGGCAGCCGCATCGGTGCACCCGTGTCGCCCACCGCTTGGGAGACGCACTTGCGGATCCACCACGTCGCGTACGTGGAGAACTTGTACCCGCGCCGCCAATCGAACCGTTCGACTGCCTGCATGAGGCCGACGTTCCCCTCTTGGATGAGATCGGCGAGCTCGACACCATGGTGCTGGTAGCGCTTCGCGATCGAGACGACCAGGCGCAGGTTCGCCGCCGCGAATTCCTCTCGCGCACGACGCCCGCACGCAGCTGCTTCCTCGAGCTTGGCCGACGCGGTCGGGTCGCTCGGTGGCGACGCCGCGCGCATCTGCTCGGCGAGGGCTCCCGTCTCGATGAGCTGTGCGAGCCGCACCTCGTCTGTGCGTGAGAGCAGTGGATACCACTTGAGCTCGTCGAGGTACGTCCGAACGAGATCCCGGTCATTGCGGAGCCGATGGTCCTCCGAGGTGGCACGGCCGACGCTGGTCATTGGACCTCCCACGGACCGCTAGGCACAATGACAGTCCGCCCCATCAGTAGAACCCGCTGATCTCGTCGTGACTAGGGACGTAGGTCACATCCGCACGGATTGCAATTCCCACCCGCGTGTCGCGCCCCAGCGTCTCGCCGACACCCAGCGTGGCAGAATGGCGCCGTGACCCTGCGCGTCTTCCTTCTCGACGACCATGAGGTCGTCCGCGCCGGGCTACGCGCCCTGATCGAGCCCGAAGAGGGCATCGACGTCGTCGGCGAGGCAAGCACCGTCGCGGAGGCGCTGGTGCGGATCCCCTTGGCAAAGCCCGACGTCGCCATCCTCGACGTTCGGCTGCCGGATGGCAACGGCATCGAGGTGTGCCGTCAGGTCCGCTCGGACAATCCGGCCATTGCCTGCCTGATGCTGACCTCGTACGCCGACGACGAGGCACTGCTCGCCGCGGTGATGGCGGGCGCAGCCGGCTACGTCTTGAAGCAAGTCGGGGGCAACGATCTGGTCGCCGACATCCACACCGTCGGCGCGGGAGGCACGCTGCTCGACCCCAGGCTCGCCGAACGTGTCCTGGACCGCCTGCGGCGCGGCCCCCAGGAGGACGAGCGACTCGCCTCGCTCACGCCGCAGGAGCGCCGGATCCTCGACCGGATCGCCGCAGGGCTGACCAACCGCCAGATCGGCGAGGAGCTCTTCCTCGCAGAGAAGACGGTGAAGAATTACGTGTCCAACCTCCTCGCCAAGCTCGGCATGCAACGGCGGACCGAGGCGGCCGTCTTCGCGACGAAGGCGGCAGAGCGGCGCTCGCGTGACGATCTCCAGGGGCTGACACGCCGTTCGTGACACGTCGGCGCGGCGTGCCCATGCGGCCGGCCGCGCCCCCCGGATTCGACCTCGGCAGTCACGCAGTTTCCCCGAGGTCCACTCCCGCGTCCCCCAGTGCCTCCTCGAGACGTCGGCGTTCGACGAGGGGTCGGGTGAACCGCTCCGGATCGAACGGGACGTGCTGAAGGCGGCACAGCATCATGAGGGTGATGTCGTAGTCGATCTCGCAGGCGATGCGTGAGGTTGCGACCGCGCCGTCCGGGTCGTGGGAGCGCGAGGTGAGCCTCCTTCTCCGGACCGCAAGCTCACGAAGCAGGGATGCCTCTGTGACGACGCCTTGCGATGCATGGTCGCTCTCCAATGCGCGCAACGACGTCTTCAGCAACTCTTTGTACATCGACATCTGCGTCAGTCTCGCGCACCGCGCGATCGTGCCTCGCTCGACGAGGAGCAAGTCCGCTCGGCAGCGTGCGCGCAGGCATACGATTGGCGACGGTGTCCTACGAGCACATCGAAGATCCCCAAAAGCTCCGCCGGCTGCTCGACGCGGTGCTGTTGCTCGAGGCGGATCTCAGCCTGCCGGTCCTCCTGCGCCACTTCGTCGAAGAAGCGTGCGCGATGACCGGAGCTCGCTACGGTGCCCTTGGCGTTCTCAACTCGGATCGCACCGAGCTCGCCGAATTCATCACCGTGGGCCTGTCCGACGACGAGGAGCGCAGGATCGGAGCCCCTCCGGCCGGGCTCGGTGTGCTTGGCCACTTGATCACCGACCCCGCGGTCCTGCGACTCGCGAACATCTCGGACCATTCCGAGCGCGCCGGATTCCCGCCAGGTCATCCGCCGATGACGTCATTCCTCGGGATTCCGGTCTCCGCGCACGACGAGGTCTACGGAAATCTCTATCTCACGGACAAGACGGAAGGGCTGGAGTTCACTCCTGACGACGAAGCCCTGGTACGCGCGTTCTCGCAGGCGGCGGCGCTCGCGATCGAGAATGCGCGCCTCCACGAGCGGGTCCAGGAGCTGGCCCTGTTGGAGGACCGCAACCGGATCGCTCGCGACCTCCACGATGCGGTGATCCAACGGCTCTTCGCGGTCGGACTCTCGCTCCAGGGTGTCGCCCGCCCGCCGGTCCCGGATCACGTCGTCGAACGGCTCGAGCGTGCCATCGCCGATATCGACGACACGATCCGGCAGGTCCGCTCCTCGATCTTCGAGCTCTCGAGCGCGTCGACCTCGAGTGGACTGCGCTCTCGCATCCTCGGGCTGGTGCGCGAGCTGCGCCAGGTCGTCGGGTTCGACCCGGCGGTTTCCTTCGACGGTCCCGTGGACACGTCGATCCCCGACGACGTGGCAGAGCACCTCCTCTTCACGCTGCGCGAAGCACTCACGAACATCGGACGCCACGCACATGCCTCTCATGCCGAGGTCTCGGTGAGGGTGTCCGGTGCGTCATTGACCCTCGAGGTGAGCGACGACGGGCGCGGCATGGCCGCAGCGTCCGAAGGCGGTCCCGAGCAGGGCGGGCTGGGCCTCTTGAACCTTCGCACGCGTGCAGAGAAGCTGGGTGGCGACGTGCTCGTCGAATCGCCACCCGGGGGCGGGACGTCGGTCCTGTGGAGGGTCCCGGTCCCTGGGTGAGCACCACTCGGCGCGGGTGCCGCCGGGTCGCTTCGGAACCCGAGGAGCCGCCCGCGCCGACCTACGCGCCGAGCGCGGCGCTCACCGCACGCCGATGCACCGCGGCGGCAGCACGCACCGCCTCGGCACCCGGTCCTCCGAACGTCGCCTCTTCGGGGCCGACGGGTTCGCCGAGCAACGCGCCGATCGTCGCCGCAGTCGAGCGGCGCACGGCACGGAGGTCGTACCCTCCCTCCAAGAACAGCACGACGCGGCCCGCCGCCGGGGCGTACGACGACACGGTGCGGGCGAGCGTGGCGAAGTCGGCGCTCGACAGTGCGAGCTCTGCGAGCGGATCGGCCCGGTGGGCGTCGAACCCGCACGACACGAGCACCCAGTCCGGTGCGAACTCGGCCACCGCCGGGGCGACGACGTCGTCGAAGGCGCGTCTCAGGACATCGCCGGTGGCGCCGGGTGGCACGGGGATGTTCAACGTCGTGCCGATTGCGCCGGCACCCCCGACCTCTGTCGGTTTGCCGGTCCCCGGATACAGGGGCCATTGATGCGTCGACACGTAGAGCACCGCGTCTTCGTCCCAGAAGAGCTCCTGGGTTCCGTTGCCATGGTGCACGTCCCAGTCGACGATCAGCACCCTCTCCCGCGCTGCGAGGAGGGAGGCCGCCGCCACCGCCACATTGTTCACGAGGCAAAAGCCCATGCCCCGTTCTCGCTCGGCGTGGTGGCCGGGTGGCCGGGCGACAGCGAACCCGATGCCCTCGCCTCGTGCCCGCAGCTCGGCGATCGCGCCGAGCCCGGCACCGGCCGCCCGACAGGCCGCGTCCCACGACGTGCCCGTGACGTAGGTGTCGGGATCGAGCGATCCCCCGCCACGCCGCGCACACGATTCCAGCTCGTCGAGGTAACGGGTGCTGTGCACGCGTGCAAGGTCCTCTCGGCTCGCAGGTCCCGGGTCGACGGCGACCAGGTCCGACCCGAGATGGAGGTCCGCCACGCCTTGCATGACGGCGGTGATGCGCGCCGGGCACTCGGGGTGTGCCCCGCCGTCGTGCTCGGTCTCCCCGACCGGTCCCGCCAGGATCAGCACCCGGCGTCGCCCACGTCTGGCCCGGCAGGGACGCGGCGGGCCGCCTCGCGCGCCGAGAGGAGCTCGGCGTAGGCGGGGCCGGGCTCGATCGAGAGGCGCACCTTCACGACACCGTCCTGGAACGAGGTGGTCATGGGAAAGCCGACGCGGCGGAACATCTCGAGCATGCCGCTGTTCTCCGCAAGGGTGTCCGCGACGAACTCAGAGACACCCTGTCGACGCGCGGCACGGGCCAGGTCATCCGCCAGGAGCGTGCCGATCCCCTGCTGCTGGTAGTCGTCGTCCACGATGAAGGCGACCTCGGCCTCGTCGGTACCCGCCAGCCGATCGTACCTGCCGATGGCGACCAGGCGGCCCGCCGACTCCACCACCAGCGCGAGCCTCTCGACGAAGTCCACCTGCGTGAACCGCTCCACCTCGCGGGCAGTGAGCACCGGGTGGTAGCTGAAGAAGCGCAGGTAGACCGATGCGGGCGACAGCGCGGAATGGAATGCCACGAGTCGGGGCGCGTCGGCCGGTCGGATCGGCCGCACGTGCACCACCTGTCCCGTCCGCGTCACGACGTCCCGCTCGAGCTCGGCGGGATAACCGGGTGCCCTGGGGACCGGAGCGATCGCGGCGGCGTCGGTGGCGTCGGCGGCGTCGGTGGCGTCGGCGGCGTCTGGCATGGTCCGCTCCTTGCCCGGGTGGAGGTCGTTCCCTCCTTGTGAGATTGCCATGCCGCAATCACGCGCGCCGCCTTCGGTTCGTGCAGGAGCGCCGGATGGGCGGGGCAGCTCGTCCCCGCGGCCCCGAGCACGGGCCCTCAGCCGGACGACGCCCACACGATCTCGACCGTGTGCCTCCCTGGGACCACCTCGTCGACCGTTGCACGAAGGCGTCGGCCCAGCTCGACGTCGGCGCCGCGCGGCAGCCGAGAGTGGATGCGGACGTGCAGCGCGTCACCCCAGCCTCTGCGGACCTCCACCCGGGTGACGACATCTCCTCCGACGGAGGACAGGGCGCGGGCGACCGCCTGACGGACCAGGTCGGTTGTCTCGGGCTCTACCACCGGCTCCTCCCCAGGAGACACTCACGCATCGTGGCGGCCAGACCGTCCCGCAGATAGGGTCGAAAGTCCCACGGGTGTGACGAACGCGAGGGAACGCCGTGGACGGACCCGGGGAACCCGCGGGCGTCAGCACCCGGGTCCGGGCCGGCGGGCCCGGGGAGGAACGAGGGGACGCCGCGCACCGCCCGAGGCCACGAAAGGACACCATATGCAAGCACACGTCGGAGAACCCATTGTCATCTCGGCACCCGACGTCGGGGGACGCCGGCGCTGCGGCGATGTGGTCGAGGTGGTGTCCAGCCGCGCACCGGACGCGAGCGTGGAGGACGACGCGGAGGGTCCCGCATGACGGCTGCAGCCGAGCTCCTGGTCGACGGCTTCGGGCGCGTGCGCGACGTGGTCCACGACGTCCTCGAAGATCTTGCTCCCGAGGCTGCGTCGTACCGCCCGGACGACCGGGCGAACTCGATCACCTGGTTGATCTGGCACCTCACGCGCGTGCAGGACGACCACATCGCCCACGTCGCCGGCACCGAACAGCGTTGGACGGCAGAGGATTGGGTCGACAGGTTCGACCACCTCCCCGCTGATCGCCTCGCCACCGGGTTCGGCCAACGCCCAGAGGAGACGGGGACGGTGCACGCCGACGGGGCCGTCCTGCTCGGCTACCACGACGCGGTCCACGCCGCGACGGTCGCCTTCGTCGGGAGCCTGGTCGACGCCGATCTCGACCGGATCGTGGACCGGCGATGGGACCCCCCGGTCACCCTCGGCGTCCGCCTGGTGAGCGTGCTGGCCGACGATCTGCAGCACGCGGGCCAGGCCGCCTACGTGCGCGGGCTCTTCGACCGGCGCTGATCCACGACGACGCGCCGATCGCCCAGGGGAAATACTTGGGACTTTCGACCCTATTGCAAACCGTTGCGTGTAGTCATGGTGGAGCGATGGAACTCGACATTGTCGCGCAGCGCGGCGCGAGCACACTGCCCGACGCACGCGCTCCTGGAGGGACCCTTCGATGACTGTGCTCGCGCCGTCCACTACACACTCAGCGCGCCCCCTCGAGGTCCAGGCATTCGTGGAGGCGCTCGACGCCGCACAGGTGGCGCTGCGGGCGGTCGGCGACCAGGCGCTCAGCGAGCTCGGCGCCGGCGTGACCGCCACCCAGTTCCGCCTTCTCGACCGACTGCATCGGCTCGGCGAGTCTCGGCTCATCGACCTCGCCGACGCGCTCTCGATCGCCCCCTCCACCGCGACGCGGCTCTGCGACACCCTGGCCCATCGACATCTCATCGTCCGGCATCGACGCGGGCGGGACCGCCGAGAGCTCCAGATCCGGCTCACCGACGCCGGCATCCGGCTCCTCCGTGCTGTCCGAGAGCGGACCGCGTCAGGATGGGAGCACACGCTCGAGCAGCTCAGCGAGGACGACCTGCAGCACATCTCCTCGATGCTTGCGACGCTCGTCGCCGGGAATGGTTCGACGATCTCGCGCCTCAAGGGCAAGCGAGGCGTCTTCGCCTGACCGATCCCGTGACGCCCGTGGGGTCGGGGGCGCCTGCACCACGGCGCGTCCCAGAGGAACGGTGGGGGAACCAGGGATAGCGTGGAAGCCCGATGGGTGTCCGGTTGCCCGCCGAGCGAGGGGGCTGCAATGGGTGCGGTGCACGCCGGCGACACCACTGAATCGTTGGCGGCAGCTGCGTACCGCACCGCACGGGACCAGTTGCTCGCGCTGCGCGCCGACCCTGAACGGGCCCGGGCGGAGTTCGCCTTCCCCGATGTCGGCACCGTCTTCAACTGGGCGATCGACTGGTTCGACACGATCTCTCGGGGCAACGAGCGCACCGCGCTCGTCATCGTCGACGAGGACGGGGGGCGCGAGACCCGGACGTTCGACCAGCTCGCCACGCGCTCGGACAAGGTGGCGACGTGGTTGCGTGCGCAGGGCGTGCGACGGGGCGATCCCGTCCTCCTCATGCTCGGGAACCAAGTCGAGCTGTGGGAGGCGATGCTCGGCATCATGAAGCTTGGCGCGGTCATCGTGCCCGCCACGGCGGCCCTCGGTCCCCAGGACCTGCGTGACCGCGTCGCGCGCAGCGGTGCCCGCTCCGTGATCTGCAACGCTGCCGATACCGCCAAGTTCGACTCGGTCCCCGGTGATTATCGACGCATCTGCACCGGGAACACGCGCGGGTGGGACCACCTCGGCGATGCGCAGGGCGTCGACCACGCGCAGGTCGAGCATCCACAGACGTCCCCGACCGACCCGCTGCTCCTCTACTTCACCTCCGGGACGACGGACCGACCCAAGCTCGTCGAGCACACCCAGGTCTCGTACCCGGTGGGTCACCTCTCGACGATGTACTGGCTCGGGCTGAGGCCCGGCGACGTGCACTGCAACATCTCGTCACCCGGCTGGGCGAAGCACGCATGGTCGTGCTTCTTCGCACCGTGGGCCGCAGAGGCCACGGTCTTCGTCTACAACTACGCACGATTCGACCCCGCGGCCCTGCTGGCGCGCCTGCGAGACGAGCACGTGACGACGTTCTGTGCCCCACCGACCGTATGGCGGATGCTCATCACCGCTGATCTCTCCGGTGGACCGGGGACACTGCGCGAGCTCGTCGCAGCGGGAGAGCCGTTGAACCCCGAAGTGATCACGCAAGTCGCGCAGCGCTGGGGTCTCACCATCCGCGACGGGTACGGCCAGACGGAGACGACCGCCTCCGTCGGCAATCCTCCCGGGTCGACGGTGAGGCCCGGCTCGATGGGGCGCCCCCTGCCGGGGGTGCCTGTGGTGCTCGTGGACGTGGTCAACGGCCGCGAGGTGCATGGTGCCGGAGAAGGAGAGCTCTGCCTCGATCTCGCCGCTCGTCCGGTCAGCCTCATGGCCGGCTATCGCGACGGCGGGAGCGATGCCATGGCAGGCGGCTACTACCACAGCGGCGACGTCGCGTCTCGCGACGACGGCACCATCACCTTCATCGGACGCACCGACGACGTGTTCAAGTCGTCGGACTACAAGGTGAGCCCGTTTGAAGTGGAGAGCGTCCTCATCGAGCATCCCGCCGTCGCGGAGGCGGCCGTCGTGCCCTCCCCCGACGCCGTCCGTCTGGCGGTCCCCAAGGCATACGTCGCCCTGGCGCCAGGCGTCCCGGCGACTCGAGACACGGCCCTCGCGATCCTGCGCTTCGCGCGCGAACGTCTTGCCCCGTACCAGCGCGTGCGACGCGTCGAGTTCTTCGAGCTCCCCAAGACGATTTCGGGAAAGATCAGACGGGTCGAATTGCGGGCCCGAGAGCAGGAGGGCGTCGATCTCCCCGGCGAGTGGCGTGAGGAGCAGTTTCCAGAGCTGAAAGCCTGACGAGTCTTTGAAGGCGCGGCATCGCCGCGGCACCACAGGGCCGGGGCGGGTCCGCCGACGCCCGGCAGGCCGCCAGCGCGACGAAGCCCCTGGGGCGGAGGGGGGTTACCAGGGGCCTCGTCTTTGGCTGGCACCCGGCCATCAGGCCAGGCCATTGAATTCTACCGACGGGCCCCGATGCTCAAACCTCCTCGTCAAGAAAATCTCCGGGTCCGAGCGGTCCCCCGCGCACGGAATCGCCCGCGGATCCGATGGGCGACCCGGTCCGGGACCCTCCGGGCGGCAGGTACCGGGCGGAGACGAACCGGCCACCACGCGCGCGCAGCACCCACACCGAGCCCTTCTCGTGGGCGCCACCGGGGCCGAACCCGAGCTTTGCCGATCTCGGCAGCCTCCGCTGCAGCGCTTCGATGGTCTCGCCGTGCGTGCAGATCA
This sequence comes from Actinomycetes bacterium, assembly GCA_021794995.1. GTDB lineage: Bacteria > Actinomycetota > Acidimicrobiia > Acidimicrobiales > RAAP-2 > JAJYVT01. The sequence goes on along the minus strand of JAJYPY010000018.1, from coordinate 5,502 downwards.
CGACCGCCCCCGCATCGTTGCCGCGGGCCATCTCCTGGGCCATGTCTGCGAGGAGTTCGCGGACGAGCTCTGCTGCACCTCGGTCTGCGTCGGGACCGAGCCGATCAGATGCTTCAACCGCGAGCGAGAGACAGGACGCCACGGGTTCCACGGTCTCCAGACAGCGCACGAGCGGGCTCGAGACGATGCGGTGCGGCTCGTGTGCCGAGAGCGTGGGCACGAGCGCCAGCGCCTCGGCGCGACCGCGATCACTCAGGGGTCGCAGCCGATCGTCCCCGTGCCACCCTTCCCTGGAGCCCGCGTGGGCATGGCGGACGACAAGGAGCTCCATCGACGCCACGCTACCGAGACGCTTCCGGCGACGGTGGCCGATCGGGCCGCACGCGCCGGGTCGCCCTGAAGCGCGCCAGCCAGGCGTCGAACCCGCTCGCCACGATGCGCTCGCCGGTCAAGCCATCGGCCTCCTCCGATGCGAGGAAGACGATCGGCGGCCCCATGATCTGCGGTCGGAGCAGGCCGGCGCGCGCCTCAGCCGGAAGGTCGTCGGGAATCATCCCGCTCTCGGTCGCACCGCCCGGCACGACCACGTTGACCCCGATCCCGAAAGGTCGGAGGTCTTCGGTCATGATCGCGCTGAGCGCTTCGGACGCGGCCCTCGACGGGCCGTAGGGAACGAACCCGCGCCGGACCATCGTCGCCTCGTTCACCGACACGTTGACGAAACGTCCTGTTCCCCGCTCGAGGAAGTGGAACGCGAACGCCCGCGCCACGAGGAAGTAGCCCGTCACGTTCGTCGACATGACATCGGCGAATCCGGCAGGGTCGACTTCGAAGAACGGCTGCTCCCGCTCGAAGAAGCGCGGATTGACGGTGCGCATGCCGATGCCGGCGTTGTTCACGACGATGTCGACGCCACCGAGCCCGACGATCGCCTGGCGGACCGCGAGCGTCACCGACTCGGGGTCACGCACGTCGACCGCCACCGGGACCGCCGGCAGCCCACGGGCCCGATACTCGGCGAGCGCCGAGTCCAGGCGATCCCCCGGGCGCGCGGCGATGCCCACAGCCGCGCCCGCGTCGAGGAGGGCGCGTGCCATGGCCGCGCCGAGCCCGCTGGTCGCCCCGGTCACGACGGCGCGGCACCCCTCGAGCGGCGGCTCAGCTCCAGCCATCACACCTCCTGCCGAGAGCGCACCCCGGCCCGCCGCCTCGAGCGGCGGTGGTGACCCGATGACCGGTGCCCGGCCCTCTCGTGCTGTATATCCTTGGCGCACCGGGCGTTCCAATTGCGCCCGAGGCGAACCGCACGCTCCGCGGCCAGACCGGTCGGGGCCCGGGCCCCGGACGCAATGTCGGGATGCGACACAGGCACAAGGGGGACGCACATGGCGCTCACGCGAACCGGCTCACCGCAGATCAGCGTCGCCGCCGCGACAGACACCGCTCCCAGACCACAGGGAAGCTTCCAGATCGTCCCGCTGCGTGCGCTGCCCATCGTCGGGACGGTGCTGGTGCTGCTCGTCATCGCGATCGCCAGCAACTCCGAGTGGGCACTCGACTTCTTCCACGTGGCCGGCGGAAGCCTCTGGACGGCCATCGACCTGTTCCTCGGGTTCATCATCGGTCCGATCATGGGCTCGATGTCGATCCCGGCCCGGGTGGAGTTCTCCAAGCGACTGATGCCGAAAATGGTCGTGCTCATGCCCACGCTCGTGGTGTGCACCCTCGCCGCCGGTTGGCAGCTCGCACGCCACCTCGGGAACTTGAGCCCCGCGTTTGCACACCACGGGTGGATCGTGGCGTCGTTCATCGTCGTGGCGGTCATGACCGTGGTCGCCCTCGGATTGCTCGAGCCGGCCAACCTCGCCGTCCTCTTCGAGCTCCGTAAGCCCGAGCCCAACGGCCAGCTCGTCGCACGCCTGATGCGCCGGTTCATCTACGCAGCCGGTGTGACCGGGGCGATGCAGGTCGCAACCCTCGTCATCATGACCCGCCTCGCGACGTGAAGGAGGAGCACGTGGATCTGCACCAGACAGGCATGACCCCAGCACCAGGCTCCCCGGAGCACGGACACCCCGCTCCCGCGCACGACGCCTTCGCCGGACGGCCTCCGATCCCTCTTGTCTGCGTCTCGTCGATGGCGCTCGTCCTCGTGAGCGGGATCTACCTGGCGGCGTACCTCCCCCGCCGGGCACCGCTCGGGCCAGCTGCAGGACTGGTCGCTGCGGCGGGAGCGGTCCTCGTGCTCGCCGTTGTGCTCGTCGCGCGCTTGCAGGACTTCGCGTGGGACAGCTTCTTCCTCGTGGTGAAGTGGGCGTCGCTGGCGTACCTCGTCATCGCCGGCATTCTCGAGTACGTCTTCGTCTACGACGGCACCAGGGGAGACATGCTCATCCTCCTCACGCTGTCGCTGTTCGTGTTCGCGGTCGACATCCCGGTCCTGCTCGGCTTCTCGGTCGCCCGGTTCCAGGTACGCAGAGGGCCCGCCTGACCTTCGAACCGCGTCCCCCTATCCCATGACGCGGCGCGGTTGGATCTACTTCGCCGCAGTTGGCGCCATCTGGGGTCTCCCGTACCTGCTCATCAAGATCTCGGTACGCGAGATCAGCCCTCCGCTCCTCGTGCTCATCCGTACCGGAGGAGCAGCCGTGATCCTGCTCCCGATCGCCGCGGCGACGGGGGCGCTGGTCCCGGTCATCAAGCGGTGGCGGGCCGTGCTCGTGTACACGTGCGCAGAGCTCGCACTCCCGTGGGTGCTGCTCACCAACGCCGAACGACAGCTGCCCAGCTCGCTGTCCGGCCTGCTCGTCGCCGCGGTCCCGCTCGTCGCGGCGGTCCTCGCCTGGACGACGGGGTCGGACCGCGTCGACATGCGGCGGCTCGTCGGTCTCCTCCTCGGCTTGGGCGGCGTCGGCGCCCTTGTCGGCTTCGCCGTCGCGGCGTCACAGCTCCTGGCGGCGCTCTCGATCGGGGGGGTCGTCGTGGGTTACGCCGTCGGACCATGGGTCGTCGACCGACGGCTGCGCGATGTCCCGCCGATGGGCGTCGTCACGTGGTCGTTCGTGTTCTGTGCGGTCGGGTATGCGCCATTCGCGGCCCTCTCGCTCCCCCACAAGCCGCTGTCGGCGTCGGTGGTCGAGTCGGTCGTGGGTCTCACCGTGGTGTGCACCGTGATCGGCTTCCTCGTGTACTTCGCGCTCATCAGGGAAGTCGGCGCGATGCGGGCAACCCTCATCACCTACGTGAACCCGGCCGTCGCGGTCGTCCTCGGGGTGTTCGCGCTGGGCGAACCCTTCGGACCGGCGACCGGCATCGGCTTCGTGCTCATCCTCGGCGGCTGCTTCCTCGCCACCCGGCCGCTCGACCGTGGCCGCGGACAAGGTGCGAGGGTGGCGGGCGCGGCGTTCGGCATGCCGGCAACGCTCGACCCCGAGTCGCCGGAACCGCCGGCCGAGGCCGTCCCGACGCCTTGAGGAGGTCCGCCACCGCGCACGGGCGGGCGACCGGACACCGGCGGCGGTGCTCCCAGTCCCACGGCACACGACCCGGTACCGTGCACAGCGGTGGGAGATCTGGCTCCAGAAGACGACAGGCTCTGCGTGGAGGCCGAGGCGCTCGCCGCTTCCCTCCTGGACCGGGCGCGCGCGGACATGTCCGCCAAGGAGAGGCGTCAGCGCGACCGGATCGCCGCGCTGGTCGCCGACGAGACAAACCGGGCGTTCCTTCTCCAGCTCACCGACCAGGTCCTGCGGATCCGCACACCTCGCCGAGCCGCGCGGCGACTGGCAGAGCTCGTCAGGGCGTACCCGTCCCCACAGATGGCTGGGCCACTGGACCGTCTGGCGCTGCGCGCGGCGGCTGCCCTGGCGTCGCTCGCGCCCGCTCCTGTCGTCACGCTGGCCACTGCCCGCTTGCGCCACGAGCTCTCGCCACTCGTGCTGCCGGCACGCACCGCCGCCTTGGCCCGTCATCTCCGTCGCCGGAAGGCCCAAGGCATGCGGCTGAACGTCAACCTCCTCGGCGAGGCGATCCTGGGAGAGGACCAAGCTGCCGAGCGGCAACGCCTCGTGATGGAGCTGCTGGGCCGACGAGGCGTCGAGTGCGTTTCGGTCAAGCTGTCCGCCCTGTACTCCCGGCTCGACGTGCTTGCGTACGAGCAGAGCCTCGAGGAGGTGTGCGGTCGTCTGCGCCCGATCCTGCGTGCCGCCGCCGAGCAGCGCCCGCCCAAGCTCGTCTACCTCGACATGGAGGAGTACCGGGATCTCCATCTCACCGTCCGCGCCTTCACGGCACTGCTCGACGAGGCGCCGTTCCGCCACCTCGAGGCCGGCGTGGCGCTCCAGGCCTACTTGCCGGACTCGGCCACGGTCCTTTGCGACCTCTGCGCGTTCGCGCGCCGCAGGCACGCCGAGACCGGAGCGTCCGTCCGCGTGCGTCTGGTCAAGGGCGCCAACCTCGCCATGGAGCGTGTGGAAAGCGAGCTGCGCGGCTGGCCGCTCGCGCCGTACGGCTCCAAGGCTGAGGTGGACGCCAATTACAAGCGGCTCTTGGACATCGCGCTGGCGGCGGAAAACACCGACGCCGTCCACATCGGTGTGGCGAGCCACAACCTCTTCGATGTCGCCTGGGCACTCACGGCGGATCGCCACGCCGGCGGCGGACGTGTGGAGATCGAGATGCTCGAGGGCATGGCCACCGCCGAGGCACGTGCCGTCTCCCGGCTGGCCGGCGGGGTGCTGCTGTACGCACCGGTCGTGCGCCGGGGCGACTTCGACGCGGCGGTCGCGTATCTCGTCCGGCGCTTCGACGAGAACACCGCACCGGAGAACTTTCTCGCCCACCTCGCATCGCTCTCCCCCGGCTCACCTGCATGGGAGGAGCAACGCCTCCGCTTTCGCCGTGCGGTCGGAGACCGGCATCTTGTTGCCAGCGAGCCGAGACGCCCCGCGACGCTGGCGGGGGTGCCTCACGAGGGTGCGTCGCCCCCGCCGCACGACCTCCCGCTCCAGTTCACGAATGCGCCGGATACCGACTTCTCGCTCGCCGCCAATCGGGCCGCCCTCGCCGTCGCCATGGCGAGCATCGCTGCGCGCGCCCCGTCCCCCGTCCCCGCCATCGTCGACGGACGGCGCGTCGGCGAACCCCTCACGGGCGCGGGGATCGACCCCTCGGCACCGCAGCGCACGTGGTACCGCTACGTCGAGGCGGACCTCGAGACGGTGGAGCGCGCCGTGCGCGTCGCCCGCTCGGCTGCCAAGAGCTGGTCGGAGACCACGGGGGAAGCTCGTAGGCGACTGCTGCACGCCGTCGCCCTGGAGATGGAGGCGCAGCGCGCCAGGACGATCGCCATCATGATGGCCGACGCGGGCAAGGTCGTGCGAGAAGCGGATGCCGAGGTGTCCGAGGCGGTCGACGGGGCGAGGTACTACGCAGATCACGCCGCGGCGCTCGCCGATGCCTGCGGTCCAGGGACGACGTTCCGTCCTCTTGGCACGGTGGTCG
>JAJYPY010000017.1 GCA_021794995.1 Actinomycetes bacterium | reverse complement strand
CTGGAGGAACGGGACGCCGTGGAGCGCGTCGAACGGGAGCGGGACCCCCGTGTTGCGCCCGTTGACGACGAGGTGGTCGCCGAGCGCGAGGATCGCCGCGACCACCACCATCGCCGAGAAGAACAACAGCGTCCGATCCCGGCGATAACGCCCGACGAGCACGGCGAGCACCGCGATCAGCGGGATGCCGAGGTACAGGCCGTTCTCGCCGGGGTTGTGCCCGACGAGCGCATCGCCGTGGACCTTGGCGACCGTCGGTGCGAGCAGCTGGTTCGACGTCGGGAGGACCGGTCCCAGGAGGTCTCCTGGGTACAGGGCGAGGCCCTTCAAGGGGTGGGGCGGCCCATGGACGTGCTGGGGTCCGCGCAACGACATCCACACCGGATAGGCGAGGGCCAGCGCGCAGAGCGTGGCGGTGTACGCCATGGTCTTCAGGACGTGGGGGGCGTGCGCGCGCACTGTGCGGTGTCGGGCGAGGGCAAGGAGCGCGATCCCCACGACGGCGGTCACGACCAGCACGGCGAGCGTCTCGGGCGAGATCAGGTACTGCGCGACGAGGAGGACCCCGAGGGCCAGCCCGTCACGGTGCGCGCTGCGCCGCTGGGTGACGACGATCTCGTCGAGCAGGACGAGCAAGATCGGAGGGATGAACGCGGCGAGCAGGAAGACGTGGCCGAACCCCTGGCCGATCATGTACGGCGAGAACCCGTACAGGAGTCCCCCTGCGAACGCCGCGGGCCACGACCGGACCCAGTGACGAATGGCCAGGCACATCGACAGCGCCGACGCGGTGAACGAGAGGACCAACAACACGGTGAAGGTCGCGACCGTGCCGATGGTGAGCTGCAGCGGGGCGGTGAGCAGCCCGAGGAGGGGCGCAGTAGTGTTGATCGCGAGGTTGATGCCCTTCGGGTAGTTCATCCAGGTCGAGAAGAACGGGTTCTGCCCGTGCATGACGGCGTAGACGGGCCACCGCAGGAACCACACCTCTTGGGCCTGGTCGCCGCAGTTGCATCCGGGGAGGCTGCTGGTCGACGCCAGGAGGACGTGCCAGTACGCAACGACGGAGACGGCCGCGTAGGCGAGGGTCGCGCCGGTGGCCGCGAGCCACGCGACCCGTGAGGGGTGCACGGCGACCCGCGGGCCCCGTGCGGCGGACTCTGCGGTCACCGTCGCATCGATGCCTGTGCCGAGCTGCGGCTGGGAGGCCGCAGGTGGAACCCCCCTCACCATGGGCGCAGACCCTATCCGTGGCTGCATCGGTGGCCGCGCTGCGTGTCGTGGAGCACGAGCCGGCCCGCTCGTTCGCTCACCACCGCTTGCGGCGCCCGGATGCATGCAGCTCGGCGAGGTACCGGTTGTACGCGGTCAGCTCCTCGTCCTCGCCAGGCTCCGCCGGAGTGGCCGTCCGTGTCGCCGCGCCGGCGCCGTGCGGCTCGGCCCCTGTCCGGTCGTGGACCAGCTTCCACCACATGTAGATCGCGTAGCCCGTGAAGAACGGCCACTCGAAGACGTAGGCCCAGCTCAAGGTGTTGCCTTCGCGCACGCGCTGGACCTGCCACCAGAAGAGCGCGAGGAACGTCGGGACGACGACGGCGATCGCCACGTGCATGCCGACAGCCCGCCGGGTCCACCAGATCCCCGCCGACCTGCGACCTGCGTTCGGCTGCGCACATCCCGGTCGGGGGACCGCGTCAGTGGGACCAGGGGCGACGTCGAAGGACGACACTGCGCCCAAGCCTACCGACGGGGGGGCGACGTCTTCTTCGCGCGGCAAGATGGGGACATGACGACCGGACCGCTCTCCGCCATCGTCCTCGCGGCAGGGGACGGGACCCGTATGCGGTCGCAGCGCCCCAAGCCCTTGCACCGCCTCTGCGGCCGCCCGATGGTCTTGCACGTGCTCGATGCGCTCGCCGAGCTCGATGTCCAACGGGTCGTGGTGGTCGTGGGGCGCGAAGGGGAGTGGGTTGGCCGGACGCTTGCGGACCACGCGCCGAAGGGCTTGACCATCGAGCTCGTCACGCAACACGAGCAGCGGGGCACCGGTGACGCGACGGCCGTCGGGCTCACCGGGTTGCTGGACGACGCGGGTGCCGGCGACGACCAGGAAGGCGATGTCGTCGTGCTCCCGGGAGACACGCCGCTCGTGCGGCCACCCACGCTCGCCGCCCTGGTCCGCCACCACCGCCACCACGGCGCGGGTGCGACGCTGCTGACGGCAGACGTGCCCGACGCCCGCGGCTACGGACGCATCGTGCGCGGGAAGGGGGGATCCGTCCAACGCGTCGTCGAGGAGGTCGACGCGACCGACGAAGAGCGCGCGATCAGCGAGGTCAACACGTCGATCTACTGTTTCCGCCGGAGCGTGCTTGCGCCGTCGCTCCGCCGACTCCGGCCGGCCAACGAGCAGGGCGAGTACTACCTCACTGACGTCGTGGGCGTGTTGTCGGAGGCCGGGTACACGGTCGAAGCACTTGTCGTTGCCGACCCGATGGAGGCTGCGGGAGTGAACGACCGGGCGCAGCTCGCCGTTGCCGAGGCCGAGCTGCGCGACCGGATCAACGAACGGTGGATGCGCCGCGGCGTGACGATGTGGGACCCGGAACGGACGTACGTCGACGCGCAGGTGCGGCTCGCCGCCGATGTCTCGTTGCTGCCCGGGGTGATGCTGCGCGGCGAGTGCACGGTCGGCGAGGGTGCCGAGATCGGTCCGGACTGCATGCTCGTCGACACGCACGTCGGAGACGGGGCGGAGGTTCGCCACAGCGTCTGCGTCGGCGCAGTGGTTGGTCCCGGTGCCCGAGTCGGCCCCTACGCGTCGCTCGGATCGGGCGCCGAGGTGGCCGCGAACGCCACGGTGCCTCCGTTCTCGATCCTTGGGGGCGACACGGGCGGCACGGGCGGCACGGGCGGCACGGGCAGCACGGGCGGCACGGGCAGCCCTCGGGCGTCGTCCGATCCGACGCGGTAGCGTCGGCGTCGTGGAGTTCATCCCCCGGCGGCGGCTGGTCCTCATGTCGGGCCGCTCGCATCCGGTCCTCGCGCACCAGATCGCCGACCACCTCGGCGTTCAGCTCAGCGAGGCGAACCTGCGGGAGTTCGCAGACGGGGAGATCCACTGCCGCTTTGACGCGTCGATCCGCGGCTGCGACGTCTTCATCATCCAGACGCACTGCGGCCCTGTGAACGACTCCCTCATGGAGCAGCTCATCATGGTGGACGCGGCCAAGCGGGCGTCCGCCAAGCGGATCACCGCGGTCTGTCCCTACTACGGCTATTCGCGCCAGGACCGCAAGTCGACGGGGCGCGAGCCCATCACCGCCAAGCTCGTCGCCGACATGCTCTCATCGGCAGGCGTCGATCGGGTGGTGAGCGTGGACCTGCACTCCGGCCAGATCCAGGGGTTCTTCGACGTCCCCTTCGACCATCTCACCGCCACGCCCGTCCTCGAGACCTATCTGCGCCAGCACGTGAAGGACATCCCCACCGACATCGTGGTCGTCGCACCGGACGCCGGCCGGGTGAAGGTCGCCGAACGCTACACCGAGCATCTCGGTGCGGATCTCGCGCTGGTGCACAAGACCCGTCCGCGTGGTTCGGCGAATCAAGTGAAGGCGCTGCACGTCGTCGGCGACGTGGCGGGGCGGTGCTGCGTCATCATCGACGACATGATCGACACGGCCAGCACGATCTGTGCCGCCGCGGAGCTCTTGGTGGACGCCGGCGCGGCGGACATCTGGGCGATGGCGACCCACGGGCTCCTCTCCGATCCTGCCGCCGACAGGTTGAAGGCATCTCCCATCTCACGGGTCGTGGTGACCGACACCCTGCCGGTTCCCGAGCACCGGGTGTTCGACAAGCTGGAGGTGCTCTCCGTCGCCAAGGTGATCGCCGACGCCATCGACGCGGTGTTCGAGGATACGTCGGTCTCGGAGATCTTCGGGGGGGAGAACCTGGCGTAGCGTGGTCCACGCCCGGTAGATCAGGCGTCGGCGGGCACGCTACGCTGGTCGGCCGTTCGCCCCAGCCGGTCAGCGTCTCCCGTCATCCAGCGGGGACGCGCGTCGGCCGAGCCGTTCCACCCCCCGCCGAAGGAGTCGTCCCATGCCCGAGATTGTCTTGGAAGCCGAGGTCAGCAGGCCGCTCGGCTCGAGCGCCGCGCGGCGTCTACGCGCCGAGGGAAAGATTCCCGGCATCGTCTACGGGCACGGGACCGAGCCGGTGGCGGTCGCCGTGGTCGGGCGTGACCTGCGGGTCGCGCTCTCCGGCGAAGCGGGGACGAACGCGCTCCTGTCGCTCCGGGCGGGTGGCAAGACCTATCTCGCGCTCGCCCGCGAGCTCCAGCGCCACCCGGTGCGCGGCACGGTCACCCACGTCGACTTCCAGATCGTCCGCCGGGACGAGGTGATCGGGGCCGACGTGCCGATCGTGCTCCTTGGGGAGGCCATCGAGGTCCACCACGGCGACGGGCTCGTCGACCAGCAGCTCTTCACCCTTCCGGTGCACGCCAGGCCGGCGGACATCCCGACGTCGGTGGAGGTGGACATCTCGGGTCTCACCATCGGGGCGGTGATCCGTGTCGGAGACCTCTCGCTGCCGGCGGGCGTGTCCGTCGACCTCGACGAGGACATGGCTGTGGTGTCCGGTGTGCCCCCGCGGGTCCAGGGGGCCGAGACAGAGGCCGAGGGCGAAGGTGCGGCACCCGCGGGCGGTGAAGCCGGTGGCGACGCTGCCGGGGCTACCGGCTCCGGCGACCAAGAAGGCTAAGCGCTGGCCCCGCTGCTCGGCGGCCGCGGCCGTCGCCGGGGCGACGACGCCGCGCCGCGCCGGGGGACCCCTGCCGACCTGCTCGTTGTCGGCCTTTGCAATCCGGGAGCGGACTTCGAAGGCACCCGCCACAACGTCGGCGCCGAGGCGGTCCGTCTGCTCGAGCAACGCTGCGGGTCCGGCATGCTGCGGCCGGAAAAGGGCCAACGGGCGGTCGTCGACGAGGTCCGTATCGGCCCCTCCCGGGTGGCGCTCGCCGTGCCCAACACCTATATGAACGAATCGGGTGCCGCCGTCCGTCCTCTCATGCGGCGCTTCGGCATCGACGACCCTCGCCGCCTGATCGTCGTCCACGACGAGCTCGACCTGCCCCCCGGACGGGTCAAGGTGAAGCTCGGAGGAGGGCTCGCAGGGCACAAGGGCCTCCAGTCGGTCCGGGACCACCTCCACAGTGTCGACTTCGTCCGCGTGCGCATCGGAATCGGCAAGCCTCCGGGCCGACAGACCGGTGCCGACTACGTGCTGCGGCGCCCGGGCAGGTCGGATCGGACCCTTCTCGACGGGGCCGTCGCAGCCGCCGTCGATGCCGTGGAGCTGATCGTGGTGGAGGGGGTGGACGCCGCGATGAACCGTTGCAACGCCGATGTCTGACCCGCCGGTCACCGCGCCCCGCGCGCTGGACGGTCCCTTGGCCGCGCTCCCGGCGGCCCTCCGGCACGAGCCTGCCCTGACGCGCGTCATCGGGCGTCCCGACGCCACGCTGGCGGTCGCCGGGCCCGCACAGGCCATCGTGATCGCAGGGCTTGCACGCCTGTCGCAACGGCGTCCGCTGCTCGTCGTCACGGCGACCGTCGCGGACGCGGACAGGCTCGCGGACGATCTCTCCTGCTTCGTGCGAAGCGAGGCGGGCGACGGGGACGGAGGTGACGAGGAGGTCGCCGGCATGCTCTCCCGGCAGGTGGTCCGCCTGCCCGCCTGGGAGACGCTGCCGTTCGAACGGGTCAGTCCCGACGTGGCAACCATGGGGCAGCGGCTCGCAGTGATGTGGCAGCTTGCGGGTCACGGCGCCGGCCGGCCGGCCGTCGTCGTCGCATCCGTCCGCGCGCTGCTCCAGCGGCTTGCACCGTGGCGCGAGATCGGACCCCCTCTCGTCGTGCGACAGGGCGAGCGGCTCGACGCGCAGGCGGCGCTGTCGTGGCTCACGGGGGCCGGCTACCGGCGAGAGCCCCAGGTGGAGCACCGTGGCGAAGTCGCGGTCCGCGGCGGGATCATCGACCTCTTCCCTTCGACCGCCGATGCGCCGGTCCGCATCGACCTGTTCGGAGACGAAGTCGACCGCCTGACCTCGTTCGACGTCGCCGACCAGCGCTCGAGTGGCCCCCTGGACGCGGTCGTGGTGTACGGCTGCCGGGAGCTGGTGCTCACCGACGCCATCCGCGCACGTGCGGCGGCACTGATCGACGCCGAGCCGTGGGGTCGCGCCCAGTGGGAGCGGCTCGCGGACGGGCACACGTTCGACGGGATGGAGTCCTGGCTGCCCTGGCTCCAGCCCGACGAAGAGCTGCTGAGCGATCTGCTGGGTCCTGAGGCCCAGATCGTGGTGGTCGAACCGCGCCGCGTGCGCGACCGCGCGCTCGACGTGGTGAGCGAGGAGAGCGCCCTCGCTGACGCCCTTGCGGTGACGTGGGGAGCCCGTCCCCACCTGGAGCAGGGCGCGGGCGGAGAGTTCCCTCGTCTCCACCTTCCGTTCGGCCGCCTCCTGGCCGGCACGCGCGCCGCCTCGCTTGCGATCGTCCCCGTGGCGGACACCCCGGATACCCCGTCGGTGACGGTGCGGGGCTTCGAGCACGTCGCCGGTGACGCGTCCCGTCTGGCCCGGCAGGTGCGCACACTCGTGGAGGACGGTTTCTCCGTCACCTTGTGTGCTGCCTCGCCGCCGGGTGCCGTTCGGCTCGCGGGGGTGCTCGGGGACGAGGGCATCGCCGCGTCGGTCGCCGAGCGCGCGGAGAGTCGGGCGGGCACCCGGGTCGTCGTCGCACCGCTGTCTTCGGGGTTCTGCCTCCCCGACTCGCACGTCGCGGTCCTCGCAGAGAGCGATGTCACGGGGCGCCGGGTGGCGCACCGCCGCGCCCGCCCGCGCACGAGGCCGACCGACGGCTTTTTCGACGACCTGGGTCCCGGCGGGTACGTCGTCCACCGCCAGCATGGGGTCGCACGCTACGCGGGCATGACGACGCGAGTGGTCGCCGGGACGACGCGCGACTACTTGGTGCTCGAGTTTCGAGGGAGCGACCGGCTCTACCTCCCCGTTGACCAGATCGAGGCCATCACTCCCTACAGCGGCGGGGAGTCGCCAGCGCTGTCCAAGATGGGGGGAGCTGACTGGCAGCGCGCCCGGTCTCGGGCACGCGCCGCTGCGGGCGAGATCGCCCAAGAGCTCGTCGAGCTCTATCGGCGTCGGCTCGAGGTCCGAGGGCACGCGTTTTCACCTGACACGCCCTGGCAGCACGAGCTCGAATCGTCGTTCCCGTACAACGAGACGGCCGATCAGCTGCGCGCGATCGGCGATGTCAAGGCGGACATGGAATTGGACCGGCCGATGGACCGCCTCGTGTGCGGCGACGTCGGTTTCGGCAAGACCGAAGTCGCCGTGCGTGCGGTCTTCAAGGCGGTCCAGGACGGCAAGCAGGCTGCTGTGCTCGTGCCGACGACCCTTTTGGCGAGCCAGCACCACCAGACGTTCTCGGAGCGCTACGCGGGGTTCCCCGTGCGGGTCGAGCTCCTGAGCCGCTTCTTGAGCCCGGCGCAGGCGAAGAAGGTCGTCGACGGTCTCGCCGACGGGTCGGTGGACGTCGTCGTCGGCACCCACCGGCTCCTTTCCCAGGGGGTGCGGTTCAAGGACCTCGGACTTCTCGTCGTCGACGAGGAGCAGCGCTTCGGAGTGACCCACAAAGAGGCGGTCAAGCGGCTCGCCCAAGGCGTGGACGTGCTGACGCTCACCGCCAGCCCGATCCCGCGGACCCTCGAGATGGCGCTCACCGGGATCCGCGACCTTTCCCTCGTGAACACGCCGCCCGCGGATCGCCGGCCCATCCTCACCTACGTCGGGGAGCACGAGAGCGCGGCAGTCTCGGAAGCCATACGCCGGGAGCTCTTGCGTGAGGGGCAGGTCTTCTACGTCCACAACCGCGTGGCCGACATCGACGTCGTCGCGCGTCGGCTGCGTGCGCTCGTGCCGGAAGCGCGGTTTGCAGTGGCACACGGCCAGATGGACGAAGGCAGCCTCGAGCAAGTGGTCCTCGATTTCTGGGAGCGCAAGTTCGATGTGCTCGTGTGCACGACGATCATCGAATCGGGGATCGACATGCCCTCGGTCAACACGCTCGTCGTGGACCGGGCGGACCTGCTGGGGCTCGGCCAGCTCCACCAGATCCGGGGTCGCGTGGGTCGCAGCAACCAGCGCGCGTACGCCTACCTCTTCCACCCGGCCGACCGGGTGCTCACCGAGCAGGCGTACGAACGGCTGCGCACCGTGGGGGAGCACACCGAGCTGGGTGCCGGCTTCAAGATCGCCATGCGCGACCTCGAGATCCGCGGCGCAGGCAACCTGCTCGGGTCCACACAGTCTGGGCACATCGCCGCGGTCGGCTACGACCTCTACGTCCAGATGGTGGCCGAAGCGGTGGCAGATGCACGCGGCGAACCCCGTCCCGAACCCCCGACCGTCTCGCTGGACGTGCCTGGCGACGCGCACCTCCCGAACGACTACGTGCCGCTCGAGGACGGGCGCCTCGAGGCGTACCGGCGGCTGGCCGCCTCGGTCTCGATCGCGGACGTGGATGATGTGGCAGAAGAGTGGACCGACCGGTACGGGCCGCCACCCCCCGCCGCGCAGGGGCTCTTGGCGCTTGCGCGCCTTCGTGCAGAATGCCTGCGCGTCGGCATCTCGGAGGTGTCGGTGAGCCCCGCCCGCCTCGGCGGCGCTCGCCACCCCGTTGCCAGGCTCTCGCCCGTCTCGCTGCCGGCGAGCGCGCAGGTGCGCCTGCGACGACTGTCCCCAGGTGGGGTGTACCGCGACCAGTCGCATCAGCTCGTCGTCCCCCTCACCGGAGAGGGACTGCCTGCTGACGTGCTGCGCTCCCTCGTTGCCGAGCTGGTCCCGCCCCCGGCCGAGCCCCCTGCTGCCGGTAGCATGCCCGGCGCATGAAGCGGCTCGTCGTCCTTCTCGTCGCGGTCGCAGGCGTTGTCGCACTCGCAGGGCGCTTCCTCCCCTCGAATGCCGCGAGCGTCGCCGGGAGCCCGATCTCCCGGCAGTCGCTCGACTCGGATCTTTCGGCGATCGCCGGGAGTCCTGACTACACCTGTTTCCTCTCCGAGGAGCGCAGGATCTCGGGGCGCCCTCCGCTGCCCTTCCTCGGCGCAGGGACGGCGAGCGCGAATGGCGGCGTCTACGACGCCCGCTTCGTCGACAACTGGCTCGGCTCGATGATCACCAACCGCGTGGTCGCCCACATCGTCGCCCGCAACGGACTGCGTGTGACTCCAGGGGATCTGGCGGTTGCGAGGTCCGTCCTCTCGCGGCGTATCACCACCGTCCTCGACAGTGAGGCGCGGAGCCTTGGCGCCGCCGCGCCGGGGTGTGGAGGGAACGGCACCGCCGTCCTCGGGTCCCTGCCCGCATGGTTCGTCGCCGAGCAGGTACGAGCCGAGGCGGACCAGGCGATCCTCGACGCACGCGCGGCGCACGCCGGGTTGACGCCGGCGCAGATCTCGTCGTACTTCGAGCTCCACCGCCGCACATTCGCAAAGGACTGCATCAGCATCATCGTCCTGCGCACGCGCGCGGAGGCTCAGGTTGCTGAAGCGGCCCTGGCCAGCGGTGTCCCGTTCGCTCGGGAGGCGGCTGCGGCATCGGCCACAAGGCAGACCGCCGCGACCGGGGGCGTCGCGGGCTGTGGCCTGCTCGCAGGGACGTTCTTGGCCCGCCCCGTGTCGGCGATGGCGGTGGGCAAGGTGTCCGGACCCGTTGCAGGCAACGGGGTCTTCTGGGTCGTGCAGCTGACGGGCAGGTCCACGCAGTCCCTGGCGGCGGTCCGCGCCGCAGTGGTGACAGCGGTCCTGCGTGCGGGCCAAGCACGCGCGGGGAGAGAGATCGCCAGGGCGATCGCGTCGTCGTCCCTGGCCGTCGACCCGCGCTACGGGACCCCTGCGGCACACCGGGTGACACTGGTGCAGTCCCCCGCCTCGCCGCCGCCCGGCGCGCTGCTCTCGCCCTCGGCGATCCAACCGAGACTGACAGCCGCCAGTTCCTGACATGCGCCCCAAGATCACCGTGGTCGGTCTCGGTCCGGGGGGCGTGGACCTGCTCTCACAGACCACGTCGGATCTGCTCCGCTCGGCGGCGACTTCGTTCCTGCGGACCGCGCAGCACCCGGCGTCCGCCGCGTTTCCCGGTATCCCCACGTTCGACCGCCACTACGAGGATGCCGCCACGTTCGAAGAGGTCTACGAGCGCATCGTCGTGGACCTCGTCGCGGCCGCCCAGGTGGTCTCCAGCGACGGCGGGTCGGTCGTCTACGCCGTTCCCGGTTCGCCACTCGTGGCCGAGCGGACCGTCGAGCTGCTCCGAGCCGACCCGCGGGTGGATCTGGACGTCGTGCCGGCGATGTCCTTCTTGGACCTCGCCTGGGCGCGTCTCGGCGTCGACCCCGTCGCAATGGGTGTGCGTCTCGTCGACGGGACGCGATTCGTCGAAGAGGCGGCAGGGGAGCGCGGTCCGCTTCTCGTCGCCCAGTGCTGGTCGTCCGGCGTCGTATCGGACGTGAAGCTCGCCATCGGAGACGCCGAGCCCCCCCACGAGCTCGTCGTCACCGTGCTGCACCATCTGGGGCTGCCCGACGAAACGGTCGTCACGGTCCCCTGGTACGAGGTCGATCGGGGAGTCGTGCCGGATCACCTCACGTCGCTGTGGCTCCCCGAGCTGGCAGCGCCCGTCGCCTCGGAACTGAGCGCGCTCGACGAGCTGGTCCGCCGGCTCCGCCGGGACTGCCCGTGGGACCGTCAGCAGACGCATGCCTCGCTCACCCGGCATCTCCTCGAGGAGTCCTACGAGGTGATCGACGCGATCGACTCCCTTGTAGCCGCCAGCGACGCTGACGCGCAGCAGCGGGCGAGCGCGCACCTCGAAGAAGAGCTGGGGGACGTGCTCTTCCAGGTCTTCATCCACTCCCGACTCGCCGCCGAGGAGGGTCGCTTCACGATTGCAGACGTCGCGCGCGGCCTGCACGAGAAGCTCGTGTCACGCCATCCGCACGTCTTCGGCGACGTTGCCGCACACGATGCCGCCACGGTGGTCGCGAATTGGGAGCAGATCAAGAAGGCGGAAAAGGGACGGGAGAGCGTCACCGACGGCATCCCTGGCGCGCTGCCCGCCCTCGCCCTCTCGGTGAAGCTGCAGCGCAAGGCCGCCGGCGTGGCGGGCATGTCCGCTCCCTCTCTCGGCGCGATCCGAGCACGGGCGTCGGCGCTGATCGACGCGCTCGGCACCGAGGTGCCCCCCGCATCGGAGACGGCGGTGCCGAGCACCTCTTCGGAGAAGTTGCGACGCGCGGGTGCCCTGCTCTGGGTGGTGGCAGACCTCGTGCGGCGTTCCGGAGTCGAACCTGAAGACGCCCTGCGCGCGGCCGCTCGGCAGTTCGCAGACGAGATCAGAGACGCCGAGGCGCGACAGGCGAATTGACGCGCAGGTGCCGGGCGTTCCCCGATGGCGCGTGTGAGAGGCGGTAGCGTGGAGTGCCGCCATTCGGTCTTGACGGCGCCAGGGAGCTGATCGATGAGCACGATCGAATATGTCGTCGGACGCCAGGTGCTCGACTCGCGCGGGAACCCTACGGTCGAAGTGGAGGTCGTCTTGGACTCCGGCGCCCAGGGTCGCGCCATCGCGCCTTCCGGTGCGTCGACCGGTGCCCACGAGGCGATCGAACTTCGTGACGGCGGCAGCGATTTCGGCGGCAGGGGCGTCCTGAAGGCCGTCGCACAGGTCAAAGGTGAGATCGCCGCCACGTTGCACGGCATGGACGCGTTCGACCAGCGGGGGGTCGACATGGCGATGGTCGATCTCGACGCGACGCCCGACAAGAGCAGACTTGGTGCGAACGCGATGGTCGCCACGTCGCTGGCGGTTGCCAAGGCTGCCGCGTCCGAGCTCGAGCTCCCGTTGTACCGGGCGATCGGCGGAGCGAACGCCCATGTCCTGCCGGTCCCGATGATGAACGTCATCAACGGGGGCGTCCATGCACGCAACTCGATCGATTTCCAGGAGTACATGCTCGTCCCCGTGGGTGCGGCGTCGTTCGCCGAAGCACTGCGCTGGGGTGCAGAGGCCTACCAGTCGCTGCGGCGGCTGCTCGCCGAGCGGGGGCTGTCGACGGCGGTCGGCGACGAAGGGGGCTTTGCGCCGGATCTCCCAACGAACGAAGCCCCGATCCAGGTCCTGCTCGACGCGATCGAGGACGCTGGCCGGACGCCCGGAGAGGACATCGCCGTGGCCCTCGACCCGGCAACGAGCGAGCTGTGGAAGGAGGGCGGGTACGAGCTTGCCGGCGAAGGGCGGCGGCTGTCCCCCTCCGCGCTCGTCGACTACTGGGCAGACCTCGTGGACCGCTACCCGGTCGTCTCGCTCGAAGACGGGATGGCGGAGGATGACTGGGACGGCTGGGCAGCGCTGACTGCCGCCGTCGGTGACCGGGTGCAACTGGTCGGCGACGACGTCTTCGTGACCAACTCCACCCTCATCGAGCGCGGGATCCGCGCCGGCGTCGCGAATGCGGTGCTGATCAAGCTGAACCAGATCGGCACGCTCACCGAGACGCTCGACGCCGTCGAGCTGGCGTTCCGGGCCTCGTACCGCACCGTGATCTCGCATCGATCAGGAGAGACCGAGGACACGTCGATTGCGGATCTCGCGGTCGCGGTGAACTCGGGCCAGATCAAGTCCGGCGCGCCATGCCGAACGGACCGGGTCGCCAAGTACAACCAGCTTCTTCGGATCGAAGAGGATCTCGGTGGCTCGGCATGCTTCCCGGGTCGCCGCGCGCTCGTCGGCGGACCTCGTGCCGGGGGGTGAGATGCCGGGCCGGGCGACGCGCCGCGCGACGGCTGCGCCCCGGACCCGCCGCAACCGCGTCCTGCTTGCCGTCGCCACGGTTGCGTCGGTCGCCATCGTCGCCGCATGGTTCCCCGTCTCGAGTCTCCTGCACCAGCGTGCCCAGCTCGCTGCGGCGTCTGCAGCGCTCAGCCGCGTGGACCATCAGAACCAGGCGCTGCAGCGCGATGCGAAGCAGCTCCAGACACCAGGCGCCCTGAGCCGTATCGCGCAGCAGCAGTACGGTCTCGTGTCCCCCGGCGAACAGGCGTACCAGGTGCTGCCTCCGAGCGGGACACCACACGCTGGCGGACCCCTCGCCACAGGTCCCACACCGCCGGCGGGGGGCGCTGGGCAATCGGGTGTCCGCGTCTCGACGAGCAGGACCTCCTCAGGGGCTCGGGGATCGAGTCCGATCTCTGGTCACCGAAGGGACCACGCGGCGACGGGGACGTCGGGCAGCTTCTTCACGCGGGTGCTCCAGACGCTCGAGTTCTGGCGATGACCCGGCAGTCCGTGGCACCACCCTCCGTCGACGTCGACCGGGTGGCGGCGTTGCTCGGCCGGTACCCGTCCGGTGACATGCAGGTGGTGGTGCGCCGCAGCGATGGCACGCCCTCGGTGATCGCAAATGCACCCTTTTTGTTCGACGGGACGCCGATGCCCACCCGGTACTGGCTCGTCGATCCGGACCTGCGCGAGGCGGTGGCCCGGCTGGAATCGGCCGGCGGGGTCCGCGCCGCCGAGGAGGCGGTCGATGCGGCCGAACTCGCTGACGCCCACGCCAGGTACGCCGCCGAACGAGATGCGCTGATCCCCCCCGGCTACCGCGGCCCTCGGCCCGCGGGTGGGGTCGGGGGCACTCGAGTAGGGGTGAAGTGCCTTCACGCGCACCTTGCATGGTGGCTCGTGGGTGGAGGTGACCCTGTCGGCTCCTGGGTCGCCGCGAGGGTGGGTGCGGCACGAGCACCGCAAGGTCTCCCCGGCGACGGCGCGTCGGTGGGCATGTGAGCACACCCATGGAGAAGGCCGAGCGCGGGGGATCGGGAACCCGTTGGGCGGTGGGGCGGTCACGGGGGGCGCGCGTGGCCGATCGCACACTGTCGCACAAAGCGCACCGCTCGCTGACCGTGATCATCCCCGTCTACAACGAGCGGGCGACCGTCGCGGAGATCATCCGGCGGGTGCGACTGGCCGAAGTCCCTCTCCTCGTCGATGTGGTGGTTGTCGACGACGGGTCGACCGACGGGACCGACCAAGTGTTGGGAGCCATCACGGACTCGACGGTCCGCGTCGTGAGGCACGAGAGGAATCGAGGCAAGGGCGCAGCGGTTCGGACCGGGCTCGAGCGGGCGACCGGGGACCTCGTCATCATCCAGGACGCTGACCTCGAGTACGACCCCGACGACTGGTCCAGCCTTCTCGAGCCCATCTTGAAGGGCAAGGCCCACGTCGTCTACGGCAGCCGGTTCACCGGAGCCCGGAAGAACATGCTCCTGCTGCACTGGATCGGCAACCGGTTTCTCTCGCTCGTCACCAACCTCTTGTACGCGTCGACGCTGTCGGACATGGAGACCTGCTACAAGGTCTTCGACCGGCGGGTGCTCGAGGGTGTCACCATCGTGTCGGACCGGTTCGACTTCGAGGCGGAGATCACCGCCAAGGTGTTGCGGAAGGGCCACCGCATCTACGAGGTCCCGATCAGTTACGCAGGCAGAGAGCCGGACGAAGGGAAGAAGATCACCTGGCGAGACGGGTTCGCAGCATTGAAGGCCCTCGTCAAGTATCGCTTCACGCGCCAGTGAGCCAACATGGGGAGACCCCGGCGCGCCCGAGCGCACCCGCGGGGGGTGAGCCGGTCGCGGCGATCGACTGCGGGACCAACTCGACGAGGTTGCTGATCGTCGATGCGCACACACGCCCGTTGGCGCGGCTCATGCGCATCACGCGCCTCGGGCAAGGGGTCGACGCGACGGGCGTGCTCGACCCGAGAGCGATCTCCCGAACGGTGGAGGTCCTGTCGGAGTACCGAAAGGTCATGGACGAGCTCGGGGTCCGCGCCGTACGGATGGCGGCGACCTCGGCCGTGCGCGATGCCGCCAACGGGCGGGCGTTCCTCGACGCTGCCGGCGACGCGGTGGGAGCGCCGGCCGAGCTTCTCCCGGGCGAGGAGGAAGGGCGCCTGGCGTACGCCGGTGCCACGGCGGGCCTCGGGCCCGGTGCGGCCGACGACGTGGTCGTCGACATCGGCGGCGGTTCGACCGAGCTCATCGTCGGGACGGCACAGGGTCTCGGTGTCGTCTCGCTCCGCCTCGGCTGCGTGCGGCTGTCGGAGCGCTGCTTCCGCCATGACCCGCCGGACCACGGCGACCTCGTCGCAGCACTGGCGGTCATCGACGCCGAGCTCGCCCGCGCGGTCGCTGCCGTCCCTGCGCTCGGTGCGCTCCGGCCAGGCAGCCGTCTGATCGGGCTCGCCGGCACGGTGTCGACGCTCTCGATGCTCGACCAGCGCCTCGCGGAGTACGACTGGGGACGTGTGCACCACTCGGTGCTTGACCTTGCGACGGTGGAGCGGTGGTGCACGACGCTCGCGCGGGAGCCAGCTCGCGAGCGCGTTCGCCGACCCGGCATGGTCGAGGGCAGAGAGGACGTGATCGTCGGCGGCGCCCTCGTGTTGCGCAGCGTGATGCGCCGATTTGCGTTCGACCGCTGCCTCGTGTCGGAGTCCGACATCCTCGACGGCCTCGCCGCGAGCCTGCACCGGTGACCAGCGGGTGTTGTCGACATGGTCGGGCGGTTCCTGCCGGGTAGCCTCCCGGTATGTCCCTCGGCGCAGCGAATGGGGGCCCCGCGCCCGAGCGGAGCGCTGCGCCCGCTGCCGGGGCCGTCGGACATGGGGACGAGACACCCTACGGCGAGGACTACTTCAGCTCACGCTGCGGCGACCGCCCGTACCGCAAGGGCGAGACGACCTGGGAAGACTTCTTCTCGGGCATCGCGGACAACATCGTGCGCAGCTTCGGTCCTCGTACCGTGTTCGACGCCGGGTGCGCGCTCGGCTTCCTGGTCGAGGCGCTGTGGGACCGCGGGGTGGTGGCCCACGGCCGTGACATCTCCGCCTATGCGATCAGCCAGGTTCGCCCCGACGTCCGCGAGTACTGCACGGTGGGTTCGCTCACCGATCCGATCGATGGCCGGTTCGACCTCGTGGTGTGCATCGACGTGGTCGAGCATCTCGCTGCCGATGACGCCGATCGTGCCATCGAGCACCTCACGGCGGCGTCCGATCGGATCTTGTTCTCCTCCACGCCTTCGGACTTCGGCGAGCCGACGCACCGCACGGTTCGCCCGCCGATCTACTGGCTGCGGCGGTTCGCCGAACGGGGATTTGCGCCCGCGCTCGCGCACGACGCGTCGTATGTGAGCCCTCAGGCCGTCGTCCTCGAGCGCTCGAGCGTTCCGATCGCCGACGACCTGCTGCGAGGTGCCGCGGAGCTGGCGAGGTTGCGACTCAGGCTTCACGACGTCCACGACGCACACCCGAGGCGCGGGCCGCGAACGGTCACGAGCGCCGGTGCGCTCGCCGCCCAGCGCGAGCTCGAACACCGGTTCACCACGCTCGCACGAGAGCTCCAGGTCCAGCGTCGTGAGGCAGATGCCGCGCGCGGGGAGCTGCGGGCCCTGGAGGCGACTCGGGTGCTGCGCTATTCGAAGCTCCTCCGCAGCGTCTACGGCCGCCTGCGGCGTGCGGTCGTGGCCGCACCCGGTGCCGCAGCACCGCGGCCCCTGATGCCACGCGACCCTCTGTACGAACTCTGGATCTCCCAGTTCGACGAAGTCGACGACCAACGGAGGCGAGCGCTCGCCGAGCGCCTGGCCGCGTTGACCCGCCGGCCGCTCGTGTCCGTGCTCATGCCGGTCTTCGACACCCCCGAGCGCTACTTGCGCGAGGCGATCGACTCGGTGCGATCCCAGCTCTACGGCGACTGGGAGCTCTGCGCGGTCGACGACTGCTCGACCGCCGCGTGGGTACCCAAGGTGCTGGAGGAGTACGCCGCGCGCGACGCGCGCATCCGGGTGGTCCGCAGGGAGGTGAACGGCCACATCTCTGCGGCGTCGAACACCGCCCTCGACATGGCACGCGGTGAGTGGCTCGTGCTGTTGGACCACGACGACACGTTGAGCGAGCACGCGCTCGCACTCGGGGTGCTGGCGCTCACCGACAGCCCCGGCGCAGGGCTCCTTTACAGCGACGAGGACAAGATCGACGATTCCGGACATCGGTCGATGCCGTACTTCAAGCCGGATTTCGATCCGCTCCTGCTGCTCTCGCAGAATTACGTCTGCCACATGACGATGGTGCGTCGTGATCTCGTCCACGATGTCGGAGGATTCCGCGAGGGGCTCGAAGGGAGCCAGGATTGGGACCTCGTCTTGAGGACGACCGAGCGGCTCACGCCGGACCAGGTGGTCCACGTCCCCCACGTCCTCTACCACTGGCGAGCCCACGAAGGCTCGACGGCTTGGGGGCGCGAGGCGAAGCCCTATGCGACCCACGCGGGGGCACGCGCCGTCCGGGACCACCTGGATCACCGGGGTGGCGACGCCGACGTCCTCGTGAACGAGGTGACGGGGATCGTCCGAGCCAAGTGGCGGCTGCCGGCCGTCTCCCCCAAGGTGAGCATCGTCATCCCAACCCGCGACGGGAAGTACCTCGGCCGATGCCTTGCGAGCCTGTTCTCGACCACGGACTATCCGAGCTACGAGGTGGTGCTCGTCGACAACGGGAGCGTGAGCGACGCGGCGCGCCGGCTCGTTGCGCAGTACGAGGGAGTCGTGACGATCCTTCGTGAGGACGGGGACGACCGCCCGTTCAATCTCTCCGCCCTGAGGAACGCCGGGGCTCACCGCTGTAGCGGACAGGTGCTCTGCTTCTTGGACGATGACTGCGAGCTGATCGAGCATGGCTGGCTCGAGGAGCTGGTGGCCCAAGTCTCCCAAGACGGCGTCGGCGCCGTCGGAGCCAAGCTGATCGATCCCGAGGGACGCGTCCAGCACGCAGGCCTCGTGCTCGGCAATGGCGACGTGGCCGGCCATCCGCAGCGCCTCTTCGACGGACTCGGGTACGGGTACTTCGGCTGGCTCCAGACGCCCCGCTCGCTCTCCGCCGTCACCGCCGCGTGCATGGTCGTGCGCAGATCGGTCTTCGAGCGGCTGGGCGGGTTCGACGAGGTGCACCTCGCCGTCGCGTGCGGTGACGTGGACTTCTGCCTGCGGGCACGCGAGGCCGGGTGGCGGGTGGTGTGGACCCCGTACGCGGTGGTCATGCATCACGAGTCCATCAGCGGGGGCCACGACCCCGACGTCCGTCCCGACGCCTTCGGCGAGGAAGTCGCCTACATGGAACGGCGCTGGGCGCACCTGCTGCGATCCGATCCCGCATACAACCCGAACCTCAGTCTGGAGGACACCGAGTTCTCGCTCGCGTTCCCTCCCCGGTCCCCGTGGTGGGCGGCCTGAGCTACGGGGTCGCGACGGGAGCGGGATTGCTCTGCGCACCGGTGGCGTCCAGTCCCTCGAGCAGTGCGGCGAGCCTGGCGACCAGCCCGCCCGGGTCTCCGTACCACCGGTCGGCAACGGCGCGGCCCGCACCGGCGAGGGCCCGTCGCCGTGCGGGATCGCCAAGCGATTCGACGCATTCCAGCAGCTCGGCGGTGCTCGAGCAACGGAGCGCCCCACCGGCGTCGGCGAGGGCTGCAGCGGAGGACCCCGTGGGAGCGACCACCGGCACGCCGTACCGCAATGCCTCGACGGACTCGCGGGCGAAAAGCGCACCCGGCAGGAGGTCCACGACGCAGCGTGCGTGCGCCATCAGCAACCACAGGTCCATGCGCGTGTGCACGCCGAACCGGCCGACGTTCGACCGGGAACGCCACACGGTGGCCTCGGCGCCTTCGACAACGACGACATGCTGGCGCGCAAAGCGCGCGAGCAGCCACCGGATGCGGTCCGACGGCCACCGGGCCTGGATGGCGCCGGCGCGGTCGCCGAGCACGAGGTCGTACTCGGGAACCGATCGCAGCCCGTAGTGGCGCCGGTCGAGCGCGCCGGGGTGGACTCGGGCGTAGAGGCCCACGGGGTGGACGCGTCGCCGATGGGCATGGGGGACCTTCGCCTCGCTCGTGTCGGCTCCGCTAGAAGCGAGGTCGACGGCGGCGAGCATCTTGCCATCCGTGCCCCTCGACTCGTCGGTGGGTCCTGCGCCGCCTGCGCCGCTTGCGCCGCCTGCGCCGCTTGCGCCGACGGTCACGACCGCAAGCCCTGGCAAGAGCGCACCCGCGAGGTGGTGGGCCTCCTCGTCACCTGTCTCTACCACGGCGGCCACCAACCGCCCCGGGGGAGCGAGCCGACGTGCGCGGCCGGTTCCTCCGGCGGTCACCTCGTCGGGGTGAGGCCAGATCCCGCCCGCTCGTGGAACGCCGATGGCCGTGACGTCGAAGCCTCCGTCGGGCCAGGTCATCGGGGTCCCTGGGACGAGCACCTCCACCTCAGCGAGCCTCGAAAGGGCGCCGGCGATGCTGCGCATGGCGAACCCCATCTCATCGAGAGGCGCGTGCAGCCACGCACCGCTGAAGATGGTGACGCGCCCCGCGCCCGCGCTCGCCTCGTGCAGTCCGCGAGCCGCCAGCCTCTCACTGTGCACGATCGGCGGCCTCGTGACTGACGGCGCCGTCTCGTGGTCCGAGCGATCCGAGTGACATCTGCATGCGGACGAGGTCCTCGCTGACCCTGTCGACAACCTCTTGGAGCAGCAACTCGAGGTCGCCCGCGCGCTGGGCGACCATGTCCACGCGGGCCGCGATCGCGTCGACGGCTCGAATCAGGTCCCCGATCAGCGCCCGGTCGGCCACCGTCTGCACGCCCGCAGCTGCCACGACGCGTGCTCGCACCTTCTCGCGCACTCTGCCCGCAGTCGCGCCGCCGCCCGGGGCAGCGACTGGTGCCGAGCCCCCGGCATCGTGCGGCGCGCCGGCACCGCCCCTCACGAGCTGTGCCCACTTGACGTGCAGCGACGCCACCTCGTCGGAATCGTGGACTGGAGGCGGGAGGGGGAGCGGCTCGGCAGCGCGCGACAGGAGGCGAGGTGCGGTGCCGATCGAGCGGTCGCTGTCTGTCGGGGTCATGGGCGCATGCTCCTTGCTGACGCGAGCGGTGCAGTGCCTTCCGAGACGCCGGCAACGCGGGGTCGCCGGTTCGCAGTGGGTCTGCTCGTGGCGGGTCTGCTCGTGGTGGGTCTGGTCATGACGGCAACCCGAGCCCGGGATCGTCGAGCGCGGCAGAGAAGTCTATCCGGGAGAGGTTCTGGTTGAAGAAGGGATCCCCGCCGTCGACTGCTCGGCCCCAGCGGGACAGGAACGCGGACGCCGTCTCCTCGCTCCCCGAGGTTCCCCTGGTGGGCGACTCGTGGTGCACGAGCTGCGCACCAGGCTCGAAGACGATCCGCAACCCTCGGCTGCGGGCACGCAGGCAGTAGTCGACATCGTTGAAGTCGAGGCCGAGCGCTTCGTCGAAGCCGCCGAGCCGTTCGAACACCTCCCGTCGCGTGGCCATGCAGGCACCGGTCACCGCGGAGACATCACGAGTGAGGACGTCCATGCCGAGGTAGCCGGCACGCTCGGGCCCGAGGCCGGCGAGCACGTGCCCTGATGCGCCCGCAATCCCGAGGACGATGCCAGCGTGTTGCAAGCGGCCGTCGGGGTAGACGAGTCGCGCGCCGGCGGCACCGATCTCGGGACGCAGCGCCTGCGCGGCGAGGAGGCCGAGCCATCCGGCGTCGAGGGCGCGGACGTCGTCGTTGACGAAGAGGAGCACCTCGCTGTTTGACTCAGCCACGGCCGCGTTGTTGATCGCCGCCCAGTTGAACGGCCGATCATCGCGGTGCACGACGACGTTTGGATGCGCGGCGAGCCGGTCCACGAGCGTGGCGGTCTCGGGCTCCGACGACCCGTTGTCGACGAGCACGAGCTCGAGATCGACATCCGAGGTCGTCGCGAGGAGCGAGTCGGCGCAGGAGCGAAGCAGCGTGGTGCTGTCCTTGAAGGGCACGATCGCGCTCACGGAGGGACGGCGCTGGACCCTGCGCCGGATCGTCCACGTCGCGGGCAGCGGCCCTCGGTCGACATCTGCTGCCTCGCCACGTCGGCGCAGGGCGGCGACGATGGCCGTGGGCTGCGGATCGAGGGCGCCGCGTGCGGTGGCTGCACCACCACCACCGCCACCACCACCACCACCATGTCGGTGGCACAGCACCGCAGCGACGTGCGCGACGCGCTGCGTACGCTCGGTGACTCTCAGGAGCAGATCGTGCTCCCAATCCCCCCTGGGCAAGGGCTGGATCCCCCCGGCGGCGACGATCGGTGCCACTCGCATGGCGACGGGGCGACCGAGGTAGCTCCACGACAAGAACAGTTCGGGCGACCAGGCGGGTTTCAGCACGGGTGTGCAGGCGAGCCCGTCGGGGGTGATCCGGTCTTCGTCCGCGTACGCGACGTCGGCGTCGATCAGGGCCGCACTGAGCTGGGCGAGCGCGTCGGGTTCCAGCTCGTCACCTGGGTTCAAGCAGACGATCGCGGGGCACGAGCTCTCCTCGAGCGCCGCCGCGTACGCATCGGCAATGTCGGTCCCGACAGGCTTGACGTGGACTGCGACACGCCCCGCAGCGGCGCTCCCCAGCGCATGCAGCTCCTCGCCGACGGCCGCATCGAGGTCTGCGTCCGCCGTGCCGACGACCGTCACGGACAGGTGCCAGAGAGGGACCGTCTGGAGTGCGACCGACCGCAGGGTCGTGCGCACCGGCTGTGCGCCCTCACCGTCGACGACCACGATGAGCTCGATCTCTGGACCCGGCTGCGGCGCCGCTGACAGCCCGAGACGCACGGCCCGGTGGTACTCGGACCAGCGACGGTACAGCGCCGGGTCGTGGGCCGCGTCCGGACGGAGGGGCCGAGGGCTCTGGGGGGCAAAGAGGGTCCTCGCCGACGGTCGTGGCCGCGCGACCAATGGCTCGCCGCCTCGCACGGTCGCCACTCTCGCGCGTCCCGTGCGCTGGCGCTCGCCCGCGCAGACCTGTCACGATGCCGATGTGACGCCACCGCCTCGCCGCGCCGTCGCCACGCTGCGAGCGTGCAACCCCAGATGTCCGTCCATCCGCACGGAGCGGCGCACGCGCCCGTGGACCGGCGCGTGCAGCGCCGAGTGATGGCGAGGCCGGCGCACGCTCCGCTCGAGCTGGCGGGGCGCCGAGTACTGCTGCGCACCCTCAGCGAAGCGGACTTCGATGCATGGCTCGAGGTGCGCTGTCGTTGCCGCGAGTGGCTGGTCCCGTGGGAACCGCGGCCCAAAGGGGCCCCGCTCCCCTCCGAAGACCGTGCGAGCTTCGCGGCGCGATGTTCCTTGCGCGAGCGGGAGCGCCAGCTCGGCACCGGCTATGGCTTCGGGATCTTCGTCGGGAGCCGTTTCTCCGGTGAGATCACGCTCTCGTCGATTCAGCGCGGTCCGTTCCAGACCGGGCACATCGGGTATTGGATCGATCGTGACCTCGCCGGCCGCGGGTACACGCCCGAGGCGGTGGTGGTGGTCCTCGCGTTCGCTTTCGACACCATCGCGTTGCACCGGGTGGAGGTCTCGATCATCCCCCGGAATCACGCGAGCCTGCGCGTCGTCGAAAAGCTCGGGCTCCGTTCGGAAGGCATCGCGCAGAAGTACCTCGAGATCGACGGGGAGTGGGAAGACCACGCCAAGTTCGCGATCACGTCGGAGGAGTGGCGCCGGCGCCGGGACCAGCTGATCGAGGAGTGGATCGCCTAGGACGACGTCGCAAGTCGACCGGCCGTGGCGCGCGCCACGCATCGGTAGCCTCGGTCCCGATGCTCGCGCTCCATGGGGTATGGGACAGCGACCGGGCCGCGCTCGTGCTGTGGGCGGAGGACGGCGCGGGGCCTGCCGGAGCAGGAGTGGATGGGAAGGCCAAGGCGCCGCCGGGGCGGCGTCCACCGCTCCATCCGTTCGCCGCCCCCCACGCCTCGATCGCGAACGGGCTGGACGCATTGGGATCTGCGATCGTGCAGGGCGCCGTCGCGGTGGCGGTGCCGTGCACGGTGACGATCCGGCTTCCCGGAAGGCCCCGTGTCCCGGACGATTCTCCGCTGCTCGTGCGCGTCGACGGGGGTGCCACCGGCCGCGGCCAGCGCGCAAGGCGCGCCGAGCGCCCCTCTCTGTGGCCCTTCGACGTACCGGCGCTCCGATTCGCACCGTCGCCCGCGCTCGATGTCCTCCTCGCGCTGACCGCCGACGACGCATCCCGGCTCCATCCCGATGCGTCGCTGGGCGCGCTCGGCCTGGTCGCAGAGCTCGCGCTCGAGGTGGTCGCTGCGGGTCGAGTCGTCCCCGGGTTCGCGGACGGTCCCCGGGGTGCCGCCGTCGCGTGCTGGGAGCCGCTGCGCCTCGGACGGGATGCCGATCGGCTGGCGGCACTCGCCGCTGCGTTACCCCCCGCGGCGTGCAGCTTGACCGACGTCCACGCCCCCGATGCGGTGGTCGGCAACGCGTTCGGCGCGTTCGTCGACGCCGTGTGCCGGGAGTCGCTCCGTCGTCCG
The DNA here is from genome assembly GCA_021794995.1 of Actinomycetes bacterium. Lineage (GTDB taxonomy): Bacteria > Actinomycetota > Acidimicrobiia > Acidimicrobiales > RAAP-2 > JAJYVT01. The sequence continues at coordinate 6,128 of JAJYPY010000017.1, read as the reverse complement.
ATCGGACGCACCGGTGCGCGTGCCACGGCGTCTGCAGCGCTCGACGCATGGCTCCGGGCTCTCGGTGGCCCGGTTGCAGAGGTGCCGGCCGACCCGATCGAGGTCGCCGCCTTGCAGCGTCTCGTCGACGAGTGGCGAGCGCCGCTCCTCGCACCAGGAGGGTCCTGGCGGCTCTGCTTCCGGCTCCACGAACCCGACGGCCCGGCCCCCCGTGCCGACGGCCGTGCCGATGGCCGTGCCGACGGCCGTGCCGACGGCCGTGCCGATGCATGGCGGGTCGATCTCCTCTTGCAGGCTGCGGACGACCCGAGCCTCATCGTCGACGCGGCGGAGGTCTGGCGTGCCGGCGACGTGCTGCAGCGGGCGGCGCGCACCCTGGAGTCGCCCCAAGAGGTCTTCCTCGCCGAGCTTGGCCGCGCGGTGCGCGCATTCCCCGAGCTCGAGCCGGCCCTCGCCGAGCCGGCGCCGACGACGGTCGTGACGGACCTCGACGGCGCCCACCGGTTCCTCTCCGAGGTTGCGCCTGCGCTCGAGCTGGCCGGCTTCGGCGTCCTCCTGCCGTCGTGGTGGCTCAGGGCGTCTCCCCGCCTCGGCGTCCGGTTGCGCGTGTCACGGACCGAGCGGCCGACGCCGTCGGGCACCGGCCGGTTCACCGTGCAGGGTCTGGCGTCGTTCGACTGGGAGGCGGCCCTGGACGGCGAGCCGCTCGCGCTCGACGATCTGCGGAGGCTCGCCACGTTGAAGGCACCCCTCGTGCGGGTCCGCGGGCAGTGGATGGAACTGGACCCCCGCGAGGCCGAGCGCCTCCTCGAGTTCCTCTCCAACGGGCGTCGGCGCCGGACGCTGAGCATCCTGGACGCCGTACGCGCCGCGTCGGGGTCGGCGCCGCTCGGCGCGGGGGTGCCGGTGGTCGCCGTCGAGGCCGACGGCGTGCTGGGGGCGCTCTTGCGGGGCGACCTGGCGGATGCGCTCGAGGTCCGTCCCACCCCCGTTGGATTCCGCGGTGAGCTGCGCCCGTACCAGCGGCGCGGCGTCGCGTGGATCGAGCTGCTCGAACGTGTGGGCATGGGCGCCTGTCTCGCCGACGACATGGGGTTGGGCAAGACGGCGACGGTCCTTGGCGTCCTCGAGTCCGAACGCTCCGAGGGGGTCGGCGAGGGGCCGACGCTCGTGGTGTGCCCGACCTCGGTCGTCGGGAACTGGAGACGGGAGGTCGAGCGGTTCACCCCCGACCTCAGGGTCGTCGTGCACCATGGCGCCGCTCGCCCGCGTGGGGACGCCCTGCGGTACGCGGTGGCGGGGGCGGACGTCGTCGTGACGAGCTATGCGCTCGTGGAGCGCGACCGCGGCGCGATCGCGGCGATCCCGTGGCGCAGGCTGGTTCTCGACGAGGCTCAGCAGGTGAAGAACCCCGCCGCCAGACAGACCCGAGCAGTCCGGGCGATCCCCGCGCCGCGGCGCATTGCGCTGAGCGGAACGCCGGTGGAGAACCACCTGGGTGAGCTCTGGTCGATCATGGAGATCTTGAACCCCGGCCTGCTCGGTTCCGAGTGCACGTTCCGGGAGCGATTCGCCGTTCCGATCGAACGCTACGGGGACGAAAGGGCGCTGGCGCAGCTTCGGGCGCTGACCCGGCCGTTCATCCTGCGACGGCTCAAGACCGACAGGTCGATCATCTCGGATCTTCCCGAGAAGCTCGAGATGAAGGTGCGGTGCGCGCTCTCGAGGGAGCAAGCGAGCTTGTACCAGGCGGTGGTCGACGAGATGCTGGCCAAGATCGCCGGTGCCGAAGGCATCGAGCGCAGGGGACTCGTGCTCGCGACGATGCTGCGCCTGAAGCAGGTGTGCAACCACCCCGCCCAGTACATCGGGGACGGATCGGCGCTGGCCGGTCGTTCGGGGAAGCTCGAGCGGACCGTCGAGATCCTCGACCAGGTGCGTGCGGCGCGCGAGAAGGCCGTCGTGTTCACGCAGTTCGCCGAGATGGGCGCGCTCCTCCAGCGCCATCTGGCCGAGCGCCTCGGGTGTCGCGTCGCTTTCCTGCACGGCGGAGTCCCCCGCGTGCGGCGCGACGAGATGGTGGCCGGGCTGCAAGCTCCCGGCGGCGCGGTGTCCGTCATGGTCCTGTCGCTCAAGGCGGGCGGTACGGGCCTGAACCTCACCGCGGCGAACCACGTCGTGCACTACGACCGCTGGTGGAACCCCGCAGTCGAGGACCAGGCGTCCGATCGCGCGTACCGGATCGGCCAGCGCCGCGACGTGCAGGTGCGAAAGCTCGTCTGCGCCGGCACCGTCGAGGATCGCATCGACGACATGATCGAGACGAAGCGCGACCTTGCGGCGCGCACCGTCGGGACGGGCGAAGGTTGGCTCACCGAGCTCTCGACCGACGAGCTCGCCGACGTGCTCCGCCTCTCTGCGGGCGCAGGGGACGAAGCGTGAGCCCCCCGCGCCGACCGGGCGGCGACGGTCCGGGTCACGCCGGGGGGCCGATCGACATCGAGGCATTGCGGACGTCGGTGGAGGCGGTCGCACGAAGGGCGCCTCGCCACGCCCCGCGCGAGAGAGCGGTCAGGGAAGCACCGGAGCCCCGCGATCCCGAGCTGGATCCTTCATGGGAGCAGGAAGAGGGGAGTGCACCGATCCCCGTCGTTGGTGGCATCGCGGCGAGGACGAGGAGAGGACCCATCGGGCGCACGTGGTGGTCTCGGAGATTCCTCGGCGCGCTCGAGCCGCTCATGGTCGGGGGACGAATGGGCCGGGGTCGGTCGTACGCCAGAAAGGGCCAGGTCAAGGACCTCTTTGTGCGGCCCGGGGTCGTGGAGGCGACGGTGCAGGGCAGCCGTGAGGACCCCTACCGAGTCCGCCTCTGCATGCCGGTCGTTCCCGACGCGGACTGGGTGCGCATCCTCGGCGTGCTGGCCGGGACGTCGGGTCATGCCGCACGCATGCTCGCCGGCGACCTTCCGCACGAGATCGAAGACGTGTTCGAGTCCGAGGGGGCATCCCTGCTCCCGGCGCCCCACGCGCGCCTGGTCACCGAGTGCACGTGCCCGGACTGGGAGAACCCGTGCACGCACGTTGCCGCGGTCTGTTATCTCGCGGCGGAGGAGTTCGACCGCGATCCCTTCACCATCTTGGCGTGGCGCGGGCGCGACCGCGAAGCGGTCCTGGCCGAGCTGCGCGCGTTGCGCAGCTCGTTCGTCCAGGATCCGCCGGACCGCTGCGAGAGAGATGCCGCGGTCCCGGGAGGTGCCGCGCGCGCGCGTGCGCACACAGGGGACGTCGACGCCACGGCACCGCACGAAGGCGCGCCCGGAGACTTCTGGACCGCGAGGTCGACCCTCGCCGACGTCCGTGTCCGTCCGGAGGCGAGCCCGGTCGCCGCGGCGGTGCTGCGCCTGGCGGCCCGCGGGGTGATCACCGTGGGCGGAAGAGACATCTCGGAGTTGCTGGCGCCCGCGTACGCCGAGATCGCTGCCGGCGCGTTGCGGCGCGCGCAGCGATGACGGCGTGCAGGTGCCGACGTCACCCGTCGGGTGTGTCAACGAGTCGGTCGACCGAGGGCGAATGCCGGAAGAACTGCTCCACGTCGTGCTCGTAGACGTAGGCGCTGGGCCGGCGTCCGGTGCTCCTGTGCAGGCGGAGACTGCGCGCGAACGCCTGCACGGCGCCGGCGCTCGTGTAGCGGTACTCGAAGCCGGCGTCCACGAGTCGGCTGGTGTCCATGCCGCGTCCGAAGCGCAGGAGCGCTGCGAGCTCGGGGGGAAAGCCGTAGATGCCGAGGCGGACGAGTGGCGCGATCGCAAGGGCAGGGCGGACCGGAGGGAGCGGGAGGAGCCGGGTCCCGCAGATGGACGCCACCTCGCTCCAGGGGAGGCGGCCGGCCCCTGCCACGTTGAACGTCCCCGAGAGCCGCCGTTTCATGACGTACTCGAGCGCGCGGACGACGTCGCCGGCTTCTACGAACTGCAGGAGCGGGTCGTACCCGAAGATCGACGGGCAGCACGGCCGTGCCAGGTTCTTGCTGATGGACGTGACGATGCCGGTCCCGAGCACGTTGGCGAACCGCAGGACCGCCACGATGCTGGTGGGGTTCTCCTCTGCGAAGTCGGAGACCATGCCCTCGGCCTCGACGAGCGACCGTTCCACGTCGGTGCGCGGGGATCGGGCACGAGGGGTCTCCTCGGTGAAAGTGGCGGGATCCATCTCGGTGGATCCGTACACGAGGCCGGACGACTTCACGACGAGCTGACGGACCGAAGAGCACGGTGCGCCTGCTGCGGCGAGCAGGTTCATGGTCCCGATCACGTTCACCTCGTGGATGGTGCGCGCGGACGCCTGCGTCGAGTCGACGAGCATGAACGTGTGGATCACGGTGTCGATGCGTGCGGCGTTCACGATCCGACTCAGGATGGAATACGTCTGATCAGCTCGGACGAATTCCGCGCGCTCGAACGCGACCATCGGCGCGCGCGTCCCGAGGCCCAGGAGCACGTCGATCCCCGCGTCGGCTTCGAGCGCCTGGATCATGCGGCCGCCCCAGAAGGTGTCCGCACCCGTCACCAGGACCCTGCCTCCCATGATCCTGATCCGCCCGTTCGTCCGCTCAACCGAACCAGATGCTGCGCCGGTCGCCCAGCATGTCGTACAGCGCGGCCTGCATGCTCTGCCGGATCCGCTCGGACTCCTCCATCACGCGGCTCTTCTGGTAACGCTCCCGGTGCGGCTCGACGTCGAAGGTGATCGGCTCGAGCACCCGCAGTCGGAGCTTGGCGGGGAAGGGTACGACGATGCCAAGCGGCCCCATGAGGAGCATGTTGGCCGTCACGGGGACGTAGGGGAGGCCGAACAGGTCCGCGAGCTGCGGCAGTTGCCACAACACGGGCATCGTCTCTTCCGAGCCCACGATCGCGATCGGCACGACGGGCACGCCGGCACGCATCGCGAGCTCGACGAAACCGCCGCGACCGAAGCGCCTCAGCTGGTAGCGGTCGGCCCAAGGCTTCGAGGGGCCCTTCACTCCTTCGGGGAAGACGAGAGCGAGCTGGTGTTGGTCGTGGAGCAAGCGGTACGCGTTGTCGGGACGCGCGGGGATCCCGCCTGCGCGGCTCCACAACGTCCCGACGACCGGCACTTTGCGGAAGAAGTAGTCCGCGAGCCCGTAGACGGGCCGCCCGAGCTCGGTCTCGATGCCGTGCATGATGACGGGAGCGTCCGAGGGGACCGCGCCCGCATGGTTGCCGACGAGGAGCGCGCCACCTTCCGGAGGCACGCGCTCCAAGTGCTCCCACTCCGCGCGGAACCATTTCGAGTACACGGGTGCATAGAGTCGACGGGCGAGTGACCGGACTCGTTCGGACCGACCCCACTCGTCGACGTCGGAACGCCTCGGGTCCTCGGGTCCGGACGGCGGATCGGCGTGGCGCACCGACTCCGGTACGGGCGCCGGCTCGAGGGGACGGAGCGGCACGACGCCCGTCGACGCCCGAGTCCGCGCCGCCGGGATCCGGCGCGCGCTCACTGTGCCAAGCGTATCGATCTCTGTACCCGGCGGCGCCGGGCTCGCGGTCAGGGTCGGCCGGCTCCGACGAGCCCGTTCGTGTACAGGGCGTCGTACGACACGGTCGATCCCGTGTACGGCGCCTGGATCACGGTCTGGGAGCCGTACGGCCCCGATCCCACGTACATGACGACGTGGTCGACCGTGCCTGTGCCGTCAAGATTGAAATAGAAGAGAAGGTCGCCCGGCTGCAGGGCCGAGAGCGAGACGTGGGGGACCGTCGCGTACTGCGTCTGGGACGTGCGCGGAATCGAGACGCCGGCCTGGGCCCACGACCATTGCGTGAGACCCGAGCAGTCGAAGCCCGAGCCGGGCGATTCGCCCCCCCACACGTAGGGAACGCCCAGCTGCGACTCGGCTGCGCGCACGGCGGCTTGTCCTTCCGCAGTCGATGTGCCGCTGAACCCGACGGTCGGACCGCCAGCGGACGCGGACGCCTGGTTCGCGGCCTGCGCGGCTGCCTGCGTTGTGCCACCGAGCTCGTTGACGACCTGAGCCGCCGCCGCGGCCGCCGCCGCTGCAGCCGCGGCCTGCGCCTGCCTCTGGGCCGCCGCCGCCGCGGCCG
>JAJYPY010000130.1 GCA_021794995.1 Actinomycetes bacterium | reverse complement strand
GTGCCGCTCACCTCGCATCGCTCCCGACGGCGGCACGCTCGGGCCCGGGCGCGCCGGCGACGAGCGGGGCGAGGGAGGAGGCGGGATCTTTCGAGCGCCTCCGCGACCCGGGTGCGAGCGCGAGCAGCCCCCCCAGCCCGACGAGAAGTCCGCCCGCCCACATCCACGCCATGAGGGGCTCGACGATCACCCCCAGCGCGATCGCTGTGGCGGGGAGTGTCGGCACCACGTTGCCCCCCGTCGACTTGCCTGTGTGCCCTGTCGCATCCCAGGTGAGGTACACGTCGCCGAAGAACCCCGAGTCGATGGCCGGCGTGCCGACGGCTTCGGAGCTCGGGCCGCCGTACTGGCTCACCGCAGGTGCGAACGTCGCGCCCCCGTCCACCCTGACGAGCGCCTCGGTCGCGAGCCGTTGGGGCGTGTTGACGGTGCGCAGGCGTTCGAAGGCGAAGGTGTGCCCGGCGAAGTGCACAACCCGGCCGGGCCGCAGCACGAGCTCGGCCTGCGATCGGAAGGACGTCGCTGCGACGATGCCGACGGCGAGCACCACCACACCGAGGTGCACCACCATGCCGCCGTTCGCCCGCCCGACGAGGCCGCGCCACGCTCCCGTCCCGTGGCGCACGCTGGCGCGCACGGCGAGCACGAGCGACCGCAGCGCAGACGACGCCGCGAACGCCGCCAGCCCGAACGCGAGGAGGGGCCCGAACCCCCGCACGCCCCCCGCGACGCAGGAGACCACCGTGAGGACGCCCACCCACGCGGGGAGCGACAGCCTGCGCCACAGCACCCCTGCGTCCACCTTGCGCCACGAGAGCGCCGGCGCGACCGCCATGAGGAAGAGGAGCACCAGACCGACGGGGACCGCGACGGTGTCGAAGTAGGGGGCGCCGACCGTGACGGCCTGGTTCTTCAGTGCCTGGTAGAGCAGCGGGAACAACGTGCCGAGCAGCACCACGAACGCAAAGCCGACGAGCACGAGGTTGTTCACCAAGAACGCTCCCTCGCGCCCGAGCGGGGCGTCCACGCCGACCGGTGAGCGCAATCGGTCCCCGCGCCACGCGATGAGACCGAAACCGCTGACCACCACGAGGAGGAAGAAGCCGATCAGGATCGGGCCGAGGTCCGACTCGCTGAACGCGTGCACGGAGAACACCACACCCGAACGGGTGAGGAACGTACCGAGGATGGTGAGTGCGAACGTCGCGACCGCAAGTGAGAGGTTCCAAACGCGCAAGAGCCCTCGGCGCTCCTGGACGAGCGCCGAGTGCAGGTACGCCGTCCCGCACAGCCACGGCAGGAGCGCGGCGTTCTCGACGGGGTCCCACCCCCAGAACCCTCCCCAGCCGAGCACCTGGTAGGACCACCATGCGCCGAGCACGATCCCGACGCTGAGACACGTCCACGAGACGAGCGTCCAGCGCCTGACCTCCGTCTGCCACTGCTCGCCTACCCGCCCGGTCGCCAGCATCCCGATCGCGAAGGCGAAGGGCACGGTGAAGCCGACGAAGCCGACGTAGAGCAGCGGCGGATGGATCGCGACGAGGGGATTGTCCTGCAGAAGCGCGTTCGGGCCGGCGCCGTGGAGCGGGACCGTCCCGGACACCGTGTCAAAGGGATTGGCCGGTCCGACCATCATGCCGAAGAAGAACGCCGTCACCACGTACATGACCAGGGTCACCCATCGCACGACGGCGTCACGCATGCGGCGGCGGTAGCGCCACACCACGAGCGCGGTGAAAACCGAGAGGACGAGGCCCCACAGGAGGATCGATCCCGCGAGCGCCGACCACAGGCCCGTGATCGAGTAGATGAGCGGCGTCGCCCGGGCGTTGTCGTCGGCGACGTACACGAGCCGGAAGTCGTGGGTGATCAACGCGTACTCCATCGCGGCGACCGCGACGAGCGCACCGAGGAGGAGGACCGGCGCGAGGAGCCGTCCGTCGAGGCGTGCGTCGTCGGGCTTCCCCCGCCCATCGCGGACGAGCCCGGCTGCGCACACCCCGGCTCCGCACACCGCGGCGACGAACGCGAGCCAGACGCCTGAGGCGCCGAAGACCGCCGGCACCATCAGTGCGACGTGCCGTTCGGTCCCCGGACGCGTGTGGGGTGCGCGGCGATGTATGTGGCCGAGTGCTTCACCATGATCTGGTTCGATACGAACAGCGTCGACGCGGCCGAGGTGAAGTGGCCGACGACGACGACGGGGATGTCCGGTTGGAACAGCTGGGGCGGCGAACCGGTGTTGTGCACGATCACGCGGTACCCGCCTCCCGAGACCTCGAAGTCGGCGCCCCTCGCGCTTCGATGGATGCTGCCGGGCACGACGAGCCCTTCGAGCCTGATGACCTCGGTGCCGATCCGCTGCTTGTGCGCGATCGCCTGGGCGACGGTGTCGAAGTAGTCGAGCGAGCTGCCGAGTCCCTCCGCGAGGAGGTAGGCGATGGCGCCTGCGAGCAGCGCGAAGACGAGGAGCAGTCGCCCCCGGCCCCGCCGCGTGCCGCGCGGCGCCGGGCGCGCAGATGGCGTTGCCGCCGCGCCCTTCGCGGGGACGGTGACGGTCACCGGGGACGGTCGACGGCGGGCGGCTCGGGCACCGAGACCGCTCCGCTCTCGACGACCGACGGCATCTGCGCCGCCGGCCTCCTCTCGAGCCGCCGCCGGCGCAAGGCCAGCGACGCGGCGTACACCGCGAGCACGCTGAGCGCGATCGCGTACCCGGCGTCCACGTAGCTCATCGGCCGCCTCCCGCCGGCTCGGGCACCCTCGGCGGCGCGGGCGCCGGACCGTCCCCTTCTGCCCAGCGCTCGGAGAGCGAGATCTCGAGCTCCTCGTCCCCCACCTGGTCGGCGAGGGCCTCGATGCGGTAGCGGACCATCACCATCCACACGAACACGAGCGTCATCGCCAAGAAGCCCAGACCCATCGTCCACGCCATCGACCCGTGGACCTTCAGTGTGAGCCCGGGGTTCAGCACCGTCCCGCGCTGGTGGAGCGTCTGCCACCAGTCGACCGAGAAGGACACGATCGGGACGTCCACGAACGCCACGAGCGCGGCGACCGCCGACCGGCGTGCCCGCACCTCGGGTGCTGCCGGCACGCGGCGCAGCGCCAAGTAGCCGAGGAAGAGCACGAGGAGGAGCGCGGTCGAGGTGAGCCGCGCTGTCCACGTCCACCACACGCCCCACGTCGGGCGGCCCCACAAGGAACCGGTCACGAGCGTGAGCGCGGTGAAGATCACGCCCACCTCGACCGCGGACGCCCCAAGCCGGTCCCAGAACAACGAGCGCGTCCGGCGCCACAGGTAGAGCAGGCTCGACAGGGCCGCAACCCCGAATGCGCAGTAGAGCGCCACCCACGCGATCGGCGGGTGGATGTAGAGGAGGCGCGCGAGTGTGCCCTGCACCTTTGCCGGCGGGGTGACCCACAGCCCGAGCCACACCGTGAGGCCCGTCGTCACGAGCGCGGCAAGCCCCACCCAGCGCGTGACCGCCTTCGTCCGTTGCACCGCCCCCGCGGTCACGACGTCTCCTGCAGAGGGCCGTACAGCCCGATGCCGACCGCCACGTACACCGCGGCGAACGGCCCCAGGATCTTGAGCCACGACGTGCCCGGGCCGACCGCGCCGCTCACGGCCGCCGACCAGGCCCGCGAGCCCGCGATCAGGACCGGCGCCACGATGGGGAGCACGAGGAGGGGCAGGAGCGTCTCTCGCACCCTGAGCCCTGCGGAGAGCGCGCCGTAGAGCACGCCTGCAGCCGACAGACCGATCGTGGCGAGCACCGACGCGACGAGGGCCAGCCACCATGCCTCCAATCGGACGCCGAAGAGAACGACGAGCCCGGCGCCCAGGAGCACCTGGACCGCGACCAGCTGGAGTGCCACCGCTGCCGCCTTCCCCAAGAAAACCCCGCCGGGATCGATACCCGAGAGGCGCAGCCCGTCGCGGGTGCCCTCGCCGGACTCGATGGCGACGCTGCGTTGCGTGGCGAGCACCGTGGAGAAGAGCACCGCGAGCCAGTACAGGCCGGGCGCGGCGCTCCTCAGCGTCGCGGGCCCCGGCCCGAGCGCGAAGCCGAAGAGCACGAGGACAAGAACGGCGAAGGGCAGCACCTGCCACAACGCGACACGCGAGCGCAGTTCGATGCGGACGTCCTTCGACGCCACCAAGAGCGCGTCACGCCACATCGGCGTCGTCCCCCTTGACCGCCACCAGCAGCGGGGGCGCTGCCGCCACGTCGCGCCCCCCGGGCCGCACCTCCGCCACCCTGCCACCCGCCATGACCACGACCCGGTCTGCAAGCGGCACCGAGAGGTCGGGCTCGTGCGACGTCAGCACCACCGCGGCGCCGTCGGTCGCCGCGTCGGCGACGAGCGACGCCACGAGCGACCGGGCACCGGCGTCCAACCCGGCGTGCGGCTCGTCCATCAGCCAGAGCTCGGGGGCCCGCGCGACGAGCACCGCCAGCGCCGCCCGTCGCCGCTGGCCGGCCGAAAGCCGTAGCGCGGGCGTGCGCCGCAGGCGCCCGACGAGGCCGAGCCGGTCGAGCGCACCATCTGCGCGCGCGGTGGCCACCCGCGACGAGACCCCCGCGGCCCGCAGCGCGAAGCGGACGTTCTCCGCTGCGCTGAGCTCGTCGTAGAGCGAGGCGTCATGGCCGAGGAGCCCCACCCGCCTGCGCACGGCGGTGCGATCCTCTCGCAGGTCACAGCCGAGCACGACGGCGTCGCCAGACGTCACCGGGACGAGTCCGGCGCACGCCCGGAGCAGACTGGTCTTTCCCGCGCCATTGGGTCCGAGGACGGCCACGACCTCCCCCGGGGCGACATCGAGGTCGACTCCTGAGAGTGCGGGGAACCGGCCGGCCAGGGCGACCGCCGAGCGGAGGTGAACTGCAGGATCCATGACCCGAGGCGCCATGCTACGGGCGGGCGGAGAGAGGGTCCAAGCGGGGGGGGCGCGACGTCCCCGGCCAGGCCCGGCTCAGCTCGTCGTGAGCCGCTGGAGCCCCAAGTGGTCGAGGAGCGAGGAGAACTGAGCGGAGATCCAGCCGAGGTCGCCCGCGAGCAACAGTGCCCCGAACGCGACGAGCACCGCCCCCGCCGCCACCTGGACGAGCGCGAGCGGCCGCCGGGCCCGGACGTAGAACCCCGTCAGGCGGTCGAAGGCGAGGCCGGTCGCCAGGAAAGGCACCCCGAGGCCGAGCGAGTACGCGACGAGCAGCAGCATCCCTCCCGCGAGCGTCGAGGTCCTGGCTGCCAAGACGTCCATCGCCGCGAGCACCGGCCCCGTGCAGGGGACCCAGGCGAACGCGAACGCCATTCCCATCACCGGCGCGGCCCAGGCGCCGAGCGTCCCTGGGCGCAGGTGCATCCGCCGCTCCCCGACCAGCCACGCCACCCGCCCCGACACCCTCGAACCGACGCGCATCCAGACGCCCGCGGGGAGCGAGCTCGCGAGCATCACGATCCCGAGGACCACGACGACCGCGCCCGAGACCGCGGTCAGCGCCGCCTTGTGGGAGCTGAGCGCGTGGCTCAGGCTCGTGGCGATCGCTCCCTGGGCGACGAACACCACCGTGAAGCCCGCGATGAACAAGAGGATGCCGCGCAGCAGCGGCGCGAGCGGCCGGCGCACCGTGCCGGCGGCTGGCGAAGCCGGTCGCGCGAACGCGCCCACGCGCCCGGGCAGCGTCGCCACGGCAGTCGTGCCGAAGCTGGTGCCGAGGTGGGACGCCGCGCCGACGAGTGCGCCGCTTCGCTCGGGCTCCTCCGTCACCGTCCTTGCGCGAGGACGCATCCCCTCACCGAGCTCGGCCGCGGACAGGCCCGACACCATCGAGAGGTAGCCCGGCACGAGCGGCAGCACGCACGGCGAGAGGAACGACAGGATGCCGGCGCCGAATGCCACGAGCACCCCGAGCGGGTCGGCGGTGATGACCCCGACGAGCACTCAGCCCAACTGCGCGCGAACCAGGTCGAGATCCGCCTCGACCATCATCTCGACCAGGCGTGCGAAGCCGACGTCGCGCTCCCACCCGAGGGTGTCGCGCGCCTTGGTCGGATCTCCGACGAGGAGGTCGACCTCGGCAGGGCGCAAGAACCGCTCGTCGACGACCACGTGCTGCTGCCAGTCGAGCTCCGCTGCACCGAACGCCACTTCGCACAGCTCGCGCACCGAGTGCGTCTCCCCCGTGGCCACGACGTAGTCGCTCGGCACGTCCTGCTGGAGCATGAGCCACATGGCACGCACGTAGTCCGCGGCGTAGCCCCAGTCGCGTTGGGAGTCGAGGTTGCCGAGAGCGAGCTTGTCGTCGAGACCGCACGCGATGCGCGCGACGCCGTGGGTCACCTTTCGCGTGACGAACTCGAGGCCGCGGCGCGGCGACTCGTGGTTGAAGAGCATGCCCGACGAGGCGTGGAGTCCGTAGGACTCGCGGTAGTTGACCGTGATCCAGTGGCCGTAGACCTTGGCGACGCCGTAGGGGCTGCGCGGGTAGAACGGGGTGACCTCGGTCTGGGGAACCTCGTGGACCTTGCCGAACATCTCCGAGGAGCTCGCCTGGTAGAAGCGGATCTCGGGATCGACGATGCGGATCGCGTCGAGGAGGCGGGTGACCCCGAGCGCCGTCGTCTCCCCCGTGAGCACGGGCTGGCTCCAGCTCGTCTGGACGAAGGACTGCGCTGCAAGGTTGTAGACCTCGCTCGGGCGGTGGTCCCGGATGGCCGCGATCAACGAGACCTCGTCGAGGAGATCGGCGGGCACGAGGGTGAGGCGGTCCTGGATGTGGGCGATCCGCTCGAAGTTGAGCGTGCTCGAGCGCCGCACGACCCCGATCACCTCGTAGCCCTGCGCGAGGAGGAGCTCGGCCAGGTACGAGCCGTCCTGGCCGGTCACGCCGGTGATCAACGCCCGCCTGGCGACCATGGACGCCACGGTAGTCGAGCCACCGTCTCGGGTCGGAACGGCGGGGGCCGGCGAGGGCCGGCGGGCACGCTCGTGGGTATGGTGCCGCCGTGTCCAAGGCGGTGATCGTCTCCTTTCGGCTCGGCGGCGGCGACGGGGTGTCGGTCGAGGCCGCGAAGTGGACG
>JAJYPY010000129.1 GCA_021794995.1 Actinomycetes bacterium | reverse complement strand
CCCCCGAGCTATGTCACGGATACTCGTGTCTACATTAACCGGCCTGGAACAGTGCGTCCTTCCTGCTCAGGGTGTGAAAACGGGCTGGGAGGGGCCGTAAGTTCGGACTAGCGCGGCGGGTCTGCGCTCGGCGCGCTCGCTCACCGACCTGCTCGTGCACTGCCCGACGCCGGACCCGGCCGAGGTCGCCGCCGCGCTCGTCCACCTCGAGGCGGCGCTCGGGGCCGACCAGCGAGACCAGTCATGATCCGGCGTTGTGCATTCGCGCGGGCGCTCGGGCTCGTGCACCGCTCGGGGGTGCACGACGAGCTCGAGGCGCTGCTGCGCCCAAGCGGCAAGGGCGGCCGTCCTCGCCAGCTACGTGTCGACGTCTTCGTCGCCGGGCTGCTCTGCACGGTGGCGGAGAAGAAGACGCTCGCGCTGACCCTGTTGCATGAGCTGTTGACCCGTGACCTGGCGCGCTCCTACCAAGTCGCCCTCGGGATCCGCAAGGGCACCCGGGCCATCACCGTCCGCCAGGTGCGCTACCTCCTCGAGGCCATCGAGGCAAAACTCGCCTTCACCGAGGACCGGGCGCCTGAGCTGTCCGCAGCCGACCGGGAGGAGCGCGCTGCTGCCTTGCAGGCCGTCTTCGACCACCTGCTCGCGGCGACGATGCCGACCCACCTGCGGCCGACCGGTGCCGATGCGCTCGACGACAGCGGCATCGACTCCGCGGCCCGGGGCAAGCGCCGCCCGAAGGCAGCGGGCGCGCCCGCTCCTGTGGCTGCGGGGAATGACGACGGGCGGCCCTCCGAGGTCGAGCTAAACGGCCGCGAGGTCACCGACGAGGTGCTCGCCAAGGTGACCGAGGAGACCGGGTACTCCTTCGACGTCGACGCCCGCTGGGGCTATCGCACCCGCACCTACGACAACCGGACCAACAAGCTCTTCGGCTACAAGCTCGTCTCGCTCACCCGCCTCGCGCCCCAGGACTCCCAGGCCGACCTGGCGCTGCTCGTCGAGCGCATCAGCCTCGTCCCGGCCAATGCCAGCACCGTCGCACCCGCCCTCGGGCTCATCGACGGCCTGCTCGCCGCCGGCACGCCGGTGACCGAGCTCGCGGACGACCGAGGCTTCTCCTACGCGCTCCCCGAGCACTGGGCTGACGAGCTGCGAGCCCGCCACATCGAGCAGATCTGCGACTTGCACAAGAACGACCGGGGTGTGCACAGCCATGATGATCACGCCGCTCCGGAACGGCTTGGAGGAGACTCCAGGGGTGGTGGTCCCGCTGTCGGGTCTGACCCTGGTGTGTGACTGACCGACGTGTCCTTCTAGCGAATTGTCGGCCCTTCATGCGGGACCACCACGCTTCCCGGGTGGTCGGCCGGTTTCGTGACCTCATAGGAGCCTGTTGACCCAGACTCGTGGCTGTCTCGTCCGTTCCGTCCGTCGGCCCTTGCTGTCCCTGTCGATGAACCGAAAGGACCACGATCATGATGACACCCCCAGACCGTCACGTCACCGGCGGTGTGGACACCCACGGCGACGTGCACGTGGCGGCGGCGCTCGACTCGGCCACCGGCCGCCACTTGGGCACCGCCTCGTTCCCCACGACCACCGACGGCTATGTCGCCCTGGCCGAGTGGTTACGGGGCTTGGGCCACCTCGACTGGGTCGGCGTCGAGTCGACCGGCAGCTACGGAGCCGGGCTGATGCGGTTCCTTCGCGCCGAAGGCGTCGAGGTGATCGAAGTCGACCGTCCCGACCGCAAGGCGCGACGCTTCGAGGGCAAGTCGGATCCGGCCGACGCGCAGGCCGCCGCTCGAGCAGTGCTCTCGGGCCGGGCCAGATCGACGCCCAAGTCCCGTGACGGGATCGTCGAGGCCATCCGGGCGCTCGAGGTAGTCCATCACAGCGCCGTGAAGGACCGCACCCGGGCGATCAACCAGTTCAAGGCGCTCCTCGTCAGCGCCCCCGAGTCGGTGCGCGATGGGCTGCATGGCCTGCGCTTTACCGACCAGATCGCCCGGGCCCGGCGCTGGAGCGACGGCCACGGCAACGACGTGGAGCGCGAGACCCGCTGGTCGCTCAAGGAGCTCGCCCGGCGCATCGGGTTCCAAGACGACCAGACCGCCAGGCTGGAGGCCCGCATCGGCGCCCTGGCAGCCCAGGCGTCGCCGGCGCTCATGGGTCTGTCCGGCGTCGGCCCCCACGTCGCCGCCCAGCTCCTGGCGGCCGCCGGTGACAACCCGCAGCGGATGCGCTCGGAGGCCGCCTTCGCCAAGCTGTGCGGTGCCTGCCCCATCCCCGCCTCTTCGGGCAAGACCAACCGTCACCGGCTCAACCGGGGCGGCGATCGTCGCGCCAACAACGCGTTGTTCACCATCGTGCTGGTCCGCATGCGCCACGACCCTGCGACCCGCGCCTACGTGGCCCGGCGCACCGCAGAGGGCAAGACCCCCAAGGAGATCATGCGCTGCCTCAAGCGCTTCGTCGCCCGAGAGGTGTACCAGGCGATCACGAGCCCACCTGAGGACCTCCCCACCGGCGGCGAGCTGCGACAGCTCCGCCTCGGGCTCAGCCTGAGCCTCACCGCAGTCTGCAACGCCGTCGGCACGACCCCGACCCGGTTGTCGGGCATCGAGCGCGGCCAGGTGCACGACACCCGCCTCGCCCGTCGAGCTCGCACCTGGCTGCTCGAACGAACCGACGACGCCGAGTGCCAGGCGGCAGCATGACCCACGTTTCGTCGCGTCACGAAACCGATCACCACCAGCCGTGTTGCGCTGGCCCAGACTGCGACGAACCCATCCGTCCGGCACTCACCGGCCGCCCGGCGCGCTTCTGCTCTGACGCGTGTCGCGTCCGGGCCCATCGTCGCCATCGAGCAGCCATGAACACCCCCGTCACCGTCGAAGTTGACATGGGCTCGGCGAGCTCGCGAAGCAGGCCGCCTGAGCGGGCATGGCTCGTCCGGCTCCGGCGGGCTGATCGCAGCGTGATCGTCGCCATCGGGCTCCGCCATAACGCCGCCGACCGGCTCGCCCAACAGATCAGCGACCTTCTCGGCTGAGCCCATACCCAGCACCAGCAATGCCCAAGACCGCGCTTGACATCTATAGGAGCTTCGACGTGGAAGCAAGTGCCTTGTCCAGGCGGGGATGGTCGATCTCGGCGATCGCCCGCCACCTCGACTGTGACCGCAAGACGGTGCGGGCGTATCTGTCCGGCGAACGAACCGCCGGTGTGCGGCGGTCGTCGGCGCCCGACCCGATGGCTCCCTTCGTCGACTACGTGAAGGCCCGGTTTCAAGACGACCCACACCTTTGGGCGAGCGCGCTGTTCGACGAGGTCGTCCCGCTCGGCTACGACCGCGCCTACCCGAGCTTTGCTCGCCAGCTGCGCCTGGCCGGCCTGCGACCGCACTGCGAGGCGTGCTCGGGGGTGAAGGGCCGCGAGAGCATCGAGATCGAGCACCTCGCGGGCGATGAGATCCTATGCAGAAAGCCACATAGGATCTCCTATGTGGACCCCGGAATTATGCGGCGCGGAGCACGAGCGGCGGTGCTTCGGGCGGTGGACGAGCGACTGGACGCCGCATAATCACAGCCCCTGAAGGAAGGCGAGCAGGTCGTCCGGCGGTCGATAACGACCAGAAGGAGTCTGTGGCGGCGCGGTGCGCGCCAGCGCCCTTTCCTTGAGGCCGAGGTCGGCATGGAGGTAGACGCTGTAGGTGGTGCGGATATCCTCGTGCCCGAGGAAGAGCGCGATGGTTGCGGTGTCGACGCCATGGCGGAGCAGGTTCATCGCGCAGCTGTGGCGCAGCGTGTGCGGCGAGATTTCCTTCGTCCCGAGCGAGGGGCATCCGATGGCGGCGTCAGCGACGTGCCGTTCGACGAGGCGCCGGACGGCGTCTCGGCTGAGCGGGCCGCCCCTCGGCCCAGGAAAGAGGGGTTCGGCAGCGGCGCCATTGCGCTCGTCGAGCCAGACGCGTAGCACCGAGCGCGTCTCTCGCCGAAGCGGAGTGATCCGTTCCTTGCGGCCCTTTCCGAGGCAGCGAACGTGGCCTCCGCCGCCGAGATCGACTGAACTGCAGGTGAGCCCGGTGAGCTCGCTCACGCGGAGCCCGGTCTCGAGAGCGATCACCAACAAAGCGTGGTCCCGCCGCCCGAGCCGGGTCGAGCGGTCGGGCGCGGCGACGAGCGCAGCCATCTCCTCTGCGGTGAGATAGGTGACGAGCGCCTTGTCGTTCTTCTTCGACGGGATGGCGAGCACCCGTTGGATTAGCTCGGAGTGCTCCGGGCAGCGATAGGCCGCGTAGCGAAAGAGCGATCGGATTGCGGTGAGCCTGGCGTTGCGGGTCCGCACTCCGACCCCGCGGTCGGCTTCGAGATGTTCAAGGAAGGACCCAATGAGGGATGCATCCAGGTCTACGAGATCGAGTCGTTGCGGCGCCTTTCCCGTGCGTTGCTGCGCAAAGCGGAGCAACAGACACCAGGCGTCGCGATACGCGCTCACCGTGTGCTCGCTCACCCGGCGCTGTGCGATCAAGCGCTCGGTGAAGAACCCTTCGAGCAGGGGCGCTAGTGTGCTCATCGCTCGAGCCCGCTGACGGCGCTGTCGAGACGCTCGCTGACGAGCTCGAGTAGCTCGGGCACGCCGGTCAGATACCAGTACGTCGTGCTCGGTGCGACGTGTCCGAGGTAGGTTGACAGCAGCGGCAACCTGGCCTCGACGTCGAGGCCGTCGCGATACCAACCGATCACGCACTTCACGGCGAAGCTGTGCCTGAGATCGTGAAGACGCGGCGGACGATGACTCCCTCTCGTCGCGAGTCCGGCCTCGCGCACGAGGCGCGGGAAGACGGTGCTCACGTTGTCTCGGAGCAGGCGCGTTCCGGTGCTCGAGGTGAAGAAGCTCGGTGACTTCGGCTTCGGTCGTCTCTCGTCGCGGCGCCGGCCGTAGGCCGCGAGCGCCTTGACGGTCGTCCGGTGCAATGGGACTTGGCGAGACTTGCCGAACTTGGAGCGAGAGATGGTGAGCAGTCCTCGCTCAAAGTCGACGTCGTCGCGATCGAGCCGCACAGCCTCGCTCACGCGCATGCCGCTGACCGCGAGGAGGCTGATCACGTGCTGATAGGTGTCGGCCCGGTGCTCAGGGTTGAGGTGGTCAGCGGCCCCGAGGACCTTGGCGAGGTCCTCGGCCGAGTAGATGTGGGGAATGATCCGGTGGCTCGGCTCGGGCAGAAGGTCGACCGGCGGGACCTCAGTCGCCGGATCGAGCGCGACGAGGTAGCGAGCGAAGACGCGGATGACGCCGAGCTTTGCCGCTGACCACACCGGCGCAGCATCCGTTGGCTGCGTGGCAAAGCGAAGGGCCTCGTCGATGGTGAGGTGCTCGGCCCCGATCGCCTCGAGGTGGCCGACGAAGCGGGAAAGCACCAGGCGATGCGCGTCAAGCTTGTAACCCATCGCGTGGCGAGTGGCGAGGAAGTCGTCCAATGCAGTCGCGAAGTCCGTCATCGCGCTGCTCCCGGCCAGGGCATCGCTAGCTCGCGTAACGCGAGATGGTCGACCTTCGCGTAGATCGCGGTGGTGGTGATTCTGCGGTGCCGGAGAACTTGGGCGACCTCGGGAAGCGAGGCCCCAGCGCGCAGCATCTCGCTGCCGGCGGTGTGGCGGAGGCGGTGGGCGCCGAAGCTGCCCACGCCCGCCCGCTCGCTCGCTGTCCGGACTACCTCACTCACGCCCTGGGGACTCAGTCCGCTCAGGGGTGCGACGAGCCGCAAGAACACCTCGCGCTGTCGGGGACGGTCGGCCCGACCGTGGCGCAGGTAGTCGGCGATAGCAGCGCCGACGTCGAAGGGAAGCGGCAGCCGTTCCTCCGAGCGTCCCTTGCCGTGCACGACCATTTCGCCGGCAGGCCAGTCGATGTCCTCGAGGCGCAACGCCGCCACTTCGGCTGCACGAAGTCCCAGGCGAGACAGCAGCACCAAAACCGCGTAGTCCCGCTTGCCCTTCGTCCCACCCCGGTCGCAGCTGGCCAGCATCGCCGCCAACTGCTCGGGGGTGAGCCCGCGCGGCAACGATGCACCACCCCAGTGGGCGACCGACGGGACCACCGCGCTCAGCGGCGTCGGGATGACACCGTCAAGCAACGCGAAGGTGAGCAGTGAACGAAGCACCGTCATCAGCCGCTCGGCTGCGCGCACGCTGTCGAGGCGCCGGCACTCACGGGTCACGTAACGAGTCACCGCGGCGGGGTTCAGATTGCCGAGGTCATGCTCGGGATGCTCGACGAGGAAGCGCTTCGCGACACGCGTGTAGATGGTGACGGTCTTTGGAAGCAATCCCCGCTCGATCTCGAGGTAGTGCTGATAGCGACCGAGGAAATCGTCGTCGTCTGGTGGCGGCGCAACGACTGCGGATGCGAGCTCTCCGCTCTCCACCAGGAAATCGATCAGCCATCCAAGCGTCGTCGTGCTGATTCGATCTGAGGGAGCAAGCTCGACTTCGCTGGCGAACTCCTCCAGCGTCGCTATCCGGAGATCGCTCGCTGCTCGCCCCGTTTGCTGCAGGAACTGACTCAGCTTCCCGACGAGGCGCATCTTCCGGATCGCTGTCTCCGGCGCATAACCCCGCGAGTCGAGATGCTCGACCATCTTCGCTGCGAACAGCGCAAGGGGACCTTCCATCGCCACTGCCTCCTCTCGTTCGGAGAGGCAAGCGTCGATGATCGCGAGGGACTATGTGGAGTCGATCAGCAGCACCGAGCAGCTGGACCACGGGCAATACGGGTCGCTCGTGCTCCGCGCCGCATAATTCCGGGGTCCACATAGGAGATCCAATGGGACTGGGCCGAGCGGCGAAACGCCCCCTGGGGCGGCACGGCCTACGTCCTGCTCGGCACCCTCAGCCATTCGGGGCGGACCCGTGGAGTGCTCGCCGAGTCGATGGACCAGGCACACCTGATCGAGGGGCTGGACGGCGTCCTGGGGCGCCTCGGCGGGACGGCGCGCAAGTGGCGCACCGACCGCCTGGCCACCGTGATCGTGCCCGGAACCGCCGACGTGCAGGCCTCCTTCGCCCCGGTGGCCAAGCACTACGGAGCCGTGATCACGCCG
>JAJYPY010000128.1 GCA_021794995.1 Actinomycetes bacterium | reverse complement strand
GTGCCGCGCCAGCTCGTGTTGGGACAGCTCTCGGTCCTGGGATCGCGCTACGCCAGCAGAGCCGAGCTGGTCGCCGCGGCGGCACTGGTCGCCGACGGAAGGGTCCGACCGGTGATCGGCGAGCGCGCCGATCTTGACGGGGCGCCGGCGCTGCTCGCGCGCCTTGCCCGCAGTGCGGTGGTGGGGCGCGGCGTTGTCACCGTGGCGAGCATCGGTGCCGAGGGAGGGGGCGCGTCGGCATGAGATGCGGCCGGCTGCGGCCCGCACACGCCTCGACCGCGGTTGCGTCAAATCTTATGAGGGTGTTACGATCTCAATACCATATTGAGACATCGCCCCGCAGCGAACGGCAGAGAGGCCGGGTCCGCATGCGGCGACTCGGAGCAGGGGACCCCTCTCCGGGCCGGCGTGCGCCCGGTGCTTCGCCGGCCCGGCGGTGGGAGCGAAAGGAGCGTTGCCCGTGAGATTAGCAAGAGGATCACAGCGCGACCGGAGTGCGTCCGCGCACCACGGTGTCAAGGCGTTGCGCACCGCGCGGGCACCCGTCGCGCTCGGTTCGGCAGCGGTTGCCCTGTCACTCGCACTGGCCGCGTTCGGGAGCGCGGGCGCCGTCGCCGGGGCGAGCGGCAAGTCGGGTGGCCGCGCCCCGATCCGGGTCGGATTCGTGCTTCCTCTCACCGGGAACTTCGCCGCCAACGGCAAGCTGGAGCAGGAAGGCTTCCAGCTCGGCCTCCGCCAGCTCGGCTCCAAGATCGACGGCCACAAGATCACGGTGTTCTACGCCGACGGGCACGGCACACCGGTCGTGAGCCTCTCGGTGGCGACCGGCCTGGTCACCTCCGACCACGTCCAGGTGATGGAGGGACCGCTGGTGTCGAGCTCGATCGCCGCCGTCTCGCCCTACGTGATCGGCAAGAAGATCCCCGAAGACGACCTGAACCTGGCGACCCCGGCCCTCATGAACCTCTACAAGACGTCGGGCCTGGGTCTCACCTCGGGATGGTCCAGCTACCAGCCCCCCTCGGCCGGTGCCCAGTGGGCCTACAAGGTACGGAAGTGGCGTCACGTGACGACCATCGGCGGCAACTTCTCGTTCGGGTGGCAGTCGGTCGGTGGGTTCGATGCCGCATTCACCAAGCTGGGAGGGAAGATCGACAAGTCGATCTGGATCCCCTCCAACGCCACGACACTGTCCTCCTACATCTCCCAGATCCCGTCCACAACCCAGGCGGTCTGGGTGGAGATGTCCGGCGCACAGGCGGTCACCTTCGTGAACGACTACAAGTCGTTCGGCCTGAAGGGCAAGATCCCGCTGCTCGGCCAGACCCAGCTGACGACACAGTCGGCGCTGCCGAGCGAGAACGCCACAGCGGCCCTCGGGACGTTCACCGACGCCCAGTACTGTGACGGCGCGACCACAGCGACGAACAAGAAGTTCACCGCCGCCTTCCACAAGGCCTTCGGTGGATGGCCGGGGTACTACTCCGATGCCGGCTACGTGAAGGCGGAGATCCTCGTGAGCGCGCTCAAGAAGCTGAAGGGCAACGCGACGACAGGCAAGAAGCTGAGCAACGCCATGCGCAAGGTCAAGATCACGGCGCCGAGAGGGCCGGTCAAGATCGACAAGACAACCTGGTCGCCGATCCAGAACGCCTACATCTGCAAGGTGGAGAGGGTCCACGGGACACTGCGCAACGTTCCCATCAAGACCTACAAGGCCGTCCCGCCGTGGGGCGTGGGCATCAGCAAGTCGACCTGGCTGGGAATCTTCGCCCAGGAGTCGGCGGGTCCCCCGACCCCGTGAATGGCGGCGTGGCCCGGGGTGACCGGGGCACGCCCGAGGAGATGTGACGGCACCGAGGGCGTCCGCCGGCCGGGGAACGTTCCCGGTCGCCGGCGCCCTCGGGTCGCGTCGGGCGGGGGTGTCTGCCCTCGACGCTCGAGCGGCCATGGGTGAGGTGCCGACTGCAGCCTGTTGTCCGACGACACGAGGAGACCGCATGCCCGCCGAGCGCTTCGACCAGTGGTTCATGTACTTCCCCGATCACTACCGTTGGTCGGCGGCGCTCGCCCTCGTGCTCGGGTCCGCTCCCTACGGAGGCGCCGAGCTCGGTGAAGTCGATGCCGTCGGGCGCCAGCTGCTCGGCCGAGTGGGCGACGACGAAGCGTGGTTCTCCGCGTGGGCCGGGATGGGCGACACCGTTCGGGAGTCCGCCGACGCGGCGGCAGCGTCGGGGCTGACGCTCACTGCGGCCGGTGGCTATCTTCGGGCGACCAGCTACTACCACATCGGTGAGCGGTTCAGGCTGCCCAAGGACGGACCGGCACTCGGCGCCTACCGCAAGGGAGTCGATTGCTTCGGCCGGTACGCGGCGCTGATCGACGGGGCGCCGGTGGAGCGGGTCGACGTGCCGTTCGAAGGAACGCACCTGCCGGCCTATCTGACGCTTCCTCCGAGCAGTCGCGGGCCCAGTCCGTGCGTCGTGTTCTTCGACGGCCTGGACATCACCAAAGAGCTGCAATACGTGCGCGGGGTCGCCGAACTTGTGCGGCGTGGCGTCGGGTGCCTCGTGATCGACGGTCCGGGGAACGGCGAGTCGATCCGGTTCGGCGGGTTGTCGCTCCGGCCGGACTACGAGGTGGCGGGCTCGGCGGCGCTGGACTACCTGGCCGGACGGCCGGAGATCGATGCAGCGCGGATCGGCGTCCTCGGGATCAGCCTCGGCGGCTACTACGCGGCGCGCTGCGCCTCCCTGGAGCGCCGCTTCGCCGCGTGCGTCTGCTGGGGTGCCATCTGGGACTACCGGGCCACGTGGGAGCGGCGCATCGCCGAGGCCTTCCAGGGCGCGATGTCGGTGGCGGGCGACCACATCTGCTGGGTGCTCGGCTGTGACTCGTTCGACGACGCGCTGGAGCAATTGCGCGCGTATGCCCTCGACGGGGTGGTCCAAGAGATGCGGTGCCCCTACCTCCTCCTCCACGGGGCGCGCGACGAGCAGATCCCCGTCTCGGACGCCGAGGCGGTGTTCGCCGCCGTCGGCTCCTCCGACAAGGAGCTCCGGATCTTCGACGAGCGCAGTGGCGGGGCGACGCACTGCCAGACCGATCGGCTGTCGGTCGCCACCGTCGCGTACGCCGACTGGTTCGCCGACCGACTGGGGGCGTCGGGCCGGCGCTGAGCCCCGGTGCCGCCGCGCCGAGTTGGGGTCGAGGGGGCGCGGCCACCTGTCGGCTGCCAGGTGATTGCGGTACAATGATGATTGGCGGCGCGTGCAGCCGCATGCCGCCGCGGGAGCATCGACATCCCGTGGAGCGGTCGGAGCCGTGCCACCTTTTCAACTGACGCCGTGAACCGCTGGCGCGTGCCAGCCCGAGAGGAGAGCGACCGATGAGCGTCGACGTCCACAACCACGTCATGCCCACCGAAGCCCTGGAGCTGCTGCGAGCCGAGCCGAGCTACGGCGTCGACATCGACGCGGACTACGTCTGGAGCGGCGCGCACCACGTGCCGTTTCCCGTCACCGAGTCGTTCTACGACCCCGCCGCCAAGCTCGCCTACCTCGACGAGCGCAAGGTGTCGGTCGCGGTCACCTCGACCCCGCCGCCGCTCTTCTTCTACGAGGTCGACAAGGCTGCGGGCGAGCGGCTGTGCCAGGCGTCCAACGAAGGGCTCGCGCGGTTCTGCCGCCACGACCCTGCGCGGCTGCACTGGCTGGCCAACCTGCCGATGCAGGATCCCGATGCCGCCGTCGCCGCGTACCGGGCCGCGGTGAAGGACGGTGCGAAGGGCGCCGCCATCGGCACGTCGATCGCCGGGCGTCGACTGGACAAGCCCGAGTTCGAGGTGTTCTGGGCGGCGGCCGACGAGCTGGGCCTGCCCGTGCTCGTCCATCCGGGCTGGAACGAACCGCATGCGGCCCTCGAGGACTTCTACCTCCAGAACGCCATCGGCAATCCGCTCGAGACGACGGTGATGGTGGAGCGGCTGATCTGCGCCGGCGTGCTGGCCCGGCACCGCAGCGTCCGGCTCATCCTTCTCCACGGCGGTGGGTACGTCCCGTACCAGGCAGGGCGGCTGGCGCATGCCTGCACGGTGCGCCCGGAGATCTCGATCTCCGCCAAGGACGTGTGGGACGCCTTCGATCAGCTCTACTTCGACACGATCACGCACGACGCAGCGGCGCTGCGCTACCTGGTGGAGCGTGTCGGCACCGACCACGTCGTCCTCGGGACGGACATGCCGTTCGACATGTCGCTCGACCGGCCCATGGAGGCGCTCGACGAAGCTCTCGACGCCGACACGGCGAGGGCGGTGGCCGACATCAATCCGGCACGTCTGTTCGGCCTCGACATCTCCGGCTGAGCCCGTCGGTCCCGGGCCCGCGGCGCCTCCGAGATCACGCCAGCGCGGCCACGGAGGGATGGCGGTCGCGCCACGGCGCCGCCTCCTCGATCTGCGCGGCGAGACGGACCAGCGCGGCCTCGCCCCATGGGCCACCCACGAGCTGGACGCCGACGGGCAGCCCGCTGTCGGCGCGCGAGAGGGGAAGGCTCACCGCCGGCTGCCCCGTCACGTTGTACAGCACGGTGAACGCCACCATGGCGAGCACGGTGAGCGGCGGCATGGCCGGTGTCGCGTGCGCAGCGGCCAGCACCTCTCCTGCGCGCGGCGGCTCGATCGCCATGGTGGGGGTGACGAGCACGTCGAACTCGCGCCCCCAGCGTGCGACCGTCGGCGGCGTCGCGCGTCGCAGCTGGTTCAGCGACGACACGACCGTGAGCGCGTCGAGCGCGAGGCCCGCCGCGTGCCCCGCCGCGTTGTGCGGCTCGACGCGCGCCCAGTCGATGCCGTCGAACGCGCCGTAGGACGCATTGACCACGTGCAGGAACGGGACGACCAGGCTCGGGTCGAGCACGTCGTCATCCAGCACGTCCACCCGGTGACCCAAGCTGTCGAGCAGACGGCCGGTGTGCTCGACCGCGTGCCTGCACGCGGCGTCCACCGCGAGGCCGAGCCCGCTCGTGGTCAGGAGCGCGACCCGCAGGGATCCGGGGTCAGCCCCCACCTCCGAGGCGAACGGGCGCTCCGGCGCGGGCGCCTGCTCCCACACGAGGGGGTCTGGTCGGCTGATGCAGTCGAGGATGCCGGCCGCATCGGCGACCGTGTGGCACAGGACGCCTTCCACCGACATCCCGAACCACCCGGGCGTCACGCTCGGCACCCGCCAGCGGCTCGGCTTCAGGCCGACGAGCCCGCAGCACGATGCGGGGATGCGGATCGATCCGCCGCCGTCGTTCGCATGGGCCACGGGCACCATGCCCGAGGACACGGCGGCGGCCGAGCCGCCGCTCGAGCCACCGGGCGAACGCGAGGTGTCCCAGGGATTGCGGGTGATGCCGTAGCGGGTGTTCTCGGTGACCGGCAGGGGCCCGAACTCCGGGGTGTTCGAGCGCCCGCACAGCACGAACCCGGCGCGGCGGAGGGCGGCAATGACCAGCTCGTCCTCGCCGGAGACGCCGGAAGGGGCTCCTGCCGATCCGAACGTCGCGGGCTGGCCGGCGGCCATGGTGAGGTCCTTCACGAGCGTCGGGACGCCGGCGAAGGGCCCGACGGTCTCCTTTGCGGCAATCCGCCGGCCGATCGCGTCGGCGTCGGCACGGGACGCGTCGTCGTCGCGCCACACGACGGCGCGCAGCGCGGGGTTCAGCCGCTCGATACGTGCCACGCACTCTTCGAGTGCCTCGAGGGGCGTCAGCACTCCCGAGCGGATCAGTGCGGCGAGCTCGAGCGCCGTCGGGAAGGTGTCCATCGCGGGGGGTGTTGCAGCCATGGCGCATGCCTATCACCGCTCGTCGGCGCGTGTCCGGGCGGACGGAGACCCGTCCACCGACGATGCGCGTCCTCACGGGCTCATGGGGACCGGTCGAGCTGCGGGTGCGCGGTCCTTTAGAGGCGCGACCGTTCCGTGTTGTGGCCACCACGCGCGTCTCTCTTGTCGGAAGCGGGGGCGGAGCCGCAGCGCTCCCAGAAGAGGCGTACGCCGCCGCGCTCGCGACGACGCCGGGCATCGGGCCCAGGACGCTGCGCGCGTTGCTGGCCGAGGCGGCACCGATGGCGGCATGGGCCGCGCTGGTCGAGGGGCGCGTCGCCATCCATGCGCCGCGCGGCCCGAGTGCCCGGTCGGTGGTCGAGGCACGGCGCCTCGACGTCGCCGCCGTGTGGGAGGCGCATGTCCGTGCGGGGGTAGGCGTCAGCATGTTGGGCTCTCCCGCGTACCCGTCGGTGCTGGCGCGCGATCCCGAAGCGCCGGCGGTCCTGTTCTTCCTCGGTGACCCCTCCGTGCTCGACGCACGCCCGCGCGTCGCCATCGTGGGCACCCGCTCCGCGACGCGCTACGGGCTCGGGGTGGCGGCCCAGATCGGCGCAGAGCTGGCGGCTGCCGGGGTCATCGTCGTCTCGGGGCTCGCCCTCGGGATCGACGGCGCGGCGCACGAAGGCGCGGTCGCGGCGTGGCACGCGGACCGCCTCCACGGGGCGGGCGAGGGTGCGCCTGGGCCCGATGGCGGGACCCCGCCGGGCTCGGGCGACGGGGCCGGGACGCAGCGCGGTGCGCCGCCCGTCGCCGTCGTCGCAGGGAGCCCCGCATCGCCCTATCCCCGACAGCACGCGGGACTGTGGCAGCGAGTCGCTCAGGCGGGTGCGGTCCTGTCGGAAGCACCGATGGGCACCGCAGACCTTGCCTGGCGCTTCCCGCTGCGCAACCGGATCATCGCGGCCTTGTCGGACGTCGTCGTGGTCGTCGAATGCCATGCGCACGGAGGATCGCTGCACACCGTGCACGCGGCCGCGGAGCGAGGGATCCCGGTCGGTGCGGTGCCCGGGTCGGTGCGGAGCCCGGCATCGGCGGGGACGAACGCACTGCTCGCGGACGGCTGTTTCGTGGTGCGCGACGCGTCCGACGTGCTTGTCGCCGTGGGTCTGGCGCACGCATCGGCGACTGCGGTGCGCCCCAGACGGCGTCGGGACGGCTCGGCAGGCGAACGCCGCAGCCTCGCGCCGCCGGGGCATGGTGCAGCGCCGCCGGGACCTGGTGCAGCGCCGCCGGGGCCTGGTGCAGCGCCGCCGGGCGATGGTGCAGCGCCGCCGGGACCTGGTGAGTTGGCGGTGCTCGAT
>JAJYPY010000127.1 GCA_021794995.1 Actinomycetes bacterium | reverse complement strand
CGGCAGGGGCCGGCGGGGGCCGGCGAGGGCCGGCGGGCACGCTCGTGGGTATGGTGCCGCCGTGTCCAAGGCGGTGATCGTCTCCTTTCGGCTCGGCGGCGGCGACGGGGTGTCGGTCGAGGCCGCGAAGTGGACGTGGGCCCTCGAGCGACTCGGCTTCGAGGTCGAGCGCGTCGCCGGGGAGGGCACGGCGGAGCGGATCCTCCCCGGCCTGGCGATCGGCGCGCCCGAAGGACCGTCGTCGGGCGACGTCGAAGAGGCGTGCTGCGGGGCCGACGTGGTCGTCGTGGAGAACCTCTGCTCGCTCCCGTTGAACCCCGCCGCCGCCTCGGTCGTCGCCACGGCACTTGCAGGGCGCCCCGCGCTCTTCCGCCACCACGACCTTCCCTGGCAGCGTCCGCAGTTCGCCGGGTGGCCGCCACCTCCCGACGATCCCGCATGGCGCCACGTCACGATCAACGAGCGCAGCCGCCGCGAGCTCGCCACCCGCGGGATCGCGGCGACGACGCTGTACAACTCGTTCGATCCCGACCCTGCGCCCGGGCGGCGCTCTGCGACCCGGGCGGCGGTGCGCGTCGACCCGGAGACGCGCCTCGTCCTCCAGCCCACGCGGGCGCTCGCGCGAAAGCGCGTCGACGCCGCCGTGCGCATCGCCGAGGTGCTGGGGGCCACCTACTGGCTCCTCGGACCGGCCGAGGACGGGTACGGGGCCGAGCTCGAGCGCGTGCTCGCTCGAGCGCGTTGCCCCGTGCGGCGGGGCGCGCCGGTGCTCGCGCACGGAGGCCCGGCGACGGTGGCGGACGCGTACGCGGCGTGCGACGTCGTGGTGCTCCCCTCGAGCAGCGAGGGGTTCGGCAATCCCTCGGTCGAGTCCGCCACCTACCGGCGCCCGCTCGTGATCGGGCCGTACCCCGTGGCCGCCGAGCTCGAGGCGTTCGGCTTCCAATGGTTCCGCGAGCTCGACGAAGACCTCGCGCGCCTCGACGCGTGGCTCGACAGCCCCGACGAGTCGCTTCTCGAGCACAACGCCGCCGTGGCGAGAAGATGGTTCGATCTGGGACAGCTCCCGGCGAAGTTGGGCGCGATCCTGGCGGACATGGGCGTTGGGCCGGGGGCGACGACGCCGGTAGCGTCTGGAGTGTGACGTCCGCAGCGCAGTCGGCCCGTGCGCAGGTCCGGTCGACCAGTGCGCAGGATCGGTCGACCAGTGCGCAGGTCCGGAGCGCCGCTCGCCCCCGCCGGCTCAGCGGAGGCGAGCGGCGCCGCCAGCTCTTCGCCACCGCGCTCCGGCTCTTCGCCGAGCGCGGGTACGAGGCGACGACCATGGAAGAGATCGCCGAGTCCGCCGGCGTCACCAAGCCGCTCTTGTACCAGCACTTCTCCTCGAAGCGCGCGCTGTACCTCGAGCTCGTCGACTCCGTCGCCGAGGACCTGCTGTCCGAGATCGGCGCCGCGACCGCCGCCGCGACCGGACCGCGCGGACAGGTCGAAGACGGCTTCACGACGTACTTCCGGATGGTCGTCACCCACGAGACAGCCTTCCGCCTGCTCTACGGGCGCAGCAGTCCGACCGACCTCGAGCTCGGGAGCGCGCTCCGCAAGGTCGAAGACGCTCTCGCCGAGGCCATCGACCCGCTCATCGCGGCCGGCCTCGAGCCCGCGCACCGCCGCTTCCTCGCGTGTGCGGTCGTCGGCATGGCCGAAGGGGCGAGCCGCCACTGGATCGAGACCCGGGGCCGCTCCACAGGCGCCCGACCCGCCTCGCGCGCCGCGCTCGAAAGGGAGGCGCTGCGACTCGGCCGGAGACTGGCCGACCTGGCATGGGCCGGCTTGCGCGCCGTGCACGCCGACTGAGGCACGCCGCGCGACTCGCGCCGCTCGTCACAATCGCCGGACGAGCTCGTTGCACAGCACCCACAGCTCCGCGGCGCACGCGACATACGCGGCATCGTCTCGTCCGGCAGGGTCGGCCACGTCCTCGTCGACATCGAGCTCGACGTGCGCGAGGTCGAGGGCCCGAACACGTGTCCCCAGGGGTGCGGGTCCGGGCTCGAGATCGCGGCAGAGCCGCCGCAGCGTACCGGCCAGCGGCGCGGCGGCCGGATGGTGTCGTCGCACGTAGCGAACGTGATCGGCCTCCATGGCGACGACGAGGTCCACATGTGCGACGTCGGCCGGCGCGAGCTGCCGACTGCGGTGCCGGCCGACCGGGGCGTCCGTCATCTCGGCCACGCTGCAGAGCGCCGAGCTCGTCCGCGCCCCCATGGGCTGGCCGTCCACGGCGTGGGTGCCCGCGGTGGTCACCGCGAGCGGGATCCCGCGCGCCCGTGCGAGCCACTCGAGCATGGTGCCGGCCATCGCCGAGCGCGACGCGTTGCCGGTGCAGACGACGAGCAGCGCCGGCACGTCTCGTCCTGCACCCGGTCCGGTGATCGGCATGCGCGAAAGTATCGTCGCCCGCGCGCTGGCACGACGCCGGGCGTAGCCTGACCACATGGACGGTCAGCCGCCACGTCTCGACGCGACCGACCTCGCCCTCCTGCGCCTCTTGCAGCGAGACGCACGCCAGACCAACAAAGACCTCGCGGACGCCGTCGGCATCGCACAGTCCACGTGCCTCGAGCGCGTACGGGCGTTGCGCGCGCTCGGGGTGATCAAGGGCTGGCACGCCGACATCGACCTCGACGCACTGGGCAAACCGCTCCGGGCCATGATCAGCGTCCGTCTGCGCCCGAAGACGACTGCGTCGGTCCACGCATTCCAGCAGGAGATGATCGGTGCACCCGAGGTCGTCGCCGTATGGACGGTCACCGGCGCAGATGACTTCTTGGTGGAGGTGGCGACCCACGACGTCGCACACCTCCGCGACTTCGTCCTCGACCGGGTCACCGGACGCAGCGAGGTGGTGGACGCCAGGACGTCGCTCGTCTACGACCAGGTGCGGGTCTGGGAGATCCCGCCGGCCGAGCAGCTCACGCAGCAGCTCACGCCGAAGGGAACCGCACCAGACGCTCGGCAAGCTCCAGCCGGTACGCCTCGACGCTCCTCGCTTTGACGCTCTCGTAGCCGCGCACGCGGTCGGGCAACCGGGCGATCAGAGTGGCTGCGTCGAGGTTCTCCGGAGCGAGCCGAGGGAGCAGGGAACGGACGGCTGCGGCGTACTCGTCGGGGAGCGCACGCTCGATCCGCCGCAGCTCAGTGCGCCCGAACGGATCGAGGGCGGTGCCGCGCACGCGCCGCGCGGCGCGCAGCGCCTGCATGGCCGGGCGCGCCCAGGGCCCGAGCCGGATCTTGTGGTCCAGACCATGGGCACGCAGTGCGGGCGGGTGCAGCAGCCACGTCGTCTCGTGCGACGCGCCGTCGACCGCAGGGAACTCGAGGAGCAGGCGGGCCACCTCGTACTCGTCTTTGACCGCCAGGAGCTTGTGGTACCCGAACGCAACGCCTGCGGTCAGGCGACCGTCGCCACCGAGCCGGCGCTCGGTCTGCCAGACCTCGGTGACGAGCCCGCCGAATCGGCGCGCCAGCCTCACGTCCTGGTAATCGGCCAGGTCGGCGGCCAGCCAGTGGGCGTGGGCGCGCTCGGCGTCCGGGAGTCCCGCCAGGTCCTCGGGGCTGAACACGGCCACCTGCGTCCCCGCGGCGGTGGTGGCCGCGGTGGTGGCCGCGGCGGCGGTGGCCTCGGCGGCGGTGGTGCGACCGCGGTCGACGCCGACCCCGTGAACGGGCGCATCCCGGCCCTCGGCAACCCATCTGCGCCCCGCGTCGAAGGCGGCGAGGTTTGCCTGCACGGCGACCCCGTTGCGCTCGATCGCCGTGGCGATCGACGCGGCGGACACCGGGAGCGCGCCGAGCTGGCTCGCCACCCCGAGGAGGACCACGTTCGCCGCGGTCGCCGAGGCGCCGGCCTCGTGCGCCACTGCGACGGCGTCGAGGAACGTCGCGCGGCCCTCTGCCGCCGCGCCGGTCAGCGCCGCCTGCAGCTCCTCGGTGGGCACGTCTCGGGACTCGAGCCCGAGCACCATGGGCCCGCTCAAGCTGGACGCCGATGAGCCCACGACGGTCGTCCTCCCCTCCGTCATGCTGGCGAGCACCTTGGGGAGACTCGCCGCCACAAGGTCGGCGGCGATCAGGAGGTCCACCTCGCCCTCACCGAACACGTTCGAGCGGTCCGCGGCTCCCGGGCCGACGCGCAGGTCGGAGATGACCGGGCCCGCCTTTTGCGAGAGCCCGGTCTGGTCGAGCCCCCAGACCTCGACACCTTCGAGGAGCGCCCCCCACGCGAGCAGATGCGCACAAGTGACGACGCCCGTGCCACCGATGCCCGCGATCCGGATGGTGAGCGCCCGGTCCAGCGTCGTGACCGGGGCAGGGGGCAGCGGACGACGTGCGCGCGCCACGGCGCGGGCCCCGGGCGTGACCTTCACCATCGTGAACGCCGGGCAGTCGCCCTTGAGACACGAACGATCGAAATTGCAGGTGTCCTCGTCCACGCGGGTCTTCGGACCGAGGGGGGTGTCGATCGTCTGCAGGGAGAGGCAGTTGGACTTCACCTGGCAGTCGCCGCAGCCTTCGCACACTCGCTCGTTGATGACGACGCGCTCGGTCGGCAGCACCGCGAGGCCGCGCTTGCGAGCCCGGCGGAGTTCGGTGGCACACGGCTGGTCGTGGATGAGGACGGTGACGCCGTCGAGCGCGGCGAGCTCTTCTTGCACGGCGACCATGTCGTCGCGTGAGCGGATCGACACGCCCTTCGCCAGCCTGGCTCCCTTTGCGAAACGCCCGAGACGCCCACCCCCGTAGCGTCGTGGGTCGTCCGTGGTGATCACGACCCTCTTCACACCTTCGAGGAGGAGCATGCGGGCGAGCTCGAGCGGTCCAGGGGCTCCACCCACCACGGGCTGGCCGCCCGTCATGGCGGTCGCGCCGTTCCAGAGGATCTTGTAGGTCATCGGGACCCCGGCAGCGACCGCGCCGCGCAACGCGAGCTGTCCGGAGTGGAAGAACGTCCCGTCGCCGAGATTCTGCACGAGGTGGCGCTCGCCGACGAAGGGCTCCATCCCGATCCACTGCGCGCCCTCTCCGCCCATTTGGGTGAGGCCCACACGGTGGCCGACGCGCCCGGTCGGCATGTAGTGGACGATCGTGTGGCAGCCGATGCCCTCTCCGACGAGCGTGCCTTCCGGGACCACCGTGCTCACCGAGTGGGGGCACCCGGGGCAGAACCACGGCACACGCGTCGCCTGGGTGGCCCGCGCTGACAGGGCCAGGCGGCGCCGCGGCGCGGGCGGCTCCTTCACGGCTGTGCCGAACGTCGCCCGAAGGACCGGCCCGACCAGTCGCGCGATCGTCGCCGCGTCGAGACAGCCGTGGCGGGGGACCAGCGGGCGGCCGTCCAGGTCCAGCTTGCCGAGGACCGCGGGGCTCCCGGGCCGCCGGGCGATCAGCGAGAGCAGCTGGCTCTCCACGAGCTCGCGCCGCTCCTCGACGACGATCACCTGCTCGACGCCCTCTGAGAGCGAGCGGGCGAAGGACGGGCCGATCGGGAACGGCATGCGCACTTCGGCCAGCACCACGCCGAGGCCGTGCAGAGCCGGCATGTCCAGGCCGAGCAGACGAAGTGCCTCGACGAGCTCGGAGTAGACGTTCCCGGCGGCGACGAGCGATACGCGGGGCCTGTCCGGGGTCACGACGAGGCGGTTCAGCTCGTTGGCGTCCCCGTAGCGCGCGGCGGCCGCGATGCGGTCGCTCAGCACTGCCCGCTCGCGCTCGATCGTGCTCGGGGTGAGCAGGTCACCGGACACCGGAGGTGCGACGTACGAGCCAGGACGCACCGCACCGGGCCACTCTCGCAATGCCACCGTGCCCTCCGCGTCGGCGATCGCGGTCGCGAGCTTCACGGCGACCCACGCGCCGGACCAGCGCGACAGCGCCACGGCATGACGCCCGAGGTCCAGCACCTCTTCCAAGGAGCGCGGGAACACGACAGGCATGCCGAGGTCTGCGAGCGTCGCTTCGGACGCACTGGGCAGCGTCGAGGACTTGGCGCTCGGGTCGTCACCCACGATGGCGAGCGCGCCACCCATCGGCGACGCGCCCGCAAAGCTCGCATGGCGCAACGCGTCCATGCTCCGGTCGAGTCCGGGCGCCTTGCCGTACCAGACACCGAGCACGCCGTCCACGCGCGCCGACTCCAGCGTGGTCGCGAGTTGGCTCCCCATGACGGCCGTCGCGCCGACCTCTTCGTTCACCGAGGGGCGATGGACGATCTCGACGTCGAGGTGCGTCCGCAACGCGGCGTCGAGCTCCTTGTCGAACCCGGCGAGCGGCGAGCCCTGGTAGCCCGAGACGAACGCCGCGGTGCGGCGCCCTGCCGCACGGTCCGCGCGCAACTGGTCGATGAGCACCCGGATCGTGGCCTGCACTCCCGACAGGTGCACCCGGGGGACGTCGGGCGCCCAATGGTCCCCGGGGTCGAGGTCAGCCAGTGGTCGAGCGTCGTCAGTGACGGTCACTACGTCCAGTATGGAGGTCGTTCGCCGAGCTGTGAAGCGATCCGCGAAACATTTCTCCCCGACCGCCGCTCCCGCACGGCCTTCGGGCGACATGCCCCAGAGGGCATGAATTCGAAGGATGCGCGGGGACCCGAGCAGATCAGCGCGGGGCGCCGGCTCCGGGACCGAGGCCCAGGTGGCGGGCGATCACCATGCGTTGCACCTCCGAGGTTCCCTCGCCGATCTCGAGGACTTTCGCATCACGGTAGAAGCGACCCACGGGCGTCTCGTTCATGAAGCCGTAGCCGCCGAAGATCTGCGTCGCCTCGCGCGCGTTCAGCATCGCCGCGTCCGAGGCGACCAGCTTGGCGATCGCGGCTTCCCGCTTGAAGGGGACGCCAGCGGCGTGCTTGCGCGCCGCGTCGTGGTAGGCGAGACGTGCGACGTGCGTGCGTGCCTCCATGTCCGCCACTTTGAACTGGAGCACCTGGGACTCGCCGAGCTTGCGTCCGAACGCTTCGCGCGCGCCGAGGTAGTGCACGCACTCGTCGATGCATCCCTGCGCGAGCCCGACCGACAACGCGGCAAGCGCGATGCGACCTTCGTCGAGGATGGACAGGAATTGCGCGTACCCCCTGCCTTCGTCTCCCAAGAGGTGGTCGCTCGGCACGCGGCAGTCGCTGAAGGAAAGCTCGTGGGTGTCCGACGCCGTCCAGCCGACCTTCGAGTAGCCCGGTGCCACCACGAACCCAGGAGTTCCCGAGGGCACGATGATCGCCG
>JAJYPY010000016.1 GCA_021794995.1 Actinomycetes bacterium | reverse complement strand
ATCGGGATTACCTCGCGTTTGCGAAAGAGATCGGGGCGCCGCTCCCGGATCGAGCACGCGAGCTGGCCAGCTCCCGGTACGAGCGGCTGATGGGCAGCTGACCCGGGCATCGACGTCTACCTCCGAGATGAGTTCGCTTCCCGTCAGCTCACAACCGGCGACGACGCCGCGACCAGCGCTGACGCAACGCGAATTTTCGGGTGGAGACGATGGGATTCGAACCCACGACCTCCTGGTTGCAAACCAGGCGCTCTAACCAGCTGAGCTACGTCCCCGGCGGGCGATGGGCAAGATCATACGGCCACCAGGGGTCCGGGCCGCCCGGCGAACGGCGGCGAGATGACAGCCGCACCGACGGCTCGTGTAGCCTCGGAGACTTCCCGGGGCTATAGCTCAGTTGGTTAGAGCGCAGCACTGATAATGCTGAGGTCCGTGGTTCAAGTCCACGTAGCCCCACACTGCTGGCGAGGCCCGCGCCACGACGTGAGGCGTCGGTTCGACGCCGGTCCCGAGACGTGAGCGTCCTTTTTCTCGGCGGCGGGGGTGCCAGCCCGCGATGCCAGCCCGCGATGCTGGCGCGCGGATCGAGAGCTGCGCCTGCGTCTCCCCTCGCGATTACCGTCTTGGCCAGCCAGCTCGGGCCCGGTGCCGGGCACAGCGGGCTGGCACTGGAAGGAGGCGGCATGCGAGCGGTCGTGATCGAGGAGTACGGCGGTCCAGAGGTCGTACGAATTGGCGAACGCCCCGCCCCCGAGGCTGGGCCGGGAGAGGTCGCCATCGCCGTTCGCTTCGCGTCGATGAACTACACCGACGTCCGGAACCGGATGGGCCACGGGCTCGGGCGTGTGCCGTTCGTGCCCGGGGTCGAAGTGTCCGGACGGGTGCTGGCTCTCGGCCCCGGCGTCGAGGGGCTCTCGGTCGGGCAGCCGGTGTGCGCGCTCACCCGCGGTAGCGCGCACGCGGAGGTCGCCGTGTCGCCGGCAGCACTGACCGTCGGGCTGACAGAGGACCTGGCGTCGCGACCCGACTCGGGGGCGTTGCTCGTCACGGTGCCCCTTGCCCTGATCCTGCTGCGTCGGGCGTCCCACGTGACGCCCGACGACGTGGTTCTCGTCCACAGCGCGGCGGGTGGGGTCGGGACCGCGCTCGCGCAGGTCGCGGCGATCGATGGCTTGTCACCCCTGTGGGGAACGATCGGGAGTGGAGAGAAAGCGGCGTTCGCGACCGCGCACGGTTACGGTCCTCTGTTCCCCTACGACGGCTTCGAGAAGGAGATCGCTGTGCGCACCGGAGGGCGCGGCGTGGACGTCGTCCTCGACCCGATCGGCGGGGCGGTCCGGAGGGCGTCGTTCGACATCCTGGCCCCGTTCGGTCGCTTGGTCACCTACAGCAACGCGTCGGGCGAGCCCGAGGTCATCCCCGACTCCGAGTGGCTGCGGGCCCGCTGCATTGCGTGCGGCGGGATCTCTGTTGGCCAGCTGAGCGGCAAGACGCCCGAGCTCGTGCGTCCATGGCTGGAGGAGGCGGTGCGCCTCGTGCAGCAGGGCGCCCTCGAGGTGGGCGTGACCGATGTGCTGCCACTCGACGCGGCCGCGACCGCGCATCGGCTCTACGCCGAGCATCGAGTACGCGGCAAAGTGGTGTTCGACGTCGGCCCGACGCCAGGATGACGGGTCCGGCGACACCCGGTCGCACCGAGGCCGACCATCTCCAGCTGCTCGGTCACAACGACCTCGGCGGCATGGGCCGCTGTGGCGAGGGGACGGCCCTGCTACGCCGGGGCGGCCGCAGCTATCTGTACATCGCCCAAGAGCGCGGACCGGGAAACTTCAGCGTCGTCGACGTGACCGATCCGCGCACCCCGACGGTGGTACACCAAGCGTGGCTTCCCCACGACAGGGTCCGGTCCAACTCGCTCGCCGTCGCCGCCGATCTCCTGGTGGTCGCCTACCAGCCCAGCGAGGCCGGGGCGACCCCTGCCGGCATTGAGGTCTTCGACCTCACCACGCCTGACGCGCCACGTTCGATCTCCTTCCTCGACCTTTCGGGACCGTTCTCGCGCGGCACCCACTGGGTTGGCTTCGTCGACGCAAGGTTCGCCTACCTCAGTACGGGGACGCCCACATCGCGTCCGCGCCACCCGCGCGACGATCAGTTCCCGGTCATCGTGGACCTGGCCGACCCCAGCCGTCCGACGGTCGTCGGCTCCTGGCACCTGCCCGGGACCCAGGAGGGCGACGACGCGCCGCCGCCCGTGCGCCACCCGATCTTCGACGCCGGCTTCCGCTCCCACAACATCAACGTGTATCCCGAGCGTCCCGACCGCGCGTACGTCGGCTACCTGGACGCCGGTGTCCTCATCCTCGACATCTCGGACAAGTCGGCGCCGTCGCTCGTCGGGCAGTTGGACTACCACCCGCCGATGCCCGGTTTCACCCACACTGCCCTCCCGCTCTTCAGCAGAGAGCTCCTCGCCATCACGGACGAGTGTGTCCACGACGGTGGCAAGGACTATCCCAAGCTGCTGTGGTTCGCCGACATGAGCTACGAACGATCCCCACTCATCATCAGCAGCGCACCCATGCCTCCCTTCGAGGCGTACGCCCGCCGGGGCGGCCGCTTCGGTGCGCACAATCTGCACGAGAACGAGCCCCACGACTGGTCCTGGCGCAACGAGGACATCGTGTTCGGGACGTTCTTCAACGCCGGCGTGCGCGCCTTCGACGTCCGCAACCCATTCCAGCCGGTGGAGGTGGCGTCCTTCGTGCCTCCGCCGCCGCCGGGCTCGCCCGTCGGCGCGGCGCAGCTCAACGACGTCTATGTCGACGCCGAGGGGATCGTCTACGCGACCGAGCGTTATGGAGGCGGCCTCTACGTGCTGGCTTTCGATCGGTGAGCGACTGCCGAGCATGACAGGTGGCGCACCTCGTCGTGGTGACGCCGGCAGTGACATCAAGCACCGAAGTACCATCCCGGCAACGTTGCACGACGGCTGAGGCCGGATCGATGCGAGCGGGGGAGCCCGCCCGGGTCTCACGGCATCACGATCACAGGAGCGCCCATGGACCGCGTAGGTCAGATCCCCGACCGCCATCTCTCGGACGAGCAGCGCATGATGCGCGAAACCTGCCAGCGCTACGTCGACGCGGTCCTCCGGCCGTTCATCGCGGACAACCGTGAGCGAGAGTGGACATTCACCGACCCCGCGCACCGATTGCCTCCCGGAATCCTCGAAGAGGCCGACAAGGCGGGGATCCGGACCCTGGGCGTTCCTGAGGAGTACGGCGGGATCTCCCTCGACCCGGCCACCGAGGCCCAGACGTTCTCCATCATCGCGACGGAGATCTCCCGTGGTGACACCGGACTGGCGGACAAGCTCGTCCAGAACTGGAAAATCGCCATTCTCCTACGCGAGCTCGCACCCAAGCACCTCCAGGACGAGCTCTTCACCGCCTACATGGCGGATCCCCAGTACCTCATGGCGCACTGTCTCACCGAACCCCGTGGGGCATCGGACCGCTGGCTCCCCTACAACGTTCCCGAGGCCGCGATGGCGACGCGCGCGGTGCACGAAGACGGGTATTGGCGGATCGACGGGCGCAAGCAGTTCATCTCCAACGGGTACGACGCCAGCTTGTACATCGTCTACGCGAACACCGATCCCTCGGTAGGCATCATCGACGGGACCAGCAGCTTCATCGTCCCGCGAGACACGCCCGGACTCGAAGTGACGCGATGCAACGAGACCGTCGGCGGTCGCTACATGAACAACGGCGAGATCGTCTTCGAGGACTGCCGTGTCCCCGACGACCACCTCCTTGCGCACAACAACGCCATGCGGGCTGCACGCACGTACTTCCGCCCTGGAAAGATCATCGTGGCCGCCAAGAACCTGGGCGTCGGCATCGCTGCCTTCGACGACACGGCGACCTTCGTGCAAGAGCGCGTCCAGGGCGGCAAGGTCATCATCAAGCATCAAGCCGTGGCCATCCGCATTGCCGCCATGGCAATGAAGCTCGAAGCGGTGAGCGCGCTCCTGCAGCGCGCCGCGATCGCCGTGGACCACGACGAACCCGACGCCGGCGCACTCTGCGACATGGTCAAGGTCTTCGCCTCCCAGGAGATCCTCCAGGTGTGCCAGCACGCGGTCGAGCTGCACGGTGGCTACGGCGCCATGCTGGAGATGGGGATCGAGAAGTACTTGCGTGACGCCTCGGTGTACCTCCACGTCGACGCCACCAGTGACGTGGCCAGCTTCAAGATCGTCAAGGAGCTCTTCCCAGCTACTGCGGGAACGTACGCGGGTTCGGAGTAGACCGGTACGCCCCTTGTACGGGGGAGCCGGGCGGACCGTGCTGTGCGAGCTGGCACACGCGCTCGCGTGACGACGATCCCGTGGCTCCCGACCGATCCTCGCGGTTCAGTTCCGCAGATCGAGGACCGCTGCGCTCGCACCAGCCCGGCTCGCCGCGTTCGGGCCACCGAGGACCTTGGTCCTGGAGCTCTTCGGATTGGACGTGAGGACCGTCGGCTCAGGAGCTCGCGCGCGACACCGTCACGCCATGGCGCCTGCTGGCCCTGACGCGCCCTCGAACGGTGACGAGAGCATCACGGCGCGACACTGCACCAGTCGCCACGCGTGCGAGGAGAGTGAACGTGCCCGGGTCCGATCCTGTCGAGGATGTGCTCTGTACGGCTCGCAACGAGGCAACCTCCCTCGTCGAAGAACTGCGGGAGGAGCTGACGGCGATCGCGGAGTCCACGCGGGCCAACCCGGATGACGAGCACGACGTGGAGGGCTCGACGGTCGCTTTCGAGCGAGCCCGCGTCACCGGTCTGCTCCGGATGGCCGAACTCGCGCTCCACCAGATCGACGATGCGCTCGACCGCTGCCGCGCCAAGACGTACGGCCGGTGCGAAGGATGCGGCGCGCGCATCGCCGCCGAGCGGTTGGCCGCGCTGCCCGCTGCGACCCGCTGCCGGGCCTGCGCAACAGCACCGGGGACGCATCCCGGATTGCACCGCCGATAGCGAGAGTGGCCCCGGTGCCCGTTCGGATCCGCGTTGCCACGCCGCTCATCAGGCGCGAGCGCCCGTTCCCCCGCCGTGGCGTGCATCCCGTTGGCCGACCGCGCGACAGGGTGCTACAAGAGACCGGTGGGCTCACGCTGGACGGTCCCGGAGATCGCGACCCCCGCCCTCGTCGTCGACCTTGAGGCGTGTGCTCGCAATATCAGCGCGATGGCGAGCCACGCCGCGGCCAACGGCATCGAGCTCCGTCCCCACGCCAAGACCCACAAGTGCCCGGCCATCGCCACGCGCCAGCTCGCCGCGGGAGCGACGGGCATCACGGTCGCGACGCTCGGCGAAGCCGAAGTCTTCGCCGAGCACGGTGTGGGCGACGTCTTCGTGGCCTATCCCCTGTGGGCGGTCGGAGACATCGGCCAGCGCCTGGCGCAGCTGAGCGAGCGGGTACGCCTCAGCGTCGGCGCCGACTCGGTGGCTGCGGTGGAGGTTCTGCGCCGGGAGTTGGACCGGGTGACCGGCCGGTCGCCAGGTCAGGCGGCCAGGCTGGCGGTGCGGGTGGAAGTCGACTGCGGACTCCGCCGCAGTGGCGCGGCACCCGCCGACGCGGTCCACATCGCAAGGGCCGCCGCGGACGCGGGGCTCGTCGTCGACGGCATCTTCACCTTCCCCGGCCACAGCTACGCCCCTGGAATGGCGGCCACGGCCCGAGACGACGAAGCGCGCGCGCTATGCGACGGCGCGGCATCGCTCGAAGCCGGGGGAATCCCGTGCCGCGTGCGCAGCGGGGGGAGCACCCCGACCGCTGCGGGCACGGCCGGGGACGCCGTCAACGAGCTCCGGCCTGGCGTCTATGTCTTCAACGACGCGCAGCAGCTGGCTCTGGGCACGTGCCAGCCCGACGCGGTCGCGTTGGCGGCGATCGCCACGGTCGTCAGTGCGCCGGCTCCCGGCCGGATCGTCCTGGACGCCGGCGCCAAGGTCCTCGGTCCCGAACGACCTCCGTGGGCACCCGGTCACGGGGTGCTCCCCGATCGGCCCGCGGCCCGCGTGACCGGGTTGTGGGAGCATCACGCCGTCGTCGACGTCACCGGCACAGCGAAGCTGGACCTGGCGCCGTTGCGCCTTGGAGCGCAGGTGGCCGTGGTCCCCAACCACGTCTGCACGGCAGTGAACCTCGCCCGGGTCCTGCACGTCGTGGCGGGTGGGGAGCTGGTGGATCGTTGGGAGGTCGCCGCGGCGGGGGCCAACCGCTGAAAAGGATGCGGGCCGAGACGGTCCGCCAAAGGTGCAGGTCAAGGCCACGCGCGGTCCTGGCCGGGCCCCTGCCAGGCTGAAAGGATGGGCGACGTGGGAGAGGGCAGCGCAAGGACACGGTCGTTCGCGCACTGCCACGTCCACACCGAGTTCTCGATCCTCGACGGCGCGAGCCGGATCGAGGACGTCGTGTCGGCGGCCGCGGCCGACGGCCAGCC
Organism: Actinomycetes bacterium; assembly: GCA_021794995.1. GTDB lineage: Bacteria > Actinomycetota > Acidimicrobiia > Acidimicrobiales > RAAP-2 > JAJYVT01. Next base: position 24,107 of record JAJYPY010000016.1, on the reverse strand, counting down.
CGCCCTCGGCATCACCGACCACGGCAACATGTACGGGGTCCTGCCCTTCTATGCCGAATGCATCAAGGCGGGGATCACGCCGCTGCTCGGGACCGAGGCGTACATGGCCTACGACCGGAGGGACGAGCGCATCGCGGTGCGCGGTACGACGGTCGACGACTCGGGCGGCGACGTCGAGGGGGGCCGCAAGGCGTGGTACCACCTGACCCTCCTCGCCGAGTCGAACGCCGGCTACGCCAACCTGATCAAGCTTGCGAGCCGCGCGTACCTGGAGGGCTATTACCGCAAGCCGAAAGTCGACTGGGAGCTGCTCGGCGACCATGCGGAGGGGCTGATCGCGACGACCGGGTGCCTCGGCGGCCACGTCGCACAGAGCCTGCTCGCAGGGAACTTCGACGACGCGCTCGCCAAGGCGGGGCGCCTGCAGGATATCTTCGGACGCGACAACCTGTTCGTCGAGCTGCAGGACCACGGAATCGAAGAGCAGCACCGCGTCACTCCCCAGCTCGTGGACATCGCGCGACGCCTCGGCGCGCCGCTGCTGGCGACCAACGACAGCCACTACACGCGACCTGAAGACGCACAAGCGCACGACGCGCTTCTGTGCGTGCAAACCAAGGCCACGATCGATCAGCCCGGCCGGTTCAAGTTCAAGGGGTCGGGCCACTACCTGAAGAGCGCCGCCGAGATGCGGCGGCTCTTCGCAGAGCTGCCCGAGGCATGCGACAACACCCTCCTCATCGCCGAGCGTGCAGACGTCCACCTGGACCTCGGCACGCCCAAGCTCCCCGACTTCCCCCTTCCCCCCGAGTTCTCGTCTGCCGGCGAGTACCTCTCGCACGTGGCGTTGCAGGGCGCCAAGGAACGGTGGGGCGACCCCGTGCCGGACCACATCGTCGAGCGGATCGCCTACGAGCTCGGGGTCATCGAGGACATGGGGTTCTCGCCCTACTTCTTGATCGTGTGGGACCTCATCCGCCACGCCAAGGAGCACGGCATCCGCGTAGGTCCCGGGCGCGGCTCTGCCGCCGGGTGCGCGGTGGCCTACTGCCTCCGGATCACGGAGCTCGATCCGATCCGTTACGACCTGCTGTTCGAGCGCTTCTTGAACCCGTCACGCATGTCGATGCCCGACATCGACATGGACTTCGACTCCCGCTACCGCGACGAGATGATCCGCTACGCCGCTGAGCGCTACGGGCGCGATCACGTCGCCCAGATCATCACGTTCGGCACGATCAAGGCCCGAGCATCCGTTCGCGACGCCGCACGCGTGCTCGGCTATCCCTACGCTCTGGGCGACCGCATCGCCAAGGCGATCCCTCCCCTCGTGATGGGTCGAGACACCCCGCTGTGGGTGTGCATCGCCGACAGCGCGCCACCGGGCTTCGAGGACGGCTGGAAGATCGCTGCCGAGCTGCGCACCATGGTTGCCGAGGACCCCGACGTCGCACGCGTCGCGTCGGTCGCCAAGGGTTTGGAGGGGCTGCGCCGTCAGGACGGGATCCACGCGGCAGCCGTCGTCATCACCAAGGACCCGCTGACCGAGTACCTGCCCGTGCAACGCAAGCCTGATCCCGGCGGTGACCCCGAGGACGCCCCGATCGTCACCCAGTACGAGATGCACGGCGTCGAGGACCTCGGCCTCTTGAAGATGGACTTCCTCGGGCTGCGGAACCTGGACGTCATCTCCGACACGCTCGTGCTCATCGAGCAGACGCGCGGGTTCCGCCTCGACATCGACCACGTGCCGCTGGACGACGAGCCGACGTTCGAGCTGCTACGCCGTGCGGAATCGGTCGGCGTGTTCCAGCTCGAGGGCGGGCCGATGCGCAGCCTCATGCGCTCGCTGGCCCCGACGACCTTCGAAGACGTCGCCGCGCTGATCGCGCTCTATCGGCCTGGACCGATGGCCGCCAACATGCACAACGACTACGCCGACCGCAAGAACGGCCGCAAGGCCGTCACCTACCTGCACCCCGACGCCGAACCGATCCTTTCTGACACCTTCGGGCTCATGATCTACCAGGAAAAGCTCATGCGGGTGGCCCAGCAGTTCGCGGGCTACTCGCTCGCGGAGGCCGACAACCTGAGGCGGGCGTGCGGCAAGAAGATCCGCGAGGTCATGGCGAAGGAGCGCAGCAAGTTCGTCGAGAGCTGTGAGCGAACCGGCTACACGAGGGAGCTGGGCGAGACGTGGTTCGACATCATCGAGCCCTTCGCCGACTACGCGTTTGCCAAATCCCACGCCTACGGCTATGGCCTGGTCGCGTACCAGACCGCCTACCTCAAGGCGAACTATCCGATCGAGTACCTCGCCGCGCTGCTCACGAGCGTCCGGGAGAACCTGGACCGCGCCGGTATCTACCTCGCCGAGTGCCGTTCGCTCGGCATCACCGTCTCGGTGCCGGACGTGAACCGCTCAGCGGCCGACTTCACCCCCGTCCTCGGCGAGGGCGCCGGCGGCGAGGGCGGCACGATCCTCTTCGGGCTCGCCGCGGTGCGCAACGTCGGAACGTCGGTAGCCGAGGCGATCGTCACGGAGCGGAAGACGAACGGCCCGTTCGCCGACTTCTACGACTTCTGCGAACGCGTGCCGATCTTTTGCCTGAACAAGCAGCCGCTTGACGCGCTCATCCGTGCGGGCGCGTTCGACTCGCTCGGCCACACCCGCAAGGGCCTCTTGAGCGTGCACGAGCTGATCGTGGGTCAGGTCGTCGCCCGCCGACGTGAGCGCGACCAGGGGGTGCTGTCGCTCTTCGGAGGTGCCGACGGGCGGGCCGCCTCCTTCGACCAGCCCCACACCATCCCCGAGTGGGAGTTCGACAAGAAGGAGCGCCTCGCACACGAGAAGGAGATGCTCGGGCTCTATGTCTCCGATCACCCCCTTCTCGGTCTCGGCACCGCCTTGCGCCGACGGTCCGACGGGGCGCTCGCGGAGATCACAGACCTCCCCGAGGGCACCGTGAGGACGTTCGCCGGCGTGATCACCGGCCTCCAGGTGAAGTGGACCAAGCGCGGCGAGCAGATGGCGGTTTTCTCCCTGGAGGATCTCGAGACCGTCGCCGAGGTAACGGTCTTTCCGAAGACCATGGTCCAGTACGCCGGGGTGATCGCCGACGACTCGGTGGTCACCGTTCGTGCGCGGGTTGACCGGCGCGACGACCGGCCGAAGCTGATCGCGTCGGAGATCACGCCCTTCGCCGCCGCCGGCACGTCCTGCGAGCCGCTGCGGGTGCGCCTGCCCATGGGCTCGTTCAGCGCGTCGGTGCTGGACTCGTTGAAAGAGGTCCTCAGCGCACATCGCGGAGACATCCCGGTCCATCTCTACCTTGCCGGTGCGGGGAACAAGGCATTCCGCCTCCCACCGGAGTACAGCGTCGACACGTCCAACGGGGTGGTCGCCGCTCTGCGGGTATCGGTCCCGGGGATCGAGATCCTCGCCGAAGCCCCGCGCGACCCACGAGACCCACGCGATCTGCCGGGGGCCGCCGCGGCCGGGACGCCGAGCCCGCCGGCCGGGACCTGACGGCGCAGGGGTCGCGGTTCCGCTCGACCGGAGGAAACGCCTTGTCGCAGCGTCGAAATTCCTTGACGACGTGCGGCGCCCCTGTATCGTGTCGACATTCCACGAGTCGCTGACTCTTGGATCGACGAAAGGACGAAACCCCATGAACCGACGAGAGCTCATTCGAGCCGTCGCCGCGCATACCGCAGACGACGTGAAGCACGTCGAGTCGTTGCTCTCCGGTGTCACCGACGTGATCACGGCCGTGGTCGCAAAGGGCGAGGCCGTCACGATCCAGCGCTTCGCCAAGTTTGCAAGGGTGGAACGGGCTGCACGCATGGGTCGAAACCCCCGCACTGGCGAGCAGATCCGGATCAAGGCGTCCAAGCGTGTGCACGTCAGCCCGATGAAGGCCTTCAACGAGACGGTGACGACCCCGAGCCATGCGCCGCGCCTCTCGAGGGGCGTGTACCCGACGTCGCCCGAGCTTCTCGCCAAGCAGGCAGCGGAACGTCGCATGAGCAGCGCACGGCGCGCCGGTGCCGCGGCCACGGGGAGCACGGCGGGTCCCAGGTCTGTGGGGACCAAGAAGACGGCGGCCAAGAAGGTGGCAGCCAAGAAGGTGGCAGCGACGCGGGCTCCGGCCAAGAAGACGGCAGCCAAGAAGGTGGCAGCGACGCGGGCTCCGGCCAAGAAGACGGCAGCCAAGAAGACGGCAAAGAAGGCCGGCGCCCGGCGCTGAGCCGCATCCCGGGCGGTCGGCCACCCGGCGCCTCGGCGGGAGCCGTCGTCAGCCGGGACCGTCGTGGCGCTCGATCAGGCGAGCGACGCCCTCAGCGAGCGACAAGAGCCGGCGTCCCAACATCCGGCTTGTGACACGCGCCGGCGGACCCGTGTCGGGCACCGCGTCCACCCAGGGCACCCGCACTCCGCCGATGCAGCGCTCGTGCGCCCCGAGCAGTGCATCGGCGTAGAGCGAGCGCCGCGGACCACCGAGTACGAGGTCGACGTCCCCGGCCGACGTCGTGACCGCGATCGTGCCCAAGGTGTCGCCGAAGCGACGGGGCCGGTCCTCGACGACATCGCGGTCCGTGGCATCGGTGTCCGATGCGCCGGCCGCTCGAGGTGGCACCGTGCGCACCGCCGACTCGAGCCCGTCGAGCACCCGTCCGAGCGCGTCCATGCTGGTCGGATGCCGCGAGACGATCACCCGCAGCGGCGTCGTCTCGTCGGGCTCGCCCACCACCACGAATTGCACGTTCGCATCGAGGAGCGCGCGCAGCACGGACGCGACGCCCGACGCACTGGTCGCGCTCATCCCTTCCTCCTGCTCTCATGCCGGAGGCGTGCCGACGCCTTCAGGGTACACGGGCACTGCAGGTCGATCCTGGCGGGGCTGGCGAGCGGAGAGACGACGCCCCCGTGGACCTCCGCGGCGCCTCAGCGGATCGCCCGCCACGCCGCAGACGAGACGCGATGCGACAGTCGGACCGCCCACCACACGACCCGCAGGGCACACCACACCGCGTACAGCACCAGGGCCGCCCCGCTCAGCACCTGCCGGGCGAGGACGCTGAGCGCGGCCGGCCGGTGCGTCCCGAGCGGATGTGCGGCGAGCAGGCCAATGAGCGCACCACGCTCGATGAGCTCGACCGCGTTGGCCCTGGCGAGCTCCCGCGCGGCACTCGTGCAGGTCGAGTTCGTCACGACCATCGCCCGCTCGGCGTCGTAGTAGCTCCTGGCGCCGACCACCTGCTGCACCGCCTCGATCCCTACCGATCCGTCGTAGCGCTTGGCCTGCACGACCGTCCTTTCCCCACTGCGCGCCACCACGAGGTCGGCGCCGAAATCACCGCGCCGGCCAGTGTGGGACACGTCGTAGCCGAGCGCCGTGAAGAGCGCTGCGAGTCGGCGTTCGAATTCCACCCCGGCCATGTCGTCGACGTCCACGATGCCCGAACGCAGCGCGCGCACGTCCCGCAGGGCCGACGGGAGGCCGAGCACTGCCACGACGCCCAGGACGTCCGCGGCGAGCGCGCCGTCCCTCAGCCAGACCCGCGGGTCGCCCGCGCCGCGCGCGCCGCCTGTGTGCACGACGACCACTGCGACACTGGCGGCGACCGCCACCGCAAGGAGACCAAGAAACCACCGGAACTCTTGGGCACCGCAGCGCAGGCAGACCCGACCGGCTGCACGCCGACTCCTCATGGCGCAGAGCCTACGAATCGGTCGTGACGGCCAGGGGATCCGAGCGGGCCGAACGAGGCGATCTGCATCGCCCGGCGCAGGACCGCTCAGATATCGGCGCCTGCCGCCTCCGGCTGTCCTGTGGCGTCGTAGAGGGGAAGCGTCGAGAACACGGGCGGCGGCTCCCGCCACAGCGGCCGGCCACCCCCCTCCACGTCGGGGGAGCCCTTCGTGGCCGCGTCGATCGCCCGCCAGACGCGCTCTGGCGTGCACGGCATCGCGACGTGGCGGACTCCGAGCGGGGCGAGTGCGTCGACGACGGCGTTGTGGACGGACGGCGTCGAGCCGATGGTGCCCGACTCTCCGATGCCCTTCGCGCCGAGCGGGTTCATGAACGTGGGCGTCTCGATGTTCGTGGCTTCGAGGGACGGGAGCTCTGCTGCGCTCGGCATCTCGTAGTCGGCCAGCGTCGCGGTGACAGGATTGCCCGCGCCGTCGAAGAGCTTCTCCTCCCAGAGTGCCTGGGCCATGCCCTGTGCGATCCCCCCGTGCTGCTGTCCGGTGACGAGCAGCGGGTTCACGATCCGCCCGCAGTCGTCGACAGCGACGTGGCGTAACGGTCGGACCTTCCCGGTCTCCATGTCGACTTCGACGACCGAGACGTGCGCACCGAAGGGGAAGGTGGCGCCCGTCTGGCGAAAGTCGACCTGCGCGGCGAGGGGCTTCGGGCCGCTGGGGTCGCTGGTGCCGTCGCCGTCACGCGCCGCCAGCATCACGATCTCGGACCAGCTGAGGGCCCTCGACGGCACGCCCGCCACGCCGAGGCGCCCGCCGTCGTGAAGGACCACGTCCTCGGGGGACGCTTCGAGCTGCGTCGCGGCGATCGACCGGGCGCGCTCGAGCACTGCTTCGGCCGCGCGCAGCACCGCGCTCCCACCCATCTGCAGCGACCGCGACCCCCCGGTACCGCCACCGCGCTCGACGGCCGCCGTATCCGACTGGACGAAGCGGATCGCGTCCATCGGGATGCCCAGCGTGTCCGAGACGATCATGGAGAACGCCGTCGCATGCCCCTGCCCGTGAGCGGACGTGCCGGCGCGGATCGTCGCAGTCCCGTCAGGATGCACTTCGACCGCGCCGAGCTCCTGCCCCCCACCCGCGGTCACCTCGACGTACACGCTCACCCCGATGCCGAGCTGCAGCGGGTCGCCGCGCATGCGCCGCGCGGCCTGGTCGGCGCGCAGCTGTTCGTAGCCCGACAGCTCGAGGACCCTGTCGAGGGCCGCCTCGTAATTGCCGGTGTCGTAGACCGTGCCCATCACCGTGGTGACGGGCTCGGAGAAGGCTGGTCGCAGGTTCTTCCGGCGCAGCACGACGCGATCCTCGCCCAGCTCCGCAGCCGCGATGTCCATCATCCGTTCCAACATCTCGGCGGCCTCCGGACGGCCCGCACCGCGGAATGCACCCATGGGCGTGGTGTTGGTGACGACCGACGCGACGTCGTAGCGCACCACCGGGATCCGGTAAACGCCTTCGGCCATCATGCGCGTCGGCCCGAGGGCGAGCGCGCCTCCGAACCCCGCGTACGCGCCGGCGTCGCCGATGATCCGGCAGTGCATCCCGGTGATCCGCCCCGCACCGTCGAAACCCATCTCCACCCACTGGAGCTGGCCGCGGCCGTCGGGCATGCCCATGAACGCCTCTGAGCGCGTCTGCACCCAGCGCACCGGCGCGGAGAGCCGCCGGGCCGCAGCGATCACGCACGCATGCTCCGCACCAAGGCCGACCTTGCTGCCGAACGCACCACCCACGTGCGGCACGACGACGCGGAGCGCGTCGCGATCGATCCCGAAGTACGTCGACGCACTCGCCCAGAACCCGTGCGGCATCTGGGTCGACACGTAGACGGTGAGCTCGTGGCGATCCCCATCGCCTCCAGGGATCGCCGCGATGGCATCGGCCTCCATCGGGACCACCGCCACGCGCTGGTTCTCGAGCTGGGCGCGCACCACGGTGACCGCGCCGTCGAAGGGGTCGGCGCCCGCAGGATCCGCGAAGCCTGCAACCAGGTTCGTCCCGAGCGCCTCGAATTGGAGCGGAGCGCCCTCGGCGAGCGCGGCCTCCATGTCCACGACCGCCTCGAGCGGCTCGTACTCGACGGCCACGAGCTCCGCCGCGTCGACGGCCGCCGCTTCGGTCTCGGCGACGATCATGGCAACGGCCTCGCCGACGAACCTCACCTTGGTCTCGGCGAGGGGAGGCCGACCGCACGCCGCGTTGAGCACCATGAAGCCACCGAGTGGGGCAAGGCCGAGATCTGCAGCGGTGTACACCGCCACCACGCCCGGGGCGCGGGCGGCGTCTGCTCCCTCGATCGACCTGATGCGCGCATGCGCGGTGGGGGAGCGGACGAAGGCGGCGGCAAGGCAGCCATCGATCTGCAGCCCCCCGATGAACGTCCCCTTCCCGGTCACCAGGTCGGGGTCCTCCACCCGCTGGACGCGGTTGCCGAGAAGAGATCCGGGCACGTGGCGGAGCCTACAAGCGCGCCGCCATGGGGCGGGGAGGCAGGGCGTCAGCGCCCAGGGCGCTGGGTGCGGACCACATACCCGGGCACCGCGAGCCTCTCCCCTCGGGGGTCGTCGGGGACCGGCGTGCCAGGAACGACGGTGAGCGGCAGGTGCCCGGCCCAGATCCCGCCCTGCTCGACATCTTCGGCGTCGTCTTTCGGACCGCCCGCGCGGCACTTGGCTGACGCCTCGTCGATCGTGACGCGCACCACCCGCGTCGCCCGCAATTCGGAGTCGCTGGGTCCGCGGGCGTCCGCCACGCGGCCCGGGACGATCTGATCGACGACCGCGTCGAGGGCAGCGCGCTTCTCGACGGGGTCACGGACCTCTTCGGCATGCCCGTAGACGACGACGGATCGGTAGTTGACCGAGTGATGGAAGGCGGAGCGGGCGAGCACGAGGCCGTCGACGAGCGTCACGGCGAGGCAGATCGGGATGCCGCCGCCGATGGTCCGCAGTGCGTGGTTCGCCGCCGCACCGTGCAGGTACAGGACCTCTCCCACCCGCGCGTAGGCGGTCGGCAGCACGACGGGACCCTCTTCGGTGGAGAAGGCGACGTGGCACACGAATCCCTCGTCGAGGATCGCCTCCACCGTCTCACGGTCGTAGGCGGCGCGCTCGGGCAATCTCCGCACCGTCGAGCGCCGGCCCGTGCGCCACGGCGGACGCCGTGCCCCAATGGCGGCGCGGTCCTCTGGAGTCATCGTCGCTGCTCCCGTCTGGTCTTGGTCGGGCGTCACGGTACGGGCTCTGGCGGGCACCGGGTACAGCGGCCACCATAGGACGCACCCGCGATGGCGACGCGCCGCCGGGGTCGCACGTCGTGCAGATCGGAGAGGACCGTGGACGTCGGAGGAAAGGTCGTGGCCATCACGGGCGGAGCCAGCGGCATCGGCAAGGCGCTGTGCGAGCGCTTCGCCGCCGAAGGCGCCCGCGCGATCGCGGTCGCCGACCTGGACGCGGCACGCTGCGCCGAGGTCGCAGACGATCTCGAGCGCAGGGGGGCCGCGTCGATCGGGGTCTCGACGGATGTGTCCGACGAGGCCGACGTCGTCACGTTGATCGAACGCGTCGAGCGCGAGCTCGGACCGATCGACCTGTTCTGCTCGAACGCAGGGATCGCCGTCGCCGGCGGTGCGGAGGTGTCCAACGCACAGTGGAAGCGGATCTGGGACGTCAACGTCATGGCTCACGTCTATGCGGCGCGGGCGCTCGTCCCCCGCATGACGGCACGCGGCGGCGGCTACCTTCTCCAGACGGCGTCGGCGGCGGGACTGCTCACGAATCTCGGATCTGCGCCGTACACCGTCACCAAGCACGCCGCCGTCGCGCTCGCCGAGTGGCTGTCGATCACGTACGCGGGCGACGGCATCAAGGTCTCGTGCCTCTGCCCGCAAGGGGTCCGCACCCCGCTGCTGCTCGGCGCCCTCGACGCGGGTGATCCTTCCGGCACGTCGGTGCTCGCAGGCGGCCCGATGCTCGAGCCCGACGCTGTCGCCCAGGTGGTCGTCGAGGCCCTCGCCCAGGAGCAGTTCCTGATCCTCCCCCACCCAGAAGTTGCGCGCTACGAGCGCCACCGGGCGGACGATCGCGAACGGTGGCTGCGCGCCATGCGGGGTCTGTGGGAGCAGTTCCGCCCTGGTGAGGGTGCCTGACGGGGCGCTGCTGCGAGGAGCCCCCGCTGCAGGGACCGCCGTCACTCCCGCGAGGTATCGTGCCGCCGGCACGAGACACCGGCACAAGGAACCGACCATGTCCGACTCACGCTTTGACGACATCCTCGCCGCCAACGCCGACTTCGCCGAGCACTACGCCTTTGCGAACCTCGAGGCGAGGGCCGCCAAGCGCCTCGCCGTCCTCACCTGCATGGACTCGAGGATCGACCCGCTGCGGATGCTCGGGCTCGGCCCCGGCGACGCCAAGATCCTGCGCAACGCCGGCGCGCGGGTCACCGATGACGTCCTGCGCACGCTCGTGATCGCCCACCATCTCCTCGGGGCCGCCCGGTGCATGGTCGTCGCCCACACCCGTTGCGCGATGGCGTCGGGCTCCGAGGACGACCTCCATCTCGCCATCTCCGCAGGCGGCGGCCCCGACACCCGGAGCCTCGCCTTCCTCACGACCGACGATCAGGAAGCCACGCTCCACGGGGACGTCCAGCGCGTCCGCTCCTCCCCCTACCTCGGAGGGCTGACCGTCGGAGGCTTCATCTACGACCTCGAAACCGGCCGGCTCCACCAGGTCTGCTGACCCCGCATCTCCCTGCGTGACGGGCGGGCGCCCGAGGCCTCGAGGAATGAAGCGGGTCCGCAGGCTGTTGACCATGACCGAGGAGCGTCCCCATGCCCGCCATCACCGTCGAGAACCCACTGCGCCTTCCAAAGATCAGCGCGCCCGACCCGGCAACGGTCCTGGTCCGCCCGGTGCGCGACGTGACGACCGCCCCCCACGGCCTCGAGGGTGAGGGCTTCCCGGTCCGCCGGGCGTTCGCCGGCGTCTCCCTCGCGGACCTTGACCCATTCGTGCACATGGACCAGATGGGTGAGGTGGAGTACGCGCCGGGCGAGCCGAAAGGGACGCCGTGGCACCCCCACCGGGGCTTCGAGACGGTCACCTACATGATCGACGGCACGTTCCAGCATCAGGACTCGATCGGCGGGGGCGGCCTCATCACGAACGGCGCGACGCAGTGGATGACGGCCGGCGCGGGCATCTTGCACATCGAACGCCCACCCGAGGACCTCATCGCGTCGGGCGGGCTCTTCCACGGGATCCAGCTCTGGGTGAACCTTCCCAGGGCAGAGAAGTGGGTGGCCCCGCGATACCAGGGCATCGAGCCGCAGACAGCAACGCTCTTGTCGTCCCCCGACGGCGGGACGTTGCTCCGGGTCATCGCGGGCGACGTCGACGGCCACAAGGGTCCGGGCGTGACGCACACGCCGATCTCCATGGTGCACGCCACCCTCAGCCCCGGCGCGCGGCTGGTGCTCCCGTGGCCCCGGCAGCTGAACGCGCTGGCCTACGTGCTCGCCGGGAGGGGGACTGCCGGTCCTGACGCTCGGCCGGTCGCGTCTGGTCAGCTGGTGGTGCACGGCGCCGGTGATGCCATCATCGTCGCGGCCGACCGCGACCAGGACTCGCGTGCGCCGAGCCTGGAGCTGCTCGTGCTGGGCGGCGAGCCGATCCGCGAGCCCGTCGCCGCCTACGGACCGTTCGTGATGAACACGAAGGACGAGATCGCCCAGGCGTTCGAGGACTTCCACGCCGGACGACTCGGCTCGATCCCCGCAGAGCACATCGGCCGATAGGAGCCCGCTCCCGCGACCGCCGGAGCTCACGCGCCGTCGCCCCCACCTCCCGGGCTGGTGGTGGGCGGTCGGCCGGCGACCGCATCGCCGCCGAGGAACCCCTGTGCTGCAAGGGTGGCGGCTTGGCTGGGGGGCCCCCGAAGGATCCACGCGAATCCGACGGCGATCGCGGCCCCGGCGAGCGGGCCGATCACATAGGCCCACCAGTCGATGTAGTGACCGCCGACCAGGGCCGGGCCGAGCGTCCGGAACGGGTTCATCGAGGCTCCGGTCACCGGCGCAGCCCACAGTCCGGCAAGTGCGATATAGCTTCCGACCGCGATGCCGGCGTTGGCACCGATGTTCCGCGCTCCCGACGCCGTGCCGAGGATCACGCTGACGAGCCCCACCGTGAGCAACGCTTCGATCGCCACGACGGTGCCGGCTCCGATGTGCGGACCCGGGACGGTGACGCCCAGGTTCCCGATGTTCCCGAAGGCGGCGCGTAGCACCCCTGCAGCAGCCACGGCACCCACCATCTGGGCACCGACGTACCCCGGCACCCGTTTCCAGGGGAAGTTGCCCCTGAGCGCGAACGCCATGCTCACCGCCGGGTTCAGGTGGGCGCCACCGACGGCGCCCATGAAGTAGATGACGCCCAGCACCATCAGCCCGGGAGCGACCACCTGGGCGTCGAGGGGCACCTGGCCGTGGCTCGCCACGTCGACCACCGGGGCACCGGCGGCCACCACGACGAGCAGGAAGGTCCCGAACGCCTCGGCGAACAGGCGTCGCCACTCGTAGGTGAGGTCGTGGAAGTCCAGGGTCCACGCGGTGTGCTGCCCGGGTGGTTCGTGACGTGCCAGCCACCGCCAGTTGGTCTGGGGATCTTGTGGCACGCGACCTCCTCCCGAGTCCTTTCAGCGTGGCACGGCGCCGGGCCCGGGCGACGGATGCTCTGGGCGCCCTGAGACCCAGCGGCCTCTCCGGCGCCCGGTCCTCAGGACTCCCGAGCGACGTCGCGCTGGAGCAGGAACGTGCCCGTCGCGCGGCTCACGATCCGTTGCCCGGGGTCGCGCATGACGGCTTCGGCGAACGCGACATGGCGCGCGAGGCGCGTCACCTCGCCCCGCAAGGTGTAGCGCTCGCCGCAGATCGCGGGCCGCATCGTCGCGGTGTGCAACTCGAGCGTGCCCCGGGTGCGGTCGCCAGGTCGGAGCGCAGCATTGACGGCGAAATTCATGCAGGCGTCGAAGACGACGGCGTGCACGCCCGCCTGGACAACCCCGTGCGGGTTGCTGGCGATCGCCGTCGGGCTGAAGGCGCCGACAACCCAGCCGAGGTCCTCACCGTCGACTCCGTAGGCATCGAGCGACGCGCCGAGCGCGCCGAGGAGCGGCATGCCCCCGTCGCCGAGCCAGCGGTCCATGTCCCTCGCCGACGGCGAACGGTGCCCCGTGCGCCCGGGATCGTCTGCCACAGGGGCACGTTACCGGCGCGCCGCTACGATGATCGGTACACCGGCGTGCGCCTGCGCCCCGCAGACCCGCCGTCGATCCGGGAGGCCATCATGACGACCGCGGTCATCGTCGACGCCGTCCGTACGCCCGGCGGCAAGCGCAACGGCGTGCTCAAGAACTGGCACGCCGTCGATCTCGCGTCCGAGGTGCTGAAGGCCCTCCAGGCCCGCAACGATCTCGATCCCTCCCTCATCGACGACGTGATCATGGGCTGCGTCATGCAGGTTTCCGAGCAGTCGCTGAACGTCGGGCGCAACGCCGTCCTCGCCGCGGGGTGGCCGGAGTCGGTCCCCGCGACGACGGTCGACCGTCAGTGCGGCTCGTCACAGCAGGCGATCCACTTCGCGGCTCAAGGAGTCATCGCCGGCGCCTACGACGTCGTGGTGGCAGGTGGGATCGAAAGCATGACTCGCACTCCGATGGGCTCGTCGATCGTCCGCGAGCTCGGCATGCCCTTCGGACCACGGATGACGGACCGCTACGCCGGCCGTGGCGGCCTCGTGAACCAGGGGATCTCCGCCGAGATGATCGCCGACCGGTGGCAGCTCAGCCGCGACGACCTGGACAGCTACGCCCTCGGGTCGCACCAGCGCGCGGCGACGGCCACCGCCGAAGGCCGTTTCGAGCAGGAGATCGTCCCCGTACCCGTCCGGGACGACGGCGGCGTGGACACCGAGGTGATCGTGACGACCGACGAAGGGATCCGTCCCGACACGTCGCTCGACGCGCTCGCGCAGCTCAAGCCCGCGTTCAAGCCCGACGGCAAGGTGACCGCCGGCAACTCCTCGCAGATCACCGACGGGGCGTCGGCGGTCCTCATCATGAGCGAGGAGCGGGCCAGTGCGCTGGGACTCACCCCTCGGGCGCGCTTCGTGGCGTTCGCCGTCGCCGGTGTGGACCCGGTCACGATGCTCACGGGCCCGATCCCCGCGACGCGTGCCGTCCTCGAGCGCGCAAAGCTCTCCCTCGACGACGTCGACCTCTTCGAGATCAACGAGGCGTTCGCCTCCGTCGTGCTCGCATGGGACAAAGAGATCCACCCCGACATGGCCAAGGTCAACGTGAACGGAGGGGCGATCGCACTGGGCCACCCGCTCGGCGCGTCCGGCGGCAAGCTCATGGCCACCTTGGTGCACGAGCTCGACCGCACCGGCGGCCGCTACGGGCTCCTCACCATGTGCGAGGGCGGGGGCCAGGCGAACGCCACCGTCATCGAGCGCCTCGCCTGATCCAGCCGCCGCGGCGGGGCGGGGGGATGCCATCGGTAGGCTGCGGTCGTGCGCCAGCGATGGCTCTCCCGGCGAGCGGTGTTGCTCCATGTCGCCCTGCTCGTCTGGTTTCCGGGTTGCCTGGTCGCCTTCTGGTGGCAGGTCCACCGGGCCTTCGACGGAAACGGGCTGAGCTACGTGTACTCGATCGAGTGGCCGGTGTTCGCGCTTGCGGGCGTATGGGCCTGGTGGCAGCTCGTGCACACCGACCCGGCGACGGTCGGCCGCGCCGCCCAAGCGCGGCTCGCCCGCGCGACGTCACTTCGTGGGGACCCGCTCCACGCGGGTCCCGTCCGCCGACGTGAAGACGAGGACGAGGAGCTCGCCGCCTACAACGACCGGCTCGCGCGATTGGCCGCCGAAGGCCCGAAGAGCTGGCGCCGCAGATGAGCGTCGGCGGCCTGCGCCGCTCGCTCGGGAAGCTCGCCCCCGGCTATGCCCAGACAGGCGACGTCGACGACCCCCTGCAGGGGATCGACGCCGCGCTCCTGCGCTACCGCGTCATGGCCTACATCGTCGGCACGGGTCTCGCCGTCCTCGTCTTCGTCGGTGTCCCGCTGCAGTACGGGGCGGGCATCGCACAGGTCGACGCGATCGCCGGCCCGATCCACGGCTTCTTGTACATCATCTACCTGCTCGCCGCCGTCGACCTTGCTCGGCGGGCGCGTTTCACGCTCTTGCAGATGGCGGCCATGGTCGGCGCGGGGTTCATCCCGCTCCTCGCCTTCGTGATCGAGCACCGCGTGACGACGCGACTGCGGGCGGCGCTCGCGTCGGCCGGCGAGGAACGCGCGCTCAGAGACCGAGCTTCGCAGCGTGAAGCGCCGACACCGCGTCGGGTGGACCCGACGCGTCGACCCTCGCCGCCACCTGACGGCCGAACATGAAGCACAGCAGCTCGCTCGGCGGCGCGCTGAGCGTCACCTGCGGTGCACCGGGACGCACGACGAGCTGCCCGAAGTCCGGGGCTGCCAGCACCACTCCCACGGGGAGGCGCCGCCGAACGACACGGGCGAGCATCCCGAGCCTGCTCCACAAGAGCCGCTCCTCGCCGGCATCGATGGGGCGCGGCACCCAACCGGGCGCCGCGCGGCGCACGTCTTCGTGGTGGACGAAGAATTCAGCCGTGTTCATCTGTTCGTCGCACACCCGAAGGAAGGCGGGGGGCCCGGAGCGTACCCGCTCTACGAGCTCGGGCCACGGGTGCGCGTCTCGCACCGATCGCTGCACCCGAGCGGTGTAGCCCGCCAGCGCGGCGACGACCAGACCCGGAGCGGAGTCCGGGCGCCGCTCGCGCACCACGAGGTGGGCGGCGAGATCGCGCGTCGACCAGCCTTGGCACAGCGTCGGTGCGTCGGGACCCACGCGGAGCAAGAGGTCGCAGAGCTCCCGCCGCTCGTGTTGGGCGTACGCGGTCACGGCGCGGTCGTCAGTGGTAGCGGGTCGCCATGACGAATCCCCCGAAGATCATGACGAGGCCCGCCACGAGGTACCAGGCGGAGGTGGCTCCTGGCAGCACCGTCAGATAGTTCAACAGGATCACCAGGACACCGAGCACGAGGAGCCCCAGGACAGCGGCACCGAACCACCGGGGGCTCTTGCGGACCCCCTTGGGCACCGGCGGCGTGTACTTGCCGCTCTGCTCTGGCGCCGTGTAGCGCCCGATGCGCGACCGTGATGCGACGGTGGTGCGGCCACCCGACGACGCCCCCTTGCGCTGCGCCCGGCCGGGACCGGTCCGTCCTTTCGGTGCCATGGCGCCCGAGGCTAGACCGTCGGGGGCACGGGGGGAAGGCGCCGCGCCCTACGATCCGTTCGTGCCCGCACGTCTCGTGGTCGTCGACAACTACGACTCCTTCGTCTACAACCTGGTCCAAGAGCTGGGCGAGCTCGGTGCGGAGCCGGTCGTCGTGCGCAACGACGCCGTCGACGTCGCGGGCATCCGCGCCCTGCACCCCGACGCGGTGGTGCTTTCCCCGGGGCCCGGACGTCCCGAGGACGCCGGCATCTGCCGCGACGCCGTCGCCGCGCTCGCAGGCGAGCTGCCGATCCTGGGCGTCTGTCTCGGTCACCAGGCGATCGCCTCGGCGTTCGGGGGCTCGGTGGTGCATGCTCCCGCACTGATGCACGGCAAGACGTCGGAGATCCACCACTGTGCGACCGGCATCTTCGCTGGACTTGCGAACCCGTTCGTCGCCACGCGCTATCACTCACTCGTCGTCACAGCGACCACGGTTCCCGACGACCTCGAGGTGACGGCGACGACGTCGGACGGCGTTGTCATGGGACTCCGCCACCGGCGGTTCCCCATCGAAGGCGTCCAGTTCCATCCCGAGTCGATCCTCACCGAATCCGGCCCGGCGATGCTTGCGAACTTCCTCGCGCAGATCGGTACGGGGGTGCCACCGGCGCCCGGACCCTGAGCACCTCGGCCCTGCAGGCGGCGCCCGTAGCTATGTCTTGGACGTGACCGGCGGCGTCCGCACCGCGTTCGAGGTGGGAACCGGCTTTGTGTGGCCGGGCTTTGGTGTTGTTGTCCCCGACGCGACTGGCGGCTTGCACACGTCGATGGACACGGTGGAGCCGGTCGGAACTGTCGTGCCCCCCCGGGGTGTCTGTGCAAGCACCTTGCCGCTTGTCCCGGGCACGCACGTCGCTGTTGTCACCGGGACGGCCTTGAGCCCCTGACTCGACAGTGTCGCGATCGCCGCTGTCTCGCTCTTCCCGACGACGTTGTGCACCGAGACGTTGCACGGGCCCGTGGACTGCTCGAAGTTCACCTTGGCGTGAGGCGCGACCTTCGTCCCCCCGGCGGGTGTCTGGTTCATCACGATGCCTGTGCCGTACTGGCTCGAGCACCCCTTGGTCAAGATCCCCGGGGCCAGGCCGGCAGCGCCGAGCGCGCTGCCCGCTTGGGCGACGGTGTCGCCGATGAGCCCCGGCACGACGACCGAGTTCTGTGTGGAGACTTTGAGCGTCACGGTCGACCCCTTCTTCACCCGGGTTCCCGCCGGAGGTGTCTGTGTGAGCACGGTCCCGGTCTTCTCTGTGCTGGCCACGAGCAGCTCCGTCGGGTGCAGTCCCTTGCGCGAGAGTGTCGCTGTCGCCCTGCTGTATGTCTTCCCCTTGACTGTGGGCACCGTCACCTTCGGCACGGCGCCCGTGCTCACCACGAGTGCCACGTGCTCGCCTTTGTGCGCGCGTGATCCCGCCTTGGGCCTGGTCGAGATCACGTCTGTGCTCCCGACTGTTGTGGAGGGCTGGCGGGCTTTGCTTGTCACGACCAGGCCGTCGGCCTCCAAGGTGCTCGTGGCCGCGGCGACCGGCTGGCCGCGCACTGTGGGCATCGTCAGCTTGTCGGACGCGCCGATGTAGCCGAGGTTCTGGAGGACGAAGTAGACGACGAGCCCGAGGATGGCAAGCAGCGCCAGGAGCAGGAGCACCCAGCGCCCGACGTGTGACTCCGGCTCGAGGGGTGGGGTGACGCGACGGCCGTCGCCGAGCAGCAGCGCCTCGGTCGGGTTCCCCGAGACCGCCCCGAGGACCCCGGTCGCCGGGCCCATCGCCGCGATGGCCAGGGTCGCCGGGTCTGCCGCGCTCACCGGCCGGCCCTCCGCGAAGCGCTGGAGATCCGCCCGGAGGTCCGACGCGGACTGGTACCGCTGGTCCGCGGACTTCGCCATCGCCTTGGCAACGATCGCCTCGAGGGGCGGCGGCACGGTGGGGTTCAGGTCGCTCAGCACCGGCGGGCGCTCGCGCACGTGCTTGGAGGCGACGGCGACCGGGGAGTCGCCGAGGAACGGGGGCCGCCCGGCCACCATCTCGAACAGCACCACCCCGAGCGAGTAGATGTCGCTCCGCGCGTCGACGCCGACCCCCTCGGCCTGCTCGGGCGAGAAGTAGGTGGCCGTGCCCATGACGGCGCCGGTCTGCGTGAGGCTCTCTTCGGTGTTGACGGCGCGCGCGATGCCGAAGTCGGTGACCTTCACCTGCTCGTCGTTGGTCAGCAGGACGTTGCCGGGCTTGACGTCGCGGTGCACGACGCCGTGGCGGTGCGCGTATGCGAGCGCGTCGGCGACACGTGCCCCGATGTGCGCGACGCGCGCGGGGGGCATCGGGCCCCCGGCCCGCAGCGCTTGGGACAGCGGCTGCCCGTCGATGTACTCCATGACGATGTAGTAGGTCCCGCCGTCCTCGCCCCAGTCGAACACGGGAACGATGTTCGGGTGTGAGAGGTTCGCGGCGGCCTGCGCCTCCCTGCGGAACCGCTCGACGAAGGCGCGGTCGACCGAGAGCTCGGGAAACAGCACCTTCAGTGCGACGGGACGGTCCAGCAGCCGGTCGCGCGCACGGTAGACCTGGGCCATCCCCCCTCTGGCCACCAAGTGCGTCAGCTCGTAGCGCCCGGAGAAGACGCGCGGTGTCGTCACCGGTTGCATGCGAAACCGAGCCTATGTGGACTATGTGGACGGTACGGGCACCCGCTCGACGTCGACTCCGCCTGTCGCGTCACGTGGGCGACCTTCTGACGTGCATGGCGAGCCGGCGCACGTCGATGGCACGCAGGGCCGCCGACGACCACGAGTGCCGGCGACGGAAGGTCACGAAGGCAGTCGTCGTCGGACCAGCCCCTACGGGGGTCGTGGTGGTCGTGGTGGTCGTGGTGGTCGTGGTGGTCGGCAGCAGCGTCGTCGTCGTGGTGGTGGTCGGCGGTGGCGCGGTCGTCGGAGGGGAGGTCGTCGACGTCGCAACCGGGATGGTTGTCGCGCTCGGCGGCACCTTGGACGGCGGGACGGTGGTCGTCGTGGTCGTGGTGGTCGTGGTGGTCGGTGGCGCGGTGTGGTTGTACGGGACGATCTTCAGTGCCGCTGTCATCATCGCCTTCATGATCGGCCCCGCGATCGACGCACCCGACGCCGTGCGCGCCTGGAGCGGAACGACCACCGAGATCGCGACAACCGGGTCGTAGGCCGGTGCGAAGCCGATCATCCAGTCGGTCGTGTTTGTGTTGCCGGTGCCAGCTTGGGCGGTACCGGTCTTGACGGCGATGTTCCATGTCCGAGGAAAGCCCACCCCGTAGGCGGTGCCCCCGGGTGTGGTCGCCACGCCCTCCATCAGCCCGGTCACCGACTTCGCCGACTTGGCGCTGGCGACGCGGCTGTACACCTTGGGCTTGTAAGACTTCACGAGCCGGCCTGTGGCGCTGCGGATCTGCGCCATCACGTGCGGAGTCATCACCGCTCCTCCGTTGGCGATGCCCTCCGCGACCATCGCGTTCTGCAGGTCCGTCTCGGTGACTGTCTGCTGGCCGAAGGCCGAGAGCGCCACGCCAGGCAGCCCCAGCGGGCCTGTCGGCGCGAGCTGCTTGGGCGTGGGGAAATTCGACTTCGACACCGGCACAAGATCGATCGGCGGCGTCTTGTTGAAGCCGAACATCTCGGACTCTTTGTACAGGTCTGTTCCCCCGACGGCGAGCCCGAGCAGCGCGTAGCCAGGATCGCAGGACTGGGGCAGCATCTGGACCATCGTCCCGCCGCACGGACGTGCCGCTGTGGGGGTTGTCGACTCGTTGCAGATCACCTTGTTGGTCTCGGGGATGGCGCCCTTGGCCGTGCAGCCCGCCGTCTTGAAGGTGAAGTTCTCGAGTGTCGGCTTGAGGTTGTAGACGGCGGTCGTCGTGACCACCTTGAACGTCGATCCCGGCGCGAACGCGTCGAAGGTCGCCATCGGGTACCCGGGATAGAAGCCCTCGTGGTCCTGGGTGTGGAAGTCCGCCTGCCCCGCGGCTTTGTCCTTCGCCGGTGTCGGTGTGGCAAGGGCGTTGTTTGTGAAGGTCGGACTCGAGTACATGGCGAGGACGGCTGATGTCTTCACCCTGAGGACGGTGATCGCACCGTCCTTGCGTGTGTCGGGCACGCTGGCGAGCTCGGTCTGGGCCAGCTTCTGCAACGACGGGATCACCGTGAGGGTGACGTTGTCGGTCGTTGTTCCCGGGGGGTTGAGAAGTTGTCCCAGCGTCTGGGCCTTCTGCGCGTGGACGCTCAGGTATGTGTTGTAGGTGTACTCGACGCCCGACGTGCCGTAGAAGGCCGGCGAGTCGTAGCCGACGATGCCCGAGAAAAGCGGGCCTGTGGGGTAGACCCGCTTGTCCTTGTACGGCGCCGAGCCCTTCGGACCGTTCGCGGGGACCGACCTCGCGAGCACCGACCCGTTCGATGCCAGGATCATCCCGCGGGCGTTGTCGTAGGCCTTCGACGAGTTGCGCGGGTTGAGCGGCGACGCGTTCAGCGATGTGGCCTGGCGCAGCTGGATGTTCACGAGTTGTGCCAGGACTGCGACGAAGCAGATCGTGAGCACGAGCGCGAGCCACCGGATCCGTCGTCCCATCAGCTGCCGAAGTCCTCGTCAGGTGCCGTCACGTGGTACTGGTGGATCCCGTGCCGCTTGGCGGCGTCGTACCCGAGCTTGCCGGCGCGCTGGGTGTGCCCGGGGTGGTTGCTGTGCTGCCGGTCGCCAGGTTCTTGCTGGCCGCGTCCTCGCGTCGGAGATTGGACACGTATCCCTTGGCCGCAGCGAACGAGGGCCACTGTGGATCGTGGCGCAACGCCGCGCGCCGGAAGGAAAGGATCTGTGTGGTGGTCACTGGCGTCTCGTCGACCAGTTGCGGCTTGAACCACAAGAAGCCGCCTGGGCGCCCCTGGTACACCGCGAGGTGGTTGTGGTCGACACCCACGTACCAGTCGTCCATCGCATACCAGCGCACCAGGGCGTACGCCGCGGCAACAACGGCGAGGAGCAGGACCACGAACAGGACGACCCGCACCGTGATCAGCCGAGGCGCCGGAGCCGATCGCCCACGGTGACTCCTGTCGCCGTGGGCGGGGTGCCATCGGCGTA
Source organism: Actinomycetes bacterium (assembly GCA_021794995.1). GTDB lineage: Bacteria > Actinomycetota > Acidimicrobiia > Acidimicrobiales > RAAP-2 > JAJYVT01. Next base: position 2,870 of record JAJYPY010000016.1, on the reverse strand, counting down.
GCTCTGCCGCTTGGACCCGTGCCCCGGAGACGGGGCCGGAGCCCACATGCTGGCGAGAGCTGACGAGGCCGATGGGAGCCCCTGGGCCGCTCCGCGCGAGGGAGGCGAGGGGGACGAGACCGGTCTCGTCCGCCGCCTCTTCCTCGCCCTCTGCCTCGTCCTCTTCCTCGTCTTCTGTCCGGTCGCCGGGCGACGGGACCGCCGACGCGCTCCCGTTCGCCACGCCGTTGCTCGGGCGCCCGTCCAGCATCGTGCTCGAGCCAGGTGCCGCACGCTGCGCCGTCCCCCCGACCGGACGCAGCGTGCGAGTGACGCTTGCAGCTCCTGCAGCTCCTGCAGCTGCCTCCGTTGCTGCCTCGCCACCGCCTCGCCGGCGTCGAGACCGGATGGTCCCTGCGGGCGGGTCGGTGCCGTCGTCATGCTCACCCTCAGCAATGGCGGCAGCCTGTTGCGCCGAGTCGGCCTCGCGCCTCTCGTCACGTTGCCCGTTTCCCCCGGGCGGCGAATCGGCCGAGACGACGTCGACGACCACGACCGTCACGTTGTCACTGCCCCCGTGGTCCACCGCGGCCTTCACGAGGGCGCGGGCGGCCTCCTTGGGATCCGCCACCTTCTCGAGCGTCTGGCCGATGCGACCGATGCCGATCTCGTTCGTCAAGCCGTCGCTGCACAAGAGGACCCGATCGCCGTCGTGAAGGTGCAGCTCCCACAGGTCGACGTCGACGTCGGAGGAGACACCCAGCGCCCGGGTCAGGATGTGGCGGTGAGGGTGGACCGCCGCTTCGGCCTCCGTGAGCTGGCCCTGGCGCACCTTTTCCTCTGCGAGGCTGTGGTCGGCGGTGACCTGGATCACTTGGCCCTTCGAGAACACGTAGGCACGGGAGTCCCCGACGTTGGCCAGCGCGATCACCTGCCGGTCGTCGTCCTCGTTGACGAGCGCCGTCGCCGTGAGCGTGGTCCCCATGCCGCGGAGCCCGCTTTCGGACTGGCCCTGGCGCCACACGGCCCGGTTGGCCTCTGCCACGGCGCGGCGGAGCCCTTCGACGGTGGGTTGGCGCTGGAACGCTGCACGCAGCGTGTCGATCGCGACGCGGGCAGCGACTTCTCCCCCGACATGTCCACCCATACCGTCGGCGACGGCGAACAGATCGGGGTCTTCGAGCGCGACATCCTGGTTCGAGCTGCGGACCTTCCCGACGTCGGTGGCCGATCCCGACCGCAACCTCGTCACCTCGTCACCTCGTCACCTGGAAGACGGTGGCTCCGACCTGGACGAGATCTCCCCGGCCCAGTCTGGTCGGCTTGGTGATGCGCTCGGAGTTCACGAAGGTGCCGTTGGTCGAGCCCAAGTCCTCCACGACGAGTCGCCCGTCTTGACGGGAGAGGCGCGCGTGGAGCGTCGAGCTGTAGATGTCATAGGTGGTGGCGATGCCGCAACCTGGGGACCGGCCGACCGTCAGCTCGTCATCCACGTCGAAGCGCTGACCCGCCCGGTCGCCGGGCTCGATGACCTCGAGGAAGAGGGGCCCTTTGCCACGCCTCGGTGACGGTCCTGCCGCAATCTCAGACTCGGGCATGGTCCTCGCGTTCGTGCGGGCCTGCCGGGGACCTGCCGGCCTGACCTCGACCCAGACCGCACGGATCACCCGGAGAAAGAACAAGAAGATCAGCGCAATGACGCACCACTGGACCAGGCGGACCGCCCCCGAATACCCGGTCGTCGCGATCGCGCCGCGCAGCGCCAATACCATCGACATCACGACAGTTCGAACACCAGCGTCGTCGACCCGACGGTGATCTCATCACCGCTGATCAGCTGCTGTTCGCGCACCGGCACGCCGTTCACCCTCGTCCCATTGGTGGAGCCGAGATCGGTCACGACCACGCCGTCCGAGACGCGTCGGAACTCTGCGTGCCTCCGGCTCACGTTCGGGTCGTTGACGACCACGTCGCACTCGGGCAGCCGTCCCAGGACCGCGGGCCCTTCGCCTAGGGCGACCCGGTTCCCATCGGGAAAGACCAGTTCTGCGTAAGGACCCTCCTCGGGCCCTTCCACCACTTCGGCGCTGACCACGAACCGTCCGGCCCGCAGGCGCGTGCCTTCGTACACCTGGACGTCGACGGGGCCGACGAACGAGTAACCCTCAGCTCTGGCGTGCTCCCGTGCGGCATCGGCGAGCTCCCGGGAGAGGGCGTCGATGAAGTTCGCGAAGCGATCCACGTCGGCAGGCGCCAGGGTCACCGTGAAGGAATTGGGCGCGATGAGCCCATGGACCCCCACGCGGCGGTGGAGGTCCATCTCCCGCGTCAATCGGCGGCCGATCTCGACCGGCTGGAGGTTGCTGCGGAACGGCTTCGACAACGTGCCCTCCACCAGGCGCTCGAGTCGTGCCTCGAACTGCTGGAGTCCCATGGTCCGGTCAATCCTACCGGTCGGCCTTCTCGTGACCTGGGCGAGGGGCGGTCGCCTGCAGTTGCCATTGACGTCGTGCCGTCCCGGCCCGTCACTTGCCCCGCCGGAATAGCGCAAAGATGCTACCCGCGGTGCGACGATTTCAGACAATCGGGCCTGCGGAACCCCCGTTGACGGGGGTCCGGAGGCTCGTACGCGCCTCCCGCCCCTTGCCGCCCCGGGGAACGCCCGGGTTGGTCGACTACGCTGTCGCCCGCACTCGGGCGAGTGGCGGAATAGGCAGACGCGCAGGATTCAGGTTCCTGTGTCCGAAAGGATGTGGGGGTTCAAGTCCCCCCTCGCCCACGCGACTGGCGATGAGAAGGCAAGGAACAGCGCGCACGGCGGGCCAAAACCCCCGCGCAGCCGCCCCGGGCGGGCCGGGCCGCCACCGGGAACGGAGCAGGGGGGGGAAGGG
>JAJYPY010000126.1 GCA_021794995.1 Actinomycetes bacterium | reverse complement strand
CCTAAGCCCAATGCCAAGGCGCGCTGACCGCGCTTAAGCCTTCAGATAGTCGTAATATGCGCCATCGGGCGGACCGCCGGTGCAGACGCCCGACGCGCTCGTGCGGGCGTCCGCGCTCGTGACGCCGGCGGTCGACGCCGCCGTCCGCCAGCTCGACCCTTCACTCCACGCCCCCATCCGCCACCACCTCGCCGGCGGCGGCAAGTACGTACGCGCGGGGCTCGCCTGCCTCGGGGCCGCCGCGGCGGGCGGGCGCGAGGTGGACGGCGTCCCGGGCGCCGTCGCCGTCGAGCTCGTCCACAACTACTCGCTCCTCCACGACGACATCATCGACGGGGACCGCGAGCGCCGGCACCTGCCGACGGTGTGGGCGCGCTTCGGCGAGGGTGTCGCGATCGTGGCCGGGGACGCGTTGGCCGCCCTCGCGATGCAGGTCCTCCTCGAGACCCCCACCCCGGCGCGCGTGGACGCCGCGCGCAGGCTGGCCAACGCCAACCAGGCGATGATCGCCGGCCAGGCCGCCGACATGGCGTTCGAGGCACGGGCCAGGGTCACCGTCGACGAGTGCCTCGCGATGGAGCGCGGCAAGACGGGCGCGTTGCTCTCCGCCGCGTGCGCCATCGGCGCCGTCCTCGGGGGAGGCGACGCGGCCGTGGCGCTCGCGCTCGGCGCCTACGGCGAGCACCTCGGCATCGCGTTCCAGGCGATCGACGACGTGCTCGGCGTCTGGGGAGAGCCGTCGGTCACCGGCAAGCCTGTCGGCGCCGATCTCTTCGCGCGCAAGAAGACGCTTCCCGTCGCCGTCGCGCTGCAGGCCGGCGGCGACGCCGCGCGAGAGCTCGAATCCATTCTGTCGAGCACCCCCACCGCGTCGCTGGTCGCTCGGGCGACCGTGCTCATGGAGGAGAGCGGTGCCCGTGACACGGTGACCGCCATCGCAGAGCGCCATCTCCGCGCGGCCCTGCACGCCCTCGACGACACCGATCTCGTCGCCGGCCCGAAAGAAGAGCTCGTAGCGGTCGCACGGTACGTGACGGCGAGGGACCGATGACGGCGACCCAGGAAGAGCAGCTGATGGTTGCCGCCGCGTCGACGTCGGAAGCGACAGACGCGGCCGCCACCTTGAAGAAGGCGACCGAGGCGCTCCTTGCGCTCCAAGACGACGCCGGTTGGTGGAAGGGCGAGCTCGAGACGAACGTCACGATGGACGCAGAAGACCTGCTCTTGCGCCAGTTCTTGGGCATCCGCACCGACGAGGAGACCGCTGCGGCGGCGATCTGGATCCGCTCGAACCAGCGGGACGACGGGACGTGGGCGAACTTCTTCGGCGGCCCGGGCGACCTGTCGACGACCATCGAGGCATACGTTGCGCTGCGCCTCGCCGGGGATCCTGCGGACGCACCGCACATGGCCGCGGCGGCATCCTTCGTGCGCGGGCAGGGAGGTCTCGAGCGCGCACGGGTCTTCACCAAGATGTGGATGGCCCTGTTCGGCAAGTGGTCGTGGGACGAGCTTCCGGTCCTGCCGCCCGAGCTCGTGTTCCTCCCGCCACGGGTGCCGCTCAACATCTACGACTTCGGCTGCTGGGCGCGCCAGACGGTCGTCGCCCTCACGATCGTGAGCACCTACCGGCCCGTGCGCGACCTCGGCGTGGACATCGACGAGCTGCGCTCCGGTCTGCGCCCGCGGCCCATGCATTCGCTCTTCACGCGGACAGGGGTCCTCGAGCGCGCCGACGCGCTGGCGCGACGTTATGCGCGCCACCCCGTGCGGTTCCTGCGCGCCATGGCACTGCGTGAAGCGGAGCGCTGGATCCTCGAACGCCAGGAAGCCGACGGCGGATGGGGCGGCATCCAGCCGCCGTGGGTCTACTCGATCATCGCGCTCCACCTGCGCGGCTACGCGCTCACACATCCGGTGATCAGTAGTGCGCTGGCGGGCCTCGACGGCTTCACCGTGCGCGACGAGCGGGGTCGCCGCCTCGAGGCGTGCCAGTCGCCCGTGTGGGACACCGCCCTCGCGGTTGTCGCCCTCGCCGACGCGGGTGTGGAGCCCACCGACGGCGACCTGCGCCGGGCTGCGCGCTGGCTCGTGGCCGAGGAGATCACCGTCGCCGGCGACTGGAAGGTGCGCCGCCCCGAGCTCCCGCCCGGCGGGTGGGCATTCGAGTTCGAGAACGATCACTACCCGGACGTCGACGACACCGCGGAGGTCGTGCTCGCGCTCCTGCGGGCGGACGAGGACGATCGCGGGTCGATCGCGCGGGCGCTCGACTGGGTGCTCGGCATGCAGTGCAGTGACGGCGGCTGGGCGGCCTTCGACGTCGACAACACGCGCACGCTGTGCCGGATGCTCCCCTTCTGCGACTTCGGCGAGCTCATCGACCCGCCGAGCGCCGACGTGACCGCCCACGTCGTCGAGATGCTCGCGCAGCTCCGCGCCGCCGGGCGCCTCGACACCCGCGGGGGCCGCGAGGGCCGCGAGGGCCGGGGCGCCCACGCCGCGCTGGGGGCGATGGACCGGGGCGTTGCATGGCTCCTCGCCGCCCAAGAGCCGGACGGCTCGTGGTTCGGCCGATGGGGCGCCAACTACCTCTACGGCACTGGCGCCGTCGTGCCGGCCCTCGCGGCGGCCGGGATACCGGGCACCCACCCCGCCATCCGGCGGGCGGTCGGGTGGCTCGAATCGCACCAGAACGCCGACGGCGGCTGGGGGGAAGACCTCCGTTCCTACGACGACCCGTCGTGGGCCGGCAGAGGGGCGTCGACCGCCTCGCAGAGCGCCTGGGCGCTCATGGCGCTGCTCGCCGCAGGTGAGGGGCCCGCGTCGAGCGAGGCGGTGCGCAGGGGCGTGCAGTACCTGAGCGACACCCAGCGCCCGGATGGGACCTGGGACGAGCCGTGGTTCACCGGCACCGGCTTCCCCGGCGCCTTCTACATCAACTACCACCTCTACCGGCTCGTGTTCCCGGTGACGGCCCTCGGACGTCTCGTGCACGGGAGCGGGCCGCGTGGGTGACGACGTGATCCTCCTGGCACCCTCCCGGGTAGAGGCCAACGTCATGGGCGCGGGCGTGATCGTGACGGGAACCGGCGCCGCCGCCATCCGCGGCGTGGTCGAGGCCCTGCGGGAGCGCGTGCGACCGGGTGTCCCGGTCGCCGTCGCGGGGACGGCCGAGCGCCTGGGTCCCGACCTGGTCCCCGGACAGCTGGTCGTGGCCAACGAGCTGTGGACGCTCGGCACCGGGTCGAGCCTCCGCGTGGCGCCCTCGGCGGTGCGTCGCATCGACGCTGCCGAGCTGCTCGCTGCCGAGCTGCGCCACCAGGGGCACAGCGTGGCGGTGGGCCCGGTGGTGACCGCCTCCTCGGACACCGGTGGCGAGGCGTGCGACCGGGCCGCGCTCGGCCGCTTGGGGGCGTTGGTCCTTGACTACGACTCGGCCTGGGCCGCCGCGCTCGCCGACGACAACCGCCCACTGGCGGTCGTGCGCGCCGTGGAGGACCTCGCCGGACCCGGCGCGATGGCCGCGGTCGACACCCGACGCGCCGCCGCCGCGCTCGCAGGCGTGCGCCCACCTCTCGAGCGCTGGGCCCGGGCCTGCCGCCCCCGGCGGATCGTGATGGCCGCGCCGCGCTCGTTCTGCGCGGGCGTGGAGCGGGCCATCGAGATCGTCGAGCGGGCCCTCGCGCGCTACGGCGCGCCTGTCTTCGTCAGGCGCCAGATCGTGCACAATGCCCATGTCGTCAGCCGGCTCGCCGCAATGGGCGCCGTGTTCGTCGACGAGCTGGACGAGGTACCCGACGGCGCGACGGTCGTCCTCGCCGCGCACGGCGTCAGCCCCGACGTACGCGTCCAGGCCGCGGCGCGCGACGGTTTCACCGTGATCGATGCGACGTGCCCGCTCGTGGCCAAGGTGCACCACGAAGCCAGGCGGTTCGCCTCGCGCGGGTACGAGATCGTCCTCGTGGGCCACGCCGAGCACGAGGAGGTGGTCGGGACGGCCGGCGAGGCCCCCGACCGCACCCACCTCGTCGCGACGACGCACGACGTCGACAGGCTGCAGCTGTCGCCCGGCTCACGGGTCGCCTACCTGACCCAGACCACGCTGGCGACCGACGAGACGGCAGAGGTGATCGACGCCCTGAGGCGCCGGTTCCCCGACGTGGCCGGACCGAGCGCCGACGACATCTGCTACGCGACGCAGAACCGGCAGGACGCGGTGCGGGCGATCGCGCGCGAGTGCGATCTGCTGCTGGTCGTCGGCTCGGCCAATTCGTCGAACACCGCACGACTGGTCGAGGTAGCCCGGCGGGAGGGCTGCCCGGCGGAGCTGGTGGAGGACGCCGGCCAGCTCCGTCTCTCGTGGCTCGACGGCGCGGCGACCGTCGGGATCACTGCTGGTGCGTCCGCCCCAGAGTCCATCGTCACCGAGGTGGTCGAGGCCCTGTCGTGCCTCGGTCCGCTCGAGGTCGACGAGCACAGGACCACCACGGAAACCATCCGATTCTCTCTCCCCCCACAGGTGCGCTGATGCCCATTCCATTCAAACAAAACGCCCGCATCGGAGCCCACTTGCTCCGCCAGAGATTGAAGGGGCGCAAGTACTACCCCTTCATCGTGGAGATCGAGCCACTGTTCGCCTGCAACCTGTCATGCCCGGGTTGCGGCAAGATCCAGCACCCGACCGACATCCTCCGCAAGCGACTGTCCGTCGAGGACGTCGTGCATGCCGTCGAGGAGAGCGACACGCCGATGGTGTCCATCGCCGGTGGCGAGCCGCTCCTGCACCCCCAGATCGTCGACATCGTCCAGGCGCTCGTCCAACGGAAGGTCTACGTCTATCTCTGCACGAACGCGGTCCTGCTCAAGCGCCGCATCGAGCACTTCACGCCGAGTGAGTACTTCTCCTTCGTCGTCCACATGGACGGCCTGAAGGAGCGCCACGACGCGGCCGTGGACCGAGAAGGGGTGTTCGACACGGCGGTCGAAGCGATCAAGGAGGCGAAGCGCCGCGGCTTCCGAGTGACGACCAATTCGACGTTCTTCAACACTGACTCCCCCAAGACCGTGCGCGATCTCCTCGACTTCTTGAACGACGACCTCCAGGTGGACGCGATGATGATCTCCCCCGCCTACGCGTACGAGAAAGCGCCCGACCAGGAGCACTTCTTGGGGGTCGAGCAGACCCGCCAGCTCTTCAAGGAGGCATTCGCGGGCAAGCGCAAGAAGTGGCGCCTGAACCACTCTCCGCTCTTCTTGGACTTTCTCGAGGGCAAGGCCGAGTTCGACTGCACGGCGTGGGGGATCCCCAGCTATTCGGTGCTCGGTTGGCAGCGGCCCTGCTACCTCATGGCGGACGGGTACGTCTCGTCCTACAAGGAGCTCGTCGAGACGACCGAATGGTCCAAGTACGGGCGGGGGAAGGACCCCCGCTGCGCGAACTGCATGGCCCACTGTGGCTACGAACCCTCCGCGGTGATCGCGTCGATGGGCTCGCTCCGAGAGTCGTTGCGTGCTCTGGTGAGCACGCGCTGAGCCGCGTGACGACTGTCCACGAGACCGCCGGGACCTCCCACGCCCGGCAGGGACTGGTCGAGATCCCTGCCGACGTGCCCGTGCCCGTGCCCGCTCCCGTGCCCGTGCACGATGCGATGCACGGGCGCAGGAGCGGGAGCGGGCAGCCCCCCGCTGCAGGCACGTCGACCGACCGTTTCGCAGTCCTGCGCCGGCTCACCCCCGCCGCCCTTCGCGCGCTGGACCGTCCTGCGCTCGACCGGCTCGCGGCGGAGATCCGGGACTTCCTCGTGTCCTCGGTCTCCACGACCGGCGGCCATCTGGGCTCGAATCTCGGCGCAGTCGAGCTGTCGCTCGCGCTCCACCGGGTCTTCGACTCCCCGACTGACCCGATCATCTGGGACACGGGCCACCAGGCGTACGTGCACAAGATCGTGACGGGACGTGCCGAGGGCTTCGCGCAGCTGCGCAGGGCCGGGGGCCTGTCCGGGTACCCGAGCCGCAGCGAGTCCGAGCACGACCTCGTCGAGAACAGCCACGCGTCCACCGCACTGTCGTATGCCGACGGCCTCGCACGTGCGCGCGACGCGCGCGGCCAGCAGCACCACGTGGTCGCCGTCGTCGGCGACGGCGCGCTCACCGGCGGTCTGGCGTACGAGGCGCTGAGCAACATCGGCGCCTCGGGAAGACGCGTGGTGGTCGTCCTGAACGACAACGGCCGCTCGTACGCCCCGACCGTCTCGCCGCTCACCACCGCGTGCGGTGCGGCGCACCACGCATCGGCCCCCGGGGCCTTCTTCGGGGCACTCGGGTTCGAGTACCACGGTCCGGTGGACGGCCACGACGTCGAGGTCCTGGAGTCGGCGCTGCGCCGCGCGTCGTCGTCGCACGGCCCGGTCGTGCTGCACGTGCACACGGTGAAGGGACGCCACTACCCACCCGCCGAGCGCGACGGCGAGAAGCGTCTCCACGACGTGCCCCCATTCGACGTGGCGACCGGGCTGCCCCACGTGCCCAAGGGGAGCATTTTGACCTACGCGGACGCGTTCGGCGCTGCGCTGGTGCAGGAAGCCGCGGCGCGGCCCGAGATCGTGGCCGTCACCGCCGCGATGACCGGGCCAACCGGGCTCATCCCCTTCGCCCAACGCTACGGCGACCGGCTCGTCGATGTCGGCATCGCCGAGCAGCACGCGGTCACCTCGGCGGCGGGCATGGCCATGGGGGGCCTCCGGCCGGTTGTCGCCATCTATTCCACCTTCTTGAACCGCGCGTGGGACCAGGTGCTCCACGACGTCGGGCTGCACCGGCTCCCGGTGGTCTTCTGCGTCGACCGTGCCGGCGTCACCGGTGACGACGGGCCCAGCCACCACGGCATCTTCGACCTCGCGCTCCTCACGAAGGTCCCCGGAATGACGGTCTTGGCCCCGTCTTCCTACGAAGAGGTCGCGGTCATGCTCCACGACGCGCTCGACATCACCGACGGTCCGGTGGCGCTCCGCTGGCCGAAGACGCCGGCGCGCCGGTGCGCAGAGACGGGCAGCGGGCTGCGGGCGCGCAAGGTCGCGCAAGGCGACGGCTCGGTGTGCTTGCTCGCCGTCGGCAAGCTCCTCCACGCCTGTGAAGGCGCGGCGGAAGCGCTCGAAGGGCACGGCCTGCGGGCGACGGTCTGGGACGTGCGGGTCGCGAGCCCACTCGACGCCGCGATGCTCGCCGACGCGGCCCGCCACCGGGTCGTCGTGACGGCCGAGGACGGCATTGCCGAGGGCGGCGTCGGCTCGATGGTCGCGGCCG
>JAJYPY010000125.1 GCA_021794995.1 Actinomycetes bacterium | reverse complement strand
GAGCGGGGGCGGAGCTCTTACGAACCCGGGCATGGCCGCTGTGGCCGAATGCGCCGTGACCGACCACAGCAGCGAGCGACGCCACGACGAGCACGGCCGAGATCCCGATGATCCAGCGTCGCCAGCGTCGCTGGCGCGCCTCTTTGAACAGGACCTCTGGTGATGGCGGTTCCGCTCCTTCGATAGGGCGGTCCAACGTCGGCGTTCGCGTCGTCATGTCATCGCACAGCCTCGATCATCGCGATGAGCTCGCTCTTTCGGTAGCCGTGGCGGCGTGCCGATCGGACGAGGTCGCGCACCTGAGCAACGAGCGCGCTCTTCTCCGCGGTGCCCGCCACCGTGATCCCGTGCCCGCGTCGGAACTCGAGGAGGCCTTCTTCTCGCAGTAAATGGAGCGAGCGAAGCACCGTGTTCTTGTTCACGCCTATCACTGCGGCGAGGTCTTTGGCGAGCGGGAGTCGGTCGCCAGGCACGGCTTCACCCTCGGCGATCGCCCGGCGTATCTCGGCCGCTACCTGCTCAGCCAGTGGCAGTGGGTCACCGCGGTCGATGTGCAGCTCCATGGTTCCTATTGTACTAGTGCCATCACACGGCACAAGGGCGCTGATGGCGTCCAGGGGCGCCCACATCTCGCGCGGCCGACCCGCCGCATTGCCACGGCCCCACCGTGCCCGCGATGTGCCGCTGCACGCGCGCCCGCGGGTCTCGCAGGCCTTGGTCGAGCTGAGCTCCCATCGCCTGATGCAGTTGGGGGAGGGCACCTCGTGCTATACCGGCTCTACGCGACCAGGCGTGGGTGACGCCCCCTGATTCGTGCAGTTGGGCGAGTGTCCCATTGGACGCCTGAGTGGAGCAAGAGGCGCAGGCGGTAGTTCTCGAAGTTCCGCATGCCATGGGCGATCCGACGGATCTTCTCGGTCACGAGGTTCTGTGCCTCGACCGGTCCGGTCGAGATGCGGGTCGTGTGGAAGCTGAGGACCTCTTGCTCCCAGCGAGAGATGGTCGTCGCGAGGCGGGTGAGCTCGGGCACTTCCACCTCGGCGGCGTAGGCGTAGAAGCGCACGAGCCGCCAGTGGGCTTGACGCAGTGTCGGTGCAGAGTAGCTCTCCCGCAACAACTCTTTGCCCAAGATGGCGGCACCGACCTCGCCTGTGGGATCGCCTTCTCTGAGCGCACAGAAGAGCTGGTCTCGCTGTCGATCGCTCAGGCGCTCGAAGCCCCGGGTCATGAGCCGGCGCGTCCGGTACCGCGGGTCGTCCTTGTGCCCGCGGTGGCCGAGCGTGGACTGTTGAGTGCGCCGGCGGACGTCATCGATGACGGTGTTGGCGAGGTGGGATCGGACCGGGGCGCGGTGCTTGCCTCTCGGCAGGTCCGTTTCCCCGGCCCGTCCCCCGAACCGGACGTGCGGCTTCCACCGCATCCGGCTCTCCACGAGCCCATGTCGCAGGACTACGCAGCTTCGGTCGTCACCGCCCACGGCGAAGGGATCGCCGCCCCGCGATAGCGGTAGCGGGTCACCGGCACCGTCGCACAGTCAAACAGTGCTTCGCCGTCGTGTTCTGGCCACCACCCGTTTGACAGGTAGCGCCGTCGCAGCCACCCCCAGTTGGCACGACGGTGTTTCCGGCGCAGCCATCGCACCACCCGCAGCCACGTGACGTGGCGGAGGTAGGCGAAGGTGTCCTTCGACACGCCGTGTCGGAAGTAGTTCGTCCAACCCCGCAAGACGCCATTCATCTGGCGCAGGAGATCGGAGAGCGGGTTGTTCGTTCCCTGCTTGGAGATCGTCTTCACCTTGGCCATGATCGAAGACAGCGACTTCTTCGACGGCCAGGTATAGACGAACGCCCTGTGCGACCCCCTCTTCACTTGCCGCTGGATGCGGAAGCCGAGAAAGTCGAACCCCTCGTCGATGGAGCATACGCTCGTCTTCTCCTCGTTCAGCCGGAGGCCGACCGAGCAGAGTGCTGCTTCAACGTCAGCTCGCAAGGCCGACGCCTGGTCCTTCGTTCCATGCACCATCACCACGAAGTCGTCGGCGTAGCGCACAAGGCGATACGTGGCTTCTCCGTGGCGACGGCGTCGCGAGCGATCGACCCGAGTGGCCATCTCACGCTCCCAGACCCCGACGAAGTGCTCGTCGAGGACCGACAGGGCGATGTTGGCCAGCAGCGGCGAGAGGATGCCACCCTATGAACAGCGCTGGGTTATGCACAGCGTGGACCCATCGACCCTGGTGAAGGTGGGGGTCGGGGTCGAGCGCTGCACATAACGCACCGACGATTCTGATCATCGGTTCGGCATGGTGCCGGGCCTGGTGATCAGGAGGTCGGCTGTGACAGTGACTGTGTCGGCATTGGTGTCCGGTCTGGACGCAGAGCTGCAACGTCTCGGCTATAAGGACCCGACGTTGCTCTGGTATCGGCGTTGCTGGCGCCGCATGGAGAGGTTCTTCGCTGCCCGTGGCGTCGAGGAGTTCGCCTTGGACGTCGCGATGGCATGGGTCGACGAGTCGTGCGGCTTCTTCGCGAAGGAGCGCTCTGGCACGCTCGAGGCGAACGACGTCTATCTGTTCAGGGTCGCCCAGATGCTCGGCGACTACGCAGTCCATGGGGCGGTGCTGCGCCGCTACAGCCGGTCGATCGGCCGGCTGTCCGGGGAGGATGCCGACACGGTCGCTCGGTTCCAGGCCTGGCTTCGAGGCGCGGACCGCGCCGTGTCCACGGTGCGCACCTATGGAACCGTCGCCGGGGAGTTCGTCGCGTTCACCGGCGGACGCGGCGGACTCGCACGCTGTGACGCCGCCGTCATCGACGCGTTCGTCACCACGCTCGCGGGCTACCAGGTAAAGACGGTCGAGCAGAAGCTGTGTGCGCTGCGCTCGTTTCTGGTGTTCGCATCCGCTGAGGGCCTTCTCGACGCCGCAGTTGCCAGCGCCGTTCCGGCCGCGCGCTCTACCAAGCAGGCCCGGGTACCATCGGTGTGGGAGCCGGGCGAGGTGGAATCGATCCTCGCCGCGATCGACCGGGGCAACCCGAGCGGGAAGCGGGACTATGCGATCGTCCTTTTGATCGCGAGGCTCGGACTGCGCGGTGTCGACATCAAGGCTTTGTGCTTCGCCGACTTCGACTGGCCGGGCAACCGGTTGCTCCTCACGCAGGCCAAGACCGCTGCTTTGGTGCAGCTGCCGTTGTTGAAGGACGTCGGCTGGGCCGTGATCGATTACATCCGTGCCGGTCGCCCGGCCTGTGACTGCCCGCAGGTGTTCGTGCGGCACACCGCCCCGATCGGCCCGTTCTCTGACGAGGACCATCTCCATCAGATCCTGGTCAAGCACGCCCGGGTGGCTCACGTCCCGATCAGCGAGAAACGCCGCCACGGCATGCACTCGCTCAGGCACACCTTGGCGACCCGGTTGATGGAGCAGGGCACGCCGCTCGAGCAGATCGCCGACATCCTCGGCCATCAGTCGGTCCGATCGACCGGCGTGTATCTGAAGTCGTCGCTCGGGCTGCTGGCCAGCTGCGCCCTCGACCCCGACGCACCGGCACAAGAGGCACCACGGTGAGCCCCGAGACCACGATGGCCAGCGCGATCACGGCCCTGGTCGCGGAGAAACGCACCGTCGGCTACAAGTACGTCGCCGAAGAACGAGCACTTGCTCGCTTCTTGGCCTTCTGCTGCGCGGAGTTCCCTGGGCTGGACACGCCGAGTGAGGCCGCAGTCGAGGCGTGGGTGGCTGCTGCAAAGGGGCGAGGCGTCAAGCCGGCGACCTTGCAAACGCTGGTCGCGCCGGTGCGGGAGCTTTCTCGTTGGCTCGGACGCCGCGGCATTCCCGCCTACGTCCTGCCCACCGGCGTGTTGCCGAGGCCCACCCGTTACGTCCCACACATCTACACCGACGCCGAGCTGGCGGCGCTGTTCGCCCAGACCGACCGCTGTCATTACTGCTCGGCGGTCCCGTTCCGCCACCTCGTCATGCCGGTGCTGTTCCGCACGATCTATGGCTGCGGCCTGCGTGCCTCCGAAGCTCGTCTGCTGCGCTTCACCGACGTCGACCTCGACGCCGGGGTCCTGCAGGTCCGGGAGGCGAAGGGCAACAAAGACCGCCAGGTGCCCGTGAGCGAGCCGCTTCGTCAACGACTCGCCGACTACCACGCAAAGATCGCCGGGCGCACCGGTGGGGAGTGGTTCTTCCCCGGCAGCCCCGGTGCTCCGCTCACCCTCGGGAACCTCGACAAGAACTTCCGTCGATTCCTCTGGCAGGCCCGCATCTCGCACGGGGGCCGAGGCCACGGCCCCCGTGTGCATGATCTCAGGCACGTCTTCGCGGTGAACAACCTGCGTGCGTGCTCCGCGCGTGGCGACGACGTCGGTGCGTTGCTGCCGGTCCTTCAGGCCTACATGGGCCACGCTTCACCGGACGACACGGCCTACTACCTCAGGCTGACTGCCGAGTCCTACCCCCACATCACCGCTCAGGTTCGACGCGCCATCGGTGACGTTGTCCCACCGGTCACGGAAGGGCCGCGCCATGGCGACTGACTTCGCATTGGCCTTGCGCCGTTTCCTCACCGCCTATCTGGCAGGGCTTCGCGGCTGCTCACCGAACACGGTTGTGTCCTATCGCGACACGTTCAAGCTGCTCGTCGTGTTCTTTCGTGACGACCGCTCCATTCCGCCGGAAACGCTCACCCTCGACTGCGTCGACGCCGGTGCGATTGTCGGGTTCTTGGACTGGCTCGGCGACGTCAGGCACAACAGCGTGTCGACGCGGAACCAGCGCCTCGCCGCGATCGCCTCGTTCTTCCGGTGGATGCAATCCCAAGACCCTGCCCGGATGGCCTGCTGCCAGGACATTCTCGCCATCCCCGCGAAAAGACAGCCCCAAGCGGCGGTGAACCACCTGAGCGTCGAGCAGACTCGCCTCCTGCTCGGCAAGCCTGACCGCTCCACCCGGCGGGGACGGCGCGACGCGACCTTGCTCGCCACTCTCTACGACACCGCAGCGAGGGTCCAAGAGCTCGCCGACCTCACCGTCCGCGACGTCCGGCTCGAGGCCCCGGCCATGGCGGCCTTGACCGGAAAGGGCAACAAGACCCGCCACGTCCCCCTCGGCGACAACACGGCGGCACTGCTCGAGGCCTACCTGGCCGAACAGCATCTTGATGGGCCCCGTCACGACGATGACGCGGTGTTCGTCAACCAACATGGCCGAAAGCTCAGCCGCGGTGGGATCGCCTGGATCATCGCCAAGTACCAGGCCATGGCCAGTGATCCGGTGCTCGCCAATGCCGAGCTCAGTCCTCACGTGCTGCGCCACAGCAAGGCCATGCACCTCTACGACGCGGGCGTCCCGCTGCCCTACATCCGCGACATCCTCGGCCACGTCGACCTGTCCACGACCGAGATCTACGCCCGTGCCTCCACCGAAGCCAAGCGCAGAGCCCTCGAAGCCGTCTACGTCGACATCGTCTCTGACGACCTGCCCGAATGGAACCGGGACGCCGGACTGCTCGACTGGCTCGCCGCGCTCTGAAGGCCCTGGCGTTATGTGCAGCGCTCGACCCCGACCCCCACCTTCACCAGGGTCGATGGGTCCACGCTGTGCATAACCCAGCGCTGTTCATAGGGGGGCTTATGTGCAGCTGCACATAAGCCACCCTGGGGCGTGCCGGTCTTGGTCTCTCGCATGATGCCATCCTCAGAGAGGACGCCAGCGTGGAGAAACGCCTTCACCAGCGCCACGACACGCTTGTCTCCGATCCGACTTCGCATTCGCCCGAGGAGGGCGGAGTGCGAGATCTCGTCGAAGCACGCCGTGATGTCGCCTTCGAGCACCGAGGTGTAACCCTGGGTGGCGAAGAGCTGGATCTCGGCGATGGCGTCGTGCGGCCGGCGTCGAGGGCGGAAGCCGTAACTGCACGGCTTGAAATCCGCCTCGAAGATCGGCTCGAGGACCAGCTTCAAGCTGGCTTGCACGGTGCGGTCCCGAGCGGTCGGGATGCCGAGGCGCCGGAGCTTGCCCGACGCCTTGGGGATCATCCGCTCCCGCACGGGCAACGGCACGAACCGCCCTTGCTTCAGGTCGTCCCGAAGGAAGGGGAGAACCGTGTCGGTGCCAAAGAGGATGTCGCGAGGCTTCACGCCATCGACTCCGGCCGACCGTGCGCCCCGATTGCCCCGCACACGAGCCCACGCCACCATGAGGAAGGCGGGATCGCAGACGAGGTTCATCAGGTCACTGAACCGACGATCGGGGCTGTCGGTCGCCCATTGGTGCAGCTTGGTCTGGATCCCCAGTACCCGGGCTTCTGCCTCTTCGAGGCTCGGCCACGGTTCGTCGGTGTTCACCGGCGACCTCCTGGCATATCAGTTCCTCTGCTGCAGACTCGCTGGGTCCCTTCGCCATGTGGACGGCTTTCCCGTCCCCCGACTACTACGGACCCTCCGCCCCACTCCGGAGCCATCAGCCGACGGCGGGCCTGCCCGTCTTCGTGCTGGCAGCACGAAGGGGAGGGCAACCCCGGAGCGGTTCCCACGTTCACCATGTCCCGGTTGGCAGGGTCGGCGCCCAGCTCTGCCGCTGCGGCCTCGCCACGGCTACGCCGCAGACCTTCGCCGTGGCCTCCGACGCCAGCATCAATAGTCGTCGTCGGAGTCGTCTTCTCGTGAATGGAGTCGACGCGCACCACTGCCCGGCCCGTATCCACCAGGTTGGAGCCGGTTCCATGCTTGAGCGGGTTCAACCACTGGTTCACTCTCGTTACGCCTCTCTGCCTTGCTTGCCGGACCCGGACCGTCTGGCAGTGCCGGCCCGTCCCGTCGTTGTCAGGGCTGCTTCCCGCCCTCCCCTGCACCTCCAGGGTCAGGCTGCCCTCAGCTTCACCGGGCTGCTGCGACAGCCCGGAGCGGCGGGTCTCTCACCCGCCGCCGGAGACACGGCGCCTCGTGGCGCACCTTGATCGCATGGAAGCGGTCGACGGTGACGGTCACGTCGGGCAGGACAGCCACGATGCCCTTCAGGTACCCGGCGTGGGGGTCGATGGCGACCGCCTCGATCCGTTGGCGCCACGACGGCGGTCCCTGGGTGAGCCAGTAGGCCACGTCATCAGCGCTCCTTCCGCGCACCACGTCCAAGAGCTGGCCGGTCGTGACGTCGACGAAGCTCGTCGCGTAGAGGGTGTGATGGTCCTTGCTCGCGGCGAGCACCTTGTGCTCGTCGATGCCGAGCGCCCGGGTGGTTCCGATGCGGCCGGAGTCGTCTGCGAGGGGCTCTCCGTGGCGCCGGACGCACTCCATCGCGCTTGCCCACCCG